>NZ_QMEB01000309.1 GCF_012912135.1 Brasilonema bromeliae SPC951 | reverse complement strand
CTGCAGCAGTGGCTCGTCTTGGGGTCTCACGCCAGGTGCTTCCCGTAGGGTAGGAAGTCCCTTAGCCGTCATTCGCGTTGGCAGGCATACCCGTAAGGGCGCTCTTGGGTCAGGCGTGCCGTAGGCATACCCGCTCTTGCGCAGCCGTGCCCCAGGCATAGGGCGTCCGGCTGTGCCGACTTGTAGGAAGTGGCCTCCAAGACTGCGACCCCCTCACCGCTCTCTTGTCTATGTGGTTTGTTCTATAGTCAGTGTAGGGGGTAGAAAACTATGTCTTCACTGAAGGATGAATTGATCCGAGCAGTTGTTCGAGGAGATGCTACAGCGGTGGCAGATCTGTTAGCTCAAAACGCAAACGTCAACACAACCGGGGGAGTTACCCCAGTTGGAGAAAGCAATACTTTACTCATGTGGGCAGCGGCAGAGGGTTATGCGGATGTGGTTAAAATCCTACTGAGTTATGGTGCAGATGTGAATATCAAAAATGATGCTAACTATACTGCCCTGATGTACGCCGCAGAGGGTGGGTATTTAGAAAGCGTTAATGCGCTGCTGGATTATGGAGCTGATATCCATCCGAGAAACCACTACGGTGAGACTGTGCTGATGTCTGTTGCTCGATTTGGTCTAACAGATCTTATCCTGCGTCTGATTGACTTGGGGGCAGATATACATGCAACCAACAAGATTGGTGATACAGCGCTGTACTTGGCAGTTGATAATGGGCAATTTTATACTGTTAAGGCACTGATTTCACGGCGAGCCTCCGTGAATACGCAGAACATTGGCGGCTGGACTCCCTTAATGATGGCATCAGCACGAGGAGATTTGGAGGTGATGGAACTCCTGCTTGAGCATGGCGCGGACTTTCGTCCCAGAAACCGTTGGGGAGCAACGGCATTAAGTGAAGCAAGCAGGGCGAACGCATCTTAATTGTTACTAATATCGGGAAACTAGATTGAAATATTTAGAATAAGTTGAATTTTCCAAATAAAATAAAAAAGCTAAATTCAGGATTAAAGCTCAATAAACAATAGTTAGATTAGCACAATAGGACATGATTTTGAGTTAAAAATAAAAATAAAAAAGGGTGTAGTTTTAATTGAATCTAGGCTAACAAGACTCAAAATCTGAAATGTACTTTTAGCTCAATATTATATGAAAATAATAAGCTTTAAGCCAGGGATAGAACCCTCGCCAAGTATTCGTTATCCATTGCAGCTAGAAATTGCTTATTTTTCATACCTAATTTTACCCGCTTTTCTTGACCTAACAGATTAACTGCTACGTGGCTAAAAGAAGCAAAATTCTCTGGTGCATTATCTTTTCTAATCCGACAGTCATCTTCTTTTAAGGTTACATCCAGTATCCAATGTAATGAATTTTCAATTCCCCAATGACTACGAACGGAATTGGCGAAGGTTTGAGCATTTTGGGACAGACTACTGATAAAATAACGAGTTTCGACCGTTGTTTCACCATCCACTTGCCGGATAGATTCTACCATACCAACACTATTTAATTTTGACCAAACCGAATCTGGGTCAAGCCTGCCTTAAAGTGATCCGCAATCGTGATTTTCGGTTTGAGTTTCACAGGCTCTGGCTTCATTCTACTTTGAGAATGAGAATACACCAACTCGTGATTGCCTTTGGCACTGCCCTTTGGGCAATCCCGTCCCGCGCTGCATAGCTGCAAGAGGTACCTGCCCCTACGCCCCAATCCAACGGAGTTGGATTGCCCTGTGTCTTTGACACACCCGCAGGGTGTGATACGGGCGATCGCTCACCGAACTCTTCATACAGTTCATCTGTACTATCTAGACCGCACCTCTACTTACCACTTTGTCAAAATTTAGATGCGTTTGCCCTGGTGAAGCAAGGCGATCGTTTCGTTCCGTCAGTGCAGTTCAAATATTACAGCAGGCAGGTGCAACGGAGTGAACTCAGACGACAAACCTTACTTATATAAAAACTTTTTTACTCTTCAAATATCCTCTCTCTGAGGTTTTGTATTAGCAGATGTCTTAAGTTATGAATTTATACGGTCGGTAGGGTTAAAGACACTGTATCTCATCGTTACCGTTAGTAACGAGTCAGGTGATTTTACGTTAATCACTATAAAGACAAAGAACTTGTTGAGTTTGGAAAAAATTAATCATGACATCTATTGGGTATAGCAACGGACATATTGGTTAGGACATCATATTTTGATCTCAAGGGAACAGGGAATGGGGAACGGGGAACAGAGAAATGTCCTAACAATTGTGGCGACTGCTATACAAGATGGGTATATCACTCGCCCCCAATCAGAGCGAGCATACGCTGAGGAAATTTCGTTTCAGTCTCGCCAACGAGGAATTCTTGCTGCACCACACTTTTTGTTTTGGCTGGCGAGTCAGCCTGAGAGGCTAGAAAAATCATCCCCCATTCGCACCACTATAGATCGTCTCTTGCAGCAGTTTGTTGAAGCCCAGGTACAACAGGTTATTTCCACCCTTGCTGTTCACAATGTCCATGACGCAGCTGCTTTGGTGATTGATAACCACAGTGGAGAAGTTTTGGCTTATGTCGGTTCGCCTGACTATTTTAATGAAGCCAAGCAGGGAAGAAATGATGGTGTACAAGCCTTGCGTCAACCAGGTTCAACTCTCAAGCCGTTTCTATATGAATTGGCTTTGGAAAAAAACTTGATTCGTCCTAATACAATTTTGGCAGATGTCCCTGCTCACTATGCGATACCTGGCGCAAAACTCTACAGTCCTACTGATTATAGTCAGGACTTACGCAACTGGCACAATGCGATACGCAAAGCGTCAAGCCTCCGGCTTATCGCCATTTTCTCAAGCAATGGCGCTTGCACTCTCGCGCCCACGCCAAACAACTAGACGATAAACATGGGAACATCCGGACGTTTTAGTTGCTGAACTAAATAATTTGACAACAATCCGTGCTTAATTTGATAGATTGTTTGACCAGTTTTATAAGCTAAATCTTTGAGCCGAAGCCAGACTAAAATAGCGCAGGCAATATGGTTTCTTTGAATACGACCCTTACGGCATTGACATGATTCAACGCCAGTCAATTGTTTTAATTCAGGGGTGTTACTCCTCAACCTTCCATCGAACCTTACACACTTGTTGTACAACGTCCGTAGAATCTTGAGATAAATCGTTTGTAGCGATAAAATCCGTTCTGTCGGTGGAGACAGTTACCCGGAATAGTTTCACTTTTTTCGCGCCAGGAAACTTTTTTATTTTAACTGTTTTTCCTAATTTTAAGTGTTTTTCATCCCAAGATAACAATTCAATTCTTTTATAGTCTTCTTGCTCTTCCGTATCATCAACAAGTCGATTACGTTTCAGAGGGCAATAATAATATTTCCCTAACCCATCAATATATAACATCAATTTATTTGTCGCATACCACGTGTCCATCAAGACGGATTGAAATAGTAAGTTTTTATGGTACACAAGGTTTTGTAGCATCTCTGTTACATGTTCTATCTTTGTTTTTCCATCTCTGTCTGGGTCATAAATCCGATAGTCAACTACCCAAAACTTTCCGATTTCATGATTAACATATACACAATTTACTCGCCCAATACCTTGAATTACACCATGCTCGTTGCCACTATATTGGCGTTTACTTGGCTCTACTTCAATAGCGTATCGTTTATCAATTACTGTGTCATCAAAAACCAAGTATGCTTTCTCATTTCTTTCTATTAAATCTTTTACATTATCCCAAAGAAGACGAGGTGTTAATTTCTCGTTCTTTAAATAACGGTTGATTTTATCATGACTGATCTGCTCTAAATGCTCCGCCAAATTTGTGAGAGTATAATTAATCTGATTACTTAACAAATACTGGCAATAGTTAAGTTTAGTAAATCTCATCAACCTACAGGATTTATTTTATGCATCCTCAACTAATTTTCTCATGATTTGAGGAATACTTAACACAACCGATTAGTGTTACTAATTTCAGCCATGCCCTCTGGGTACGCCAGTTTTTTGTAGTACACAATTACTAGAGAAATACGATTGCCCGAAGGGCAGACGCCTAAAGGCGTATCGCGCTGTGCCAGTTGCGTAAGTCCTGTCCTGATAGTAAAAGCTTTCAAAGACCAGTGCGGGTGCGTTTGGCTTTAGCAAATTCGCTCAATGTTCCAGCTGTACGAGTCTTGGAAAAGATGGGAGTGCAGACTTTTTTGGATCGTCTCCACCAATTGGGGTTTGAACATCTGACTCAAAGCGCAGAATACTATGGTTTGGGATTGACTCTCGGTAGTGGCGAAGTCAGTTTATGGGAACTTGCAAAAGCTTATGTCACAATGGCACGACAGGGACAACCTACTTATATTGTGACTAGGTTAGACAGCACGACACAGACTAACAAATCTCCTTATCTCCCAACTTCTGGTGTAACATGGCAACTGATGACCGATATGTTGAGCGATCGCCACGCCCGTGCAACAGTCTTTGGTGTAGACTCAATCCTCAGTTTACCATTTTCTGCTGCTGTCAAAACAGGGACTTCCTCAAATTTTCGCGATACTTGGACAGTTGGATTTACGACTGATTACACCGTCGCCACATGGGTAGGTAATTTCGATGGCGATCCCATGCGTCAAGTTTCCGGAGTCATGGGCGCAGCACCTCTATGGAATCGAATCATGCTACACCTGCATGAGCATCAAGAACCAGCAAGTTTTCCTCCTCCTAAAGGTATGGTACAACTACCTATTTGTGCAATTTCTGGGTTACGACCAACACCAGATTGTTCCTCTGTGGTACAAGAATATTTTTACGCACAAGACGTTGGAGACTACGAGCGTCAAAACAATTTCACTAAGTCTAGTGAGTATGATGAGTGGTTAGCAAGGCAGAACCAATCTAGTATGAGTTCTGACAAACTAAAGATTGTGTCTCCTCATCAGAATGATGTCTTCTTGTTGTATCCTGATGAGAAAACAAAGCAAAGATTGGAGTTTAAGCTTGCAGGAACACCCACAGCGCCTGTAGAGTGGTGGTTAAATGGTCAGAAGTTAGCGACAAATTCATCTGATTCTGTGTTTTGGACTTTGCGCCCTGGTAGATGGACATTGGAAGCCAAAAGTGGTGAAATGAGCGGTAAGGTAAGTTTTCAAGTGGAGTTAGCTAGCGTGAAACCCACACGTCGGGGTTTTTCTGTTGGTTATTCTCACTAAAAGCATAAGCGCCCAGACAACCTTGCAGATTAAGTGCTGTCTGAGATCTTGCACCATAATTCTCGTCTGCCAAGAAATAAATTTCTTGGCTCAAAGTTCAAGTCCGTTAAAACGGACTGAAAGGACTTATACCAAGTTGCACTCAAAGAGCGAATCTGTCCGCAGCGAGTGGAATGTAGACCCCGGAGGGGGCTTCCCGCAATCTGCCGCAATCTCCCGTAAAGCGCTACTACAACAGAACGCAACTTGGTATTAGCCAGTCCGTTTTAACGGACTTTGGCTATGAGCCTTGAACTTAAGTTCAAGGCGTACTAAAGTCAAGGTGGAAGATCTGAGCTGTCACGTCTGATATGCTCGATCGCAACAATTAGAGCATTGAGCATAACTTCATAACTGGTATCCGTCGAATGCTCTAGCGTCATTAATCCTGCTTGTTCTAAGCTAATGAAACCGTAAATCGCAGCGTTCACCATCCGCATGACATCAATCAATTGGCTGTCATTTAAATCATACAGTTGTAGTGACTTTTTGAGTAAGCCAAGAGATTCTTGTATGAGTGCAGCAGCATCCGGTTCGGTTGGCTGTAATTGAAATTGCATCATCACCTTGTAAAGTGCTGGATGCGATCGCGCAAAGTTACGAGTTGCATGTCCACCTGCTCTTAACAAAGCATTCGGTTCACTCAATCCAGCCATTTGTTCTTGGCTGTACGTTAAATATTTTCGCCAAATTGCCAATACCACTGCTCGCCGGAGTCCTGCGTTTCCATCGAGATGCTTGTAAATCGCGGGTGGTTTGATTCCCAATTCCCGCGCGACTCGATTCACCCCAAGAGCAGATTCTCCCTCTTTTTCTAAGCAGGCGATCGCAGCTTCAATCACATCCTGTTGTGTCAGAGATTTTTCTTTCGTGGGACGACCCATAATATTCTTTCACTTTAAGGTTGATACATTTAGGCAAGCAGAGGGAGCAGGGGAGGAAGGAAGGAGCAGGGGGAGTAACTTGTATGAGGATTTTTGTGAAATGGTATAAATTCTTTTAGTTAACTTCATTAACTAAAAGTGAATATAATTAACTTTATCAAGTTCTGCACTGTCATGACTTCCCCCTAGAGCTAAATTAAATAGCAAAAAAGTTTCTTAAACTTACTTGTACTTCTTTAGT
>NZ_QMEB01000308.1 GCF_012912135.1 Brasilonema bromeliae SPC951 | reverse complement strand
GGGGCTTCCATACTCCCGTGTGAATTAGCGTGACAATTCAACCACGAGATTGCTAGAAAGTACTCAAGATTTTCTCAAAAAAATTAGGTAATGAAATTCGCCCATATCCAGGCGAGCAAAATTGCTGTACTTGCGCCTATCAATGTGTTGAAAATATTCACCACTTCATTAGTAAGCCAGCTAAAGCGAGATTGCAGTGTTGCACCAATGACACTTTCTAAATTAGTGGCAATAAACGCCGCCACAACACACCAAAAGACACCTACCAAATCTATTAAACCCACTGTCCAGCCGAGGAATGCTTGAGCGAGTGACGCGATCGCACCAGCCAAAGTTCCCTCCAAGCTAACCGCGCCTTCTGTTCCCCGTGGAACTGGTTGTAGGGTAGTAATGAGAAAAGTGCTTTTACCATAAGCCTTACCTATTTCGCTTGCACAGGTGTCAGAAAGCTTTGTACTAAAACTCGCCACATAACCCAGTAACAATAGAGTGGCTGGTGTGGGATGTAAGTTTTGAGGTGTAGGAAGAATTCCCGAACTTGTCGCCCATACTCCTAACGCACACAAAGCCGCAGTTAAAGCAGAACCCCAGACATTTTCTGGACCTCTAGCACCAGAACGCTTTTCTGCAATACCTTGTGCTTCCT
Source organism: Brasilonema bromeliae SPC951 (assembly GCF_012912135.1). Taxonomy (GTDB): domain Bacteria; phylum Cyanobacteriota; class Cyanobacteriia; order Cyanobacteriales; family Nostocaceae; genus Brasilonema; species Brasilonema bromeliae. The sequence goes on along the minus strand of NZ_QMEB01000308.1, from coordinate 5,757 downwards.
TCTGCGCCATACCTACGCGCGTAATCAAAGAACCAACAAGAAAGTAGAACATGACAACTACATATCCTTCCCACCCTAGTGTTGCCCAAATCAGGACACCAAGTAGCCAAGCATGAAAGAATCCAGCTGGAGTCAGCAGCTTTTTGGGAACAATCCAAGCTACCAGTAGTAGGACAAAGTTCAAGCCGACTCCAACTAGCCAAGGATTTAGAGAGTTTATTGAATCAAACATTGTACCAACTCATATTTCTTAGGAGTATTTTGTCAAAGTACCAATAGAATAACTAATTTAGAACAAGTTTGATTGCTACCTACAACTCCTTAGTCACAGAAGAGACAGTGATTTTTTTGTACTTCTTTCATTACGTATCTCAGTTCTCTGGGAATTTTCCAAAAGACCATAGCTTATCGGCAATGCAGGGAGGGAAGACTCAGGAATAAATTTTTTCTCCAGATGGTGAATTTTGAGGAACGCGGATTGACAAAAATCTTTTTACTACCTGAAGTCTTCTATTCTCTATCTTCTTCAAAGGGAGGAACAGCCCCTTGCCTTTTTCCTCGTTCTCTCCCGTCGAGACTACGTGTTTTATATTACAACTGTTCCAAAGACAAATTTTGTTAATTTTTCAGAGAAAACACTCTTAGAATGTATCAATTATATGAAGAAGCAGTAATATTTTTCTATTTTTTCAGTAAAATTCTACACAATCATAAATTTTGCCTTCAAAGTAATACGATATTATAAATGATGTAATATATACAAATGGTACACTCGTTAACCTATGTCAACGACTTTTTCTGAAAGCTCTCTAGAGACTGCTAAAAACTTAAATACAGGCGTTAATCCTCAAATATTTAGCGATACATTAAATTCCGGTCATAGCAATTTCTACAGCTTTAATCTGAAAGGTCGTAGTAGTTTTAACCTTGATTTTGAAGATTTGAGCGCCAATGCACACGTAGATTTGATTCAAGATCTAGATGGCAATGGTGTGGTAGATGACGGTGAAGTCATAAATAGCTCTGTTTTCAGTGGCGCGAAGCCTGAATCGATTAATCAAACTTTAGATGCAGGTTTGTATTATATCCAAATCTCTATTGATGAAGCTTTAGATACTGATTACAAATTGGCTGTTTCAGCAACGCCCATTGACTATGCTGGAGATTTTTTAGAAAATGCACGTCAAATTACTCTTCATTCCCAAGCAAAAAACTACAGTGATTGGGTAAGTATATCAGATACAAATGATTACTACAAATTTACACTGAAGACTACGAGTGATTTCAAGTTAGGACTTAGTGGCTTGAGTGAGGATGCACAGGTGCAATTGCTAGATGGCAATGGTAATACAAGCTACCATTACGTTGGCATCACAAATGAATCAATAAATCGTACTTTAGACCCAGGAACATACTATGTACGCGTAAATTCGTACGATAATAGTGAAACTTTCTACAAGCTAAGTTTGTCAGCAACTCCTGTATCCACTAGTGAAACAATACCGACTCCCAGTGATGGAGGCATATTAACCACCATATCAAACGGCGCACAACAGCTGATTGCCTCTGTTATTACATCTGTATTCCCTAATAGCAACACGCAATATTTTAAGGGAACTCTTCGGGCAGATAACTTTACTTATCAGTCTACATACAATCGGACAATATATTCTGGCAATGGCAACGTTGACTATGGTAGCGGAGGACGAGACTTATTGGATTTATCTGCATTTTCTTCCACACAAGCCACAATCAAGTTAGCCGACTCCACAGGAGGTGTCATGTATAACCCTGGGAATGGTACTCGCCTATTTGATACCATAACATTAAGCAACGGCAAAGAAATTTTGTTTGAGGGTATTGAAGCGATTAAATTTGCAGACAAAACAATCAACTTATCAGTGACACCTAACGACCCCCTGTTTGGGCAACAATGGAACCTACATATGATGGGTGTTCAAAGTGCGTGGCGTTTCACGACTGGTTCCAACAATGTACTTATTGGAATTGAAGATACGGGGTTGGCTGGCACTACTGCTAATCTTCACCCCGATTTTCGTGCCCTCTATACATTGCCGAACAATTACTTGGATGAAATGAGTAAGTTCATTGCCCACGGTACTGAAGTTCAAGGAGTGATTGCTGCGGCTAGCAATAATGGCGTGGGAATGAGTGGTATCAACTGGAATTCTGATGTTTTCCATATCGATGTTATGGGTGGTGACGCTGGGGATTATGATTTGGTTACTGCTACACAAGCATTGATTGATCAGGCAAAGAGTAAAAGTCAGCGTCTGGCAGTCAACCTCAGCTTGACTGGTGGTAGTTCACCACAATTTGAGCAACTGATTGCTAATAACCTAAATACAGCCTTGTTTGTGGTTGCAGCCGGAAATGGTAATAGCAATAGTCTTGAAAGTCCTGCCGACTTAGCGAAGAGGTATGCCAATGTTGTCGCAGTCGGTGCTTCTTGGGGAGTCAAAGACTGGAATAACAATCCAACAACACCTGGAACACGGATTTCCTATCAAGGAGGGTGGGGTTCCAACAAAGGAGATGGTCTGACTCTCATGGCACCATCTGAGTACCTGACAACCAATGCTATCAAGTCTTCTAATGGTTTTACGTTCGACTATGATCAACGTTTCAATGGTACTTCAGCAGGAGTACCAAACGTGACGGGAGTTGCTTCGTTAGTGTGGAGTCTGAACTCAAATCTCACTGCTACTCAAATCAAGACGATTCTGTCAGAAACAGCTTACGACTTGGGTGCACCAGGTTATGATACAGAGTACGGTTACGGGTTTGTGAATGCTGATGCTGCTGCTAGAAGAGCAATGGCTCTTGCACGAGGTGCAGCGTAATGACCGGAACTAGGGGAATAGGGGTGTAGGGGAATAGGGGTGTAAGGGTGTAGGGGTGTAGGGTTTGCCCAACCCTCCGTGTCAGAAGAAAATATGGTCAAAATCTAAGCTAAATCTACTGCAAATTTCCCTAAATTCTCCCTACGCCATTGAGCATCTGCTTTACGATTTGTCTGCAATTCTAAAACCCGAATTCCCTTGCTTGGTAGTGGGTTTAATCTTGAGAGTAACTGTTGCCAAGAAGTTATCAATTCATGCTCAACACCATAGGTAGCAGATAGTTGAGCAAAATCAATATCTTGGGGAGTGGCAAAAAATTCTTCAAATGGTGGCTCAAATTTGGAAATAGATAACATTTCAAAAATTCCACCACCATTGTTGTTAATTAACACAATTGTTAGATGTCCGACAAATTTCTTTCTCATTAAAAAACCATTTGTATCGTGCAATAAGGCTAAATCACCTGTCAACATGACACTGCTTTGTTGGCGATGGGCAATTCCTAAAGCTGTGGATAATGTGCCATCAATACCATTCGCACCTCGGTTGAAAAAGGGTTGCACTTGTGAGTGAGTCGGTTTCCAAAAAAATTCAACATCCCGCACCGGCATACTGTTAGCAATAAAAATAGGTGTTCTTGGTGGTAAAGTCTGAGAAAGTAACCAAGCTGCTTTGCTTTCAAATAACTCCTCTATTGTTGTCAAAGTTTGGTCAACAGTTGCTCTGACTTTTGCTTCTATTGCACACCACAATTGGAGATACTCAGAAGAAGATGGGGGAGATGAAAAAGATGACGGGGATGAGGAAGTATTTTCTCCCCAAGTTACGCATCTGCCCAATTCTTCTATACTTATGCGTAGATGAGTTGTTCTCCCGTGCAGAGGGTCGAGGTTTTGGTCGCTAGGGTCAATGATCCAGCGTTGTGCTTGGGTAGAAGCTAACCAATTACGTAATTCTTTACTGGTGGGTATTTCACCAATTTGAATCACGACTTCTGGTGCTAGCTGTTTTGCTAATTCCTGATTCCGTAAAATCAAGTCATAGGTGGAAATAATATAAGGATTTTCGTCAGCATAGTTTCTGACTGGGGAGAGTCCTTCTGCCAAAACTGGAAATTTTAAGGTTTTGGAGAGTTGGGCGATCGCACGACAATACTCCTCTGGTCTTTGCGGTTGACCAACACCAGCGATGATAATTCCCCGTTGAGTTTTTAACCACTGTTGGAAAGGAAGATTTAAAGAACTGGGGAGATAGAGAGATGGAGAGATGGTCGTTACCCCAGAGAAAAAGTCTTCTGTGTCAAATTCGGACTGTAACAATTGTAATGAAAGTGCATACAACATCTCTACATCGGGGATGGGTGCAAGAGGGTCGCGAAAGGGAACATTGAGATGCACTGGTCCCGGTACGGGAGTTTGGGAACGTTCCCATGCATGAATCATAGTTTGCCGCAGATAAGCAAGCATTTGCATATCCACAGAGGGAATAGCTAACTCTGTCTGCCAGTTTGGATAATTGCCGTATAATTTTAACTGGGTTATGGTTTGTCCAGAATGGCAATCTCGTAACTCAGGCGGTCTATCTGTGGTGAACAGCAACAGAGGTACACGACTTTCTTTTGCCTCAATCACCGCTGGGTAAAAATTCGCTCCTGCTGTTCCAGAGGTACAAACAACGAGTGTGGGGCGTCCGGTTGCTTTTGCTTGACCTAAGGCAAAAAAGGCTGCGGAACGTTCATCAAGAATGGAAATTGCCTCAATATCAGGTGATTGTTGGGCAAAGGCGACTGCTAGAGGTGTGGAACGGGAACCCGGACAAATCACAACACAAGTCAATCCTAGGCGTTTTAATGTCTGGGCAGCAATCGACGACCATACTGTATTAATGTTTCTAAAATCAATTACCATTAACCTTGAAAGTCCAAAAGTCCTGAGTTTTCAGTTCAAACAGATATGCCAATAAGAGCGTGTCATTTTAAACTGATTGTCTGGTGAGTTATCTGATCATCCTAATTTTCTGGTATATTTCAACCAACCTTCCTATCGTAGATTAATCAGGAAAGCCAATGGGCTGTTAAATACTGAAAGTACTAACTTAGGACTATTTTTTATGGACTGCATTCATTTGACGGGAATTCGCTCATATGGCTACACTGGGTACCTGCAAGAGGAACAAGTGTTAGGACAATGGTTTGAAGCAGATGTCAGATTATGGGTAGATCTCTCACAAGCTGCTGAAACTGACGCGATAGAAAATACTATCGATTACCGTGGTACTATCAGTTTGGTGCAAAATCTGCTGAAGACATCAAAGTTTCTTCTGATAGAACGCCTAGCAGGCGCTATTGCAGATTCTATTTTGGCATCAAGCGATCGCGTGGTACAAGTTCAAGTTATTTTAAATAAACCTGCTGCACCCATTCCAGACTTTGGCGGCACAATCAGCATTGAATTAACTAGAACTAAACACGAGACATCCAATTCATAACTGAGACTGTATGTCAAGACTCCATTTTAATCTTCTGTATTTGCCAGCAAGGAAGTAAATCTTGTTAATTTCCTTGACATCTTCCCTCATCAACCTCGCGGTATGCTGAGGGATTCCAAGAGTTGCCCTTGAGAGTTTTGCTTCTTGGACTCTTAACTAGACTAGCAGCAAAACGCAGTATTTGTAGCAATCAGTTGAGGACTGGTTGAATTATTCTTTTCTCATACTTTATTATATCTTGGCACTTTGGCAGTTCCTTTCAGATATAGCTGCTATACATAGTATTAAATTTCAGTTATTAGCTTGCCTAAATATATACAAAACATGTGTCATTTTAAATTTTGGAGTGTATTTTTATACTTGTTTGCAGTAAAGATTTCAAAAAACTGTTCTATCTTCCTGTCTC
>NZ_QMEB01000307.1 GCF_012912135.1 Brasilonema bromeliae SPC951 | reverse complement strand
TTCCTAAACCAAGACAAAATAAAGAAGATTATTTTCATATCCTCAATTTTTGGAAAGAATATCAAGAAAATGGGATACTAATTATCGAGAATATATATCCCTGGATTCAGGAAAATAGCCCAAAAAAAACTGAAGATTTACTGGTGTCAGAGTGGATGAAATATTCACTACTCAACCTGAAACTTTATAACCAAAATACTGGGAAAGTTGCCCTACTCCTAGGAGCAACTGCTGATATTAGTAGCGATATCTCCGCCGAGATTCCTATCTGGAAACAAGATTTACCTGATGTTAGCGAAATCATCAACTCTCTCACTCAAACCAGCCTCCTACCCCCAGAATATACAGACACAGACTATCTCACAGTAGCGAACGCTGGGATGGGGTTATACATATCTGATATTGTAAACCTACTCAAGGAGGTTAGAAAAACTACCGATTTCAATAACTCCGAATTCGTAGCACAATCTCTGCTCAAACAAAAAATCCAACTGCTCAACCGCCTCTACGATATTGAGTTTCTACCTCCACCCAAAGTCCAACTAGGTGGGTTAGAACTCATGCAAGAGTCATTTAAAAAATTCAAGCGCCTCCTCACCCCTCGCGCCAAACAATATAATCTCAAAGTGCCCAAAGGTATCATGTTAGTGGGACCACCAGGAACAGGTAAATCTCACTCCGCCAAAGCCTGTTCCCAAAACATGGGTATTCCCCTCATCATGGTAGATTGGGGGAACTTCCGCAGTTTCGGGAACCAAGCTGAAATTAAGCTTGAACGCCTGCTAAAACTCGCTGATAAATTGTCACAAATAATACTTTATTTTGATGATTTTGATAAAGCTTTTGCCGGAGATGATGACCTAGCGAAACGCCTAGCTGGTAAGCTTTTGACCTGGATGCAAGAAAGACAGTCTGATGTATTAGTTATTGCTTCAGTCAACCGAATGGAGTGGCTACCACCCGAACTCACCCGCGCCGGACGGTTTGACTACCTCTTCAAGGTAGACCTACCCAACAACGGGGAAAGATATACTATCTTCAAACTGCACGCTGCCCGATTTGACGAACGCTTCCGCAATGGTGGCGATCCTTGGGACGAAGAACAGTGGCGCAGACTTCTTAAAGCCACCAATAGGTGTGTGGGTGCTGAAATTCAGACAATTGTAGAACGTGCTGCTAGCACCATATTCTGTCAGACAGTAATAGAAGATACTTACTCACAAAGCAAACTCCCGCCTCTAGAATTAACAATTGAAGCACTACTCGAAGAACGCCGCCAAATTAACCCGCTTGCTATCCGGGAAGCAGATAGAGTCGAGTCAATGCGTAATAAAGCAGACCAACAAGCTTTACCTAGTAGCCCTCTTGATGAAAGTAAGTTTGCTGTTGGAAACATTAATATTTTCAGCTAGGAAACGTCAGGAATAAGTTTCAAGTTTCATCATCTAAAGCAAGCATACCAAAAAGATTTAAACAGTTCATAATGTTTGCAATTTGTAACCACTTTACCATTTTATTCATCTAAAATTATGGAAGTCACAAGACCAACCACTCAAAGGGGAATTCAAGCTAAGCAAGCACAAACTTCACCAAAAAGCTTATTCTTCAAAATTCTCAATGTCGTTGGACCAATTGCCGGTTTCATTGCTGCCCTCTCACCTTTACCACTCTACTTTTGGAATCATCAACCCCAGTATCTACCTATTGGTGCAACCTTTACTAGTAATAACCAAACTATCAAACTAGAGGTAGCTAGAGTTGCCCAAGAACTATCCAAAGGACTCAAATTCCGCAAGTCAATACCGAACAACCACGGGATGCTATTTGTTATCAACAAATCAGAACCAATTAGCTTGTGGATGAAGGATACTTACATTCCCCTAGATATGATATTTCTTAAAAGTGGAGAAATTAAACATATCGTCAGGAATGTACCACCCTGTACAACTCAGGAATGTCCTAAATACAATTCAGTGTACCCTGTAAACCAAGTCATCGAATTACCCGCAGGTAGTGTAGATTTTCTAAGGTTAAATAATGGAGAATTTCTCAAAATCAATCTGAAATAGCCTCAACTCCTAATCAAACAACACATTAGCCAAAATCAAGCATAAAATCCCTAAAAATCCTTGTTTTTAGGGATTTTACTTTGCTTAAAGATAGTGTTGAGATACATTTTTAGTTTTGTCAATTCAACTAGATTTTAAATTAACTTCAACACTGTATAGGCAAAGATAACATCAAAACTTAAACAATTAATCGGATGTATCAAAATTCATTCCACTTATAGAATAAACGTATAAGCCACAAGGCTTTCAAGAGTTTTAACCAATACCGATTCTCCGTTGAACTTTGCCCAAAAGAGTATCTCCCCGACAAGTTCTCTCAAAAATTAGCTCTCATAAATCGATAATTACACTCACATGAGAACAAACTACGACCCCGATTACAATAAGGACTATACATCCTACGAACAAGAATACGGATATCTTGTTTCAGCGAGACGCCGCCGCACTTGGAAAGAAAATGGCACAATCGCCGGTTTGATGGCTGTTGGTACCGGATTGATGATTGTGGATCTTTCAATCCACAACATGGTTATGGCATCACTCGCATTCGCTACTGCCATCGTCGCATTAATGCCCAAAGAAGCAAACAGCCTGCTTTCTAACTTTGAGAAACGGCAGCACAAGTACGGTATCAATATTTACACAATCATGTTTTGCTTGGTAGGTGCGGTATTCCTGCTGGATATGTCAGTTGCACCAGCCAGCGCGCAATTCATGAACAGCGCTGAAAAATTCTTCACAAATGAAAAGTACTTCCCTGGTATTGATAAAAAAATAACTGGCTTTATCTTCGCAGTACTGCGAGGTCTGTTCCTGATTTATCTTGCTATCGGTCTTATCCGAGTCGTCCAAGCAGCCAGAAATGACGAAGATTGGCAGACCATTGCCCGTACTCCAATTATTATTGCCATCACTGTAGTAGTTGGCGATATCCTAGCTGGATTAGTAGTCGGTACTGGCGGCGGCTAAACACAAAAGAGCACCATAATCAACCCTCTAGGAGTGATACAAATTACTCCTATTCTCATTAAATATGCTTAGAGATAGAGAATTCCGTACCGTCAACCGAGTCTTAGGTGACCAACCGCGCCTCGGTCCATTTCCCGCCGACCAAATTGTTCCTTGGAGTGCGATCGCACTGATCATGTATTTCGTAGTTCAAGGATTTCTTCAAGCAGGATGGCTAGCAACAGGAATATCAATTACCTGGGGATGGGCAACTTGGTGGACAGTCACATCAAATAAAGCCTTCTTAGGTAAGTTTGTCGGTACTCCCCGCATCACTCGTGGATATAAGCCCTTTGTTTCACTGCTTAATCCACGCCAAAGCGAACCAAGGAAAAAACCCGCTCCTAAGCGCAAACGCAATTCAAACAGTAAACAGTAAACAGTGAACAGTGAACAGTGAACAAGGGGACACGACACTGGTAACTGATAACTGATAACTGCTAACTGATAACTGATAACCTTCTCCTTTTAAGAATTAACACAGATATCATACCGCCATGACTTCGACTAAATCAACCAAGCCGAAAGATAAACTTGGCAGACAATCCCTCGAAACCGAACAATTAGGAGTAGTAAAAGGTCTTACCCCGTTTGAAGATATTACCCATCTAGCAGGGATTGCAAGTATCTCACTTGGTGGTCGTAAAAATATTGGTGCGCTCATTCTCAAGAAGAAGGAAAATATCCAAATCAGATTTTGCTTTGATATCCAAGGTATTCACCCATCCCTAAGTTCTGAACAAATCCTACCTATATTTGAAAATATTGAGGGCGGACTCAAAGAATTACCCGAACGCGAAACCTTAACAATCCACATTGGCTCATTTACCAATGATACCTTCCGGCAACAAGAATTAAAGAAAATCGAAAAAGAATGCGACCTCCAACAGCTAACACTACTTATTAGGTCAGAACGCCTGCGAGCACGCGAACTCACTCAAGCAGGGGTACGTAAAAATAAGTTCCTCCGCTTTTGGTGTACCTATACCGTACTCGCAGCTGAAAATAGCAAAAGCAACGACCCCATCGAGAAAACAATTAAACAACTGCAAACTTACTGGCAAGGATTTACTGGAGAAATTCACAAGCTTCGTCACCAGAGAATCGAAACCATTCTGCAGAATAGCTTCACCTCTGGATTCCAAATGTGGGAGCAAATTATCTCCAACACAATGGGATTAAGCGCAAAAGTACTTACAGCAGGTGATATTTGGGAAGTTATCTGGAATCAATTCAACCGTAGTGAAGTACCACCCATTCCCAACCCACTCATCCTCGATGAAGCAGGGCTTAGGGAAGAACAAACTAGCGATTTTCATATCAAACACCTAGTTCTGGAAAACGAACAATCAGTTCCCTTTCTCGACCGTAGTTGGGTTAAGCTTCAAGATAAGTATATCGGTGTCTTGCAATTTAGCGAGAAACCTCAAGGGTGGGTAGATGAATACGACCAACTACGATACCTCTGGAGAGTACTTTCTAAAGAAAAAATCTCCGACACCGAAATTATCTGCCAGCTATCCAAAGCAAATCAAGGGCTAGCAAAAACAGTTTTACAACGCATAACTAAACAGTCAATTACATCTAGCGCCATGTCTGCCGATAAAGGTTCCATTGATGTCAAGGCAAACATGAACATTGAAGAAGCTGTACGGGCACAAGAAACTATCCTTAGAGGTTCTATCCCCATCCACACAGCAGTTGTCTTTTGTATCCATCGTCACAGTCGTCATCAACTAGATGAAGCTTGCAGGTATCTTTCTAGTTGCTTCCTACGACCAGCGGTAGTTGAGAGAGAAGTAGAATACGCATGGAAAACTTGGCTGCAAACAGTACCTATTATTTGGGAGAATTTACTAACAAAGCCATTTAACCGCCGCCTTCCATATTTCTCTTGTGAAGTACCAGGAATCACACCCTTAGTACGCACCGCCACAGGTGATAAAAATGGGTTTGAACTCATTGCCGAAGAGGGAGGAACACCCGTACATCTCGACTTATACAACCAACATAAAAACTTAGCTGTGTTTGGTACTACCAGGGCTGGGAAATCTGTACTAGTGGCAGGATTATTAACACAAGCCCTGGCGCAAGGTATCCCCGTTATCGCCCTGGACTATCCCAAGCCTGATGGGAGTTCCACATTTACCGATTATACCAAATTCATGGGAACAGAAGGGGCGTATTTTGATATTAGCAAAGAATCAAACAATTTATTTGAATTACCCGATTTGAGGGGGTATGAACCTGAAGTTATTAAGGAGCGCATGACTGATTTCAAGGATTTTTTGAAATCAACACTCCTGACAATGGTACTAGGGACAAACCCGATAGGAGTCAGTCCCACAATGATATCAAATATCGAGAGTATTATTACAATTGCAATTGAAACATTCTTTAATGATGATGATATTAAACTTCGGTATAAATTTGCCCTAGAAAATGGAGTAGGAACAACCGAGTGGGCAGATATACCAACTCTTAAAGATTTTTATAATTACTGCTCACCGGGATTTATTAAGCTTGATTCAATTGCTAATAATAGTAAGGAAATACTTGATGCATTAGACCACATTAGGTTACGATTAAATTTCTGGTTAAATTCACGAGTTGGTCAATCAATTGCCAACCCATCTAGCTTTAGAACTGATGCGAGACTACTCGTATTTGCACTGCGTTCGCTTTCTTCAGAAGCAGATGCAGCAGTCCTCGCACTCAGCGCTTATGCAGCTGCCTTGCGTCGTGCCTTATCATCTAAAGCAAGTATCTTCTTCCTTGACGAAGCACCGATTCTCTTTTCTTTCGAGTCAATTGCCGAACTCATTGGAAGACTCTGTGCCAACGGTGCAAAAGCTGGTATACGTGTTATTTTATCAGCGCAAGAGCCAGAAAGTATATTTCAAAGTAAATCTGCTGACAAAATATTCGCGAACATTACTACACGGTTGATAGGGAGAATTCAAACATCAGCAGTAGACCCGTTTGTTAACCGATTCAAATACCCATCAGAAATTATCTCACGCAATAGTACCGAAGCTTTTTTCCCGAAGCGAGAAAGTATTTACTCGCAGTGGTTACTTGATGATAATGGCAAACTGACTTTCTGTCGTTATTATCCTGCTTATTGCTTACTTGCAGCAGTAGCAAACAATCCAAACGAGCAAGAACTACGGACTCTATTCCTCAACAAATATGCCAAGAATCCAATGCTTGGAATGGTGAGGTTTTCTGAGGCTTACGTACAAATGATTCGTGGAGATGAGTTAAGCCAAGAAGCTAAACAACTACTGGAAATACTGGATAACAATAACGGCACGCAATTAAAGCTAGTACAAACTATAGAAG
>NZ_QMEB01000306.1:2631-6440 GCF_012912135.1 Brasilonema bromeliae SPC951 | reverse complement strand
GTCCAATTTTGGAAAGGATTAATGAAGCGGGAGATATACTCTTTAGCGTTGGGGGTGGTACAGTCCGTCCGAAGTTTTCCATTCCCAAGCAATACTCATAGGATCGCGGTTCCGGGACCAACTCAAAAATTCTTTAACGCTCTTATTTTCTCTTTCAGCGACGAGACCTTGAGCTGTGACACCAAGTCTTTGGGCAAGGCTTTCGTTTGTCCTAGGCTGTAGTTCAACTTGTGTTTGTTGGTACGGGTACGCAAGTCTTCGCGGTTTAGTGTTGTGACTTAATCTCCCAGAGGCAATTGCCCGTTCGATTAACTCTAGCTTCAAAGTAATAACCTCTAGTTTTGTTTCTACCGAAGAACCAAGATCTGCAAGATGGGATTCCAGTTTCAAAAGCCTCTCTTCTTGCTGTTTGACTGATTTATCGCCTGCTGTTACATCGATATCATTATTGATATCGAAATTTGACATTAGTTCTTCTAAGGCTTGCAGCAAGGCAATTGTATGACCCTGCCTGTGTAGTTTTGATAGTCGCCGAACCACCCCAATGAGTGGAACGGGCACACGAATCATCGAGCTTGGTGGGGATTTTTGGTCTGGCATTTGATATCATTATTGATATCGACAAGCTGATTATAAAAGGTTTGGTGGAATACAGTAATTGACTGAGTATTAATTGTGTCCAAATTTCTCAAACTTGTTACATATCAACACAATTTGCGAGTGTACTTTGATGTCACCAAAACAATTGGAACAGGGATTAAAGCAAGCGTTGACCGAAGCGGGCTATGATTTCACCGGATAAAATTATTCACCTTGTGCAAGAGGTGAAACGAGAAATAGCGGCACAACGCCAACAGCAGCAAGATTAGATGAGTAGGGAAACCGGGGGGAACGATCCCCGTTCCCTGTTTCATGGGTAGCGCAAATTTACACTACCTATGAGACAATTCAACAACTGCTACGTAAATACCCATATTTAAAAAATAGTTACTCTCTAAGTATAGAGAAAAGCAAATTCTAGTAGATCATTTTGCCACAGTTGGTGCATCACCATTGCCTTTCGTCAAGTATGATTTATATTTAGCAATCAATAAACGCACTGACATCAGCTTTTTTCCAGCAAAAGGCGGTTTAATTGAGGGAGTTATGCTTACAAAGCTGCGTCTGGAACGATTTAAAAATTTCAAAGATGCCGAACTCATTCTCGGTGCCTTGACTCTTTTAGTAGGGACAAATGCCTCTGGAAAAAGCAATATTCGGGATGCCTTTCGCTTTCTTCATGGTATTTCTCGTAATTACAACCTAGCTGAAATTTTTGGTGAAAAATGGATTGAAGGAGGCGTTCTCCAATGGCGGGGTATTCGCGGCGGAACGCGAGAAGTCACTTTTATCGATGAATCCACCACTTTTGCATTAGCAGTTTCATTTACCTTGGTAAAAAATGATTCCTCACAAGAAGCAACTTATCGGATTGAGGTGAATCCTGGTGCAAGCGGTAAAGCCCCTACTGTTATTGCCGAAAGTCTCACAATTGCAGGGCAATCTGATAGCGTTTTTGAAGCGCAATCTCATCAGGAGTCAGGGCAGAATAATTTATCCGTGAAAGTAAGCGGTGGAACTCCTTTTGACCCAATTTTATCTTATACCAATTATCGCCCTGTGCTTTCACAAATTGCAGCGATTGCACCATCACCATCAGTGAGAGAAACAGCCCTAGCTGCAATGTCCGCCCTAAGTTCAATGCGGTTTTTAGATTTAAGCCCAGATGCCATGCGACTACCTTCCTTGCCAGGACAAACAGTCTTGGGAGACAGGGGTGAAAACCTATCTTCTGTATTGCAAGAAATTTGTGAAAACCCTGAAAGTAAACAAGCACTTCTCCAATGGGTACAAGAACTAACCCCAATGGATGCTAAAGATTTTGAGTTTCCTGCTGATTTTACTGGAAAAATATTGCTTCAATTAATTGAAGAAAATAGTCAAAAAACATCTGCTATTAGTGCGTCAGATGGGACGTTACGTTTTCTAGCAATGATAGCTGCTTTACTAGGACAAGAACCAGCAAGATTCTATTTTTTTGAAGAACTGGACAACGGCATTCACCCCACCCGCTTACACCTACTTCTTGAACTTATCGAGCGTAAAGTTTCTCAAGGAACAATCCAAATTGTAGCAACCACTCACTCACCACAGTTGCTCAGACTTTTAAGTCCGCAATCATTAGAATATGCCTCATTAACCTATCGCTTTTGGGATAAACCTGATGCACATATAAAACGCATTGTTGATATTCCAGAAGCAAGACGTGTTATCAATGAGCAAGACTTGGCACGCCTCCATGAATCTGGATGGTTGGAAGATGCAGTGGAATTTCTGGAAGACGAGGAAACAAACGAATGAATGTACTTGTAATTCCAGAAGATTTTCGTAAAGACCAATATATGCTTAAGCCGATGATTACGGCGATGATGGAAGCATTAGGAAAACCGAAAACCAAGGTCAGAGTTTGTCAAGATCCACTTTTAGGAGGCATTAATGAAGCTCTCAAATGGGAACGGATTTCAGAAATTATTGAGCGTTACAAGGGTATGGTTAACTTATTCCTACTTTGCGTAGACCGGGATGGAAAAGAAGGAAGAAGGGGGGTGCTTGATAAGATTGAGCAACAAGCAGCAAATATTTTAACTGGTGGTAGGTTACTTTTAGCAGAAAACGCTTGGCAGGAAATTGAGGTTTGGGTTTTAGCTGGTCATGATTTACCTGCTGATTGGAATTGGCAATTCATCCGCAATGAAATTAATCCTAAAGAAACTTACTTTCTTCCCTTTGCTGCACAACGAAATGTTTTAGATGCTCCTGGTGAAGGACGAAAGTTACTAGCCCAAGAAGCAGCGCGACGATACAGCCGAATTCGCCAACTCTGTCCCGAAGATATAGCTGTTCTCGAAAACCGAATTAACTCTTACACAGCAGGATAAAGCATGAGCAGACCGTTACATAGCAATCCACTCTGATACTTTGGCTTGTTGACTATTCACCTTAAACTTCCAAGAGAGTGGTATTGGCATTTTTCACCAGATGTCTAATCAACGGAGGCTTACGCCAGGAAAAGTAGAAGTCACTTAACATGCACGCTTCGACTATGCAATTCCAATGCGCAAGTTTTTGGTATCTGGGTATCTAACGCCTCCGGAAACTGTTTCAAACCAGCTATCCAGTTTAAAGATGGAGGTTGTCTCGTTCGTACAAACAACTGGTTAGAAACCAAGATTTGTCGTCGAACTGATGGTAGTTGGTACTGGAACAGTGAACATATTGCTCGCCCGGAACGGAAAATACATTTTAGGCTCTGAGGGTAAAGTAGAGGAACTTGTACAAGAACTTATGACTATTCAGGATGGTATCGAAACCAAAATCGATGCCATCGCCTGGGTAGTTGACCAGTTAAATCTTGACCTTGGAACCTGGGAGGAAAGAAAAGGACGAGTAGTCGAACTCCACGACCAGGTAATTTCACGCCGCAAAACTCAACTTGAACAAATCAAGCGCACCCTCATCCATTTATACGAGATTGGATTAATCAATGACAAAAATATCGGTAAGGAAAGGGTGATTGAGATTAGAGATAACCCGCCTAAAGTGGCTAACTTACTATTAGAAGTAGATGATGAAGATTTTCCTGATGAGTTTAGAACTATCAAGTACCAAGCTAATAATAAGGCAATTATCGAAGCTTACAAATCTGGTCAAAATATCAACAATGTTGCTGAGGTAACTATCGGTAAGCAGGTACGGTTTAAAGTACAATC
>NZ_QMEB01000306.1:0-2621 GCF_012912135.1 Brasilonema bromeliae SPC951 | reverse complement strand
GATGGCAGAAGCCAAGCTCGATAAAACAAATTCCCGAGCAGAAATATTACCATCATGGTTGAGATTTTACTCAACCATTTTTTTATTAACTCTTACATACTGTACCTATAAGGAGAAAGAATAAAAATGTCCGAAAATATACACCACAGCAGCTTCGCTGAATGATATTAGAAGAAATTGTCCAAATCACTTCCTGACGGTAACAACAATTCAGTTTTATAAGGCAACTGCAAATGGAAAGTTTAGTTCATTTTATCGACAACTTACTCTACATCCTTATCTATGGATTTAGCAGCTTGTTTATTCTGGTATTCATGTTAGATATGCAAACTGCATTCGCCAACCATATGTCAGGTTACACCGTGCATAACCACATTAAATCATTCAGCAATCAACTGCTACCAGTCAGAGAAAAAAATGAGTAATATCCGTATCGTTTGGCTAAAAAATTATAAAGAAAAGCTAAAAATAATTAGACTACAATCAATAGCTAATGCTCATTATCAAGAAATATTTATGGATTCTTTATAATGAGCTATCATCTCAATACAACTGGTACTTCTCGCAATCCAATCGGCAGTATTTGCCCTCTAGACATAGTAGTTCAAGTAGGATTTGGAACGGCTAAGATAACCAAAAACAGACAAACTTACTACGACGGCGAGACTGAAGTAGGTCAACCAAAAACACTTGCTGAGTTTGAGGAAATTGCCCAACAAGAACCAGGAAATTGGAAATTAATAATGGAAGCGCCTTTATGGGAAGCAATCTGGGAAAGGCAGGATACTAACAAGTGGGTTTGTATTAAGGCAGGAAAAGGATTCGCATAGTGACACAACCGAAAAGCTGCTTCAATTGCAAGCACATCCATACATGGGATAATCCTAGCAGCTAGCTATTGGGAACCACCAGATAGCGGCTCTTCGTGCAACCATCTGAAAAATTTTGGGAAGTTGAGGTAGTAGATATTCAGGAACGATTAAAAGAACTTAAACTAATTCCCGTATGATAAATAGGTCAGCACAAATATTTGTCGTTGAGACAAGGCAGCCGGAGCTCAAGGGAAGAGGATTTCAATACCTTAATCTTTCTAAACATAGTTGTGTTTATTTGTGCTTTCCTACTTAGCGCCAAAGCCGTTAGTTCAATATTTTTTACAAACAGCGCAGTTGAGCCGTAAGTGATTCAATTAACCCTTCTGCTTCATCCTTGCCAATACCTCCTAAAATCGCAATCGCTTCTTTGAGATTAATTTGACAGTCTTCTGAATATCCTTGCATCATATCCTCTAAGGCATGATTTAAAGTATACTCACCTAAATCAGCAACTTCGCAGTGGAATAACCAATATGTTAATGTTACCCGCAATGCAAGCTTATCAGCTAGGGTAAGTTTCTCTAGTGTTGTGCCGAAAGACTCGACAAGTTGGTCAATTTGATTCGTATGCGTATAATATGTAACGCAGTTGCTCATCTTGAGAAACTCCCTAAATTTTTTCTCGAAAATATCACCAGTAGTAGCCTAGATCTCTTTTGCTAAATACCTGAAAAACTTTACTATTGCAGCGTGGCGATTGCTATCCAGTTGAAAAAGGTTAAAAAGCTTACTGTACAAGCTTTCCTTCCTACCCTGCATCGAAGGGCTTTGCCCTACAGCTCCCGCGCTACAAATCGCACATCAAAGATTATGGTGAGGGAGTATGTCACTTCCTAGATGCCAAATACCCCTGACGGTAATTACTTTTCTT
Organism: Brasilonema bromeliae SPC951; assembly: GCF_012912135.1. Taxonomy (GTDB): domain Bacteria; phylum Cyanobacteriota; class Cyanobacteriia; order Cyanobacteriales; family Nostocaceae; genus Brasilonema; species Brasilonema bromeliae. Next base: position 875 of record NZ_QMEB01000306.1, on the reverse strand, counting down.
CAGCTTCGTAGCCTGACGAGGTGTCCACTGCTTAATAGCGTCTACCCTACCTGCATGGCGCAACTTCTGTTCATAAGTAGTATTGCCGGTCAGTTTTGCGATCGCACCAGCTATGACAAGCGCACAACGCTCTGGCTGGCTAGAAACCTGTTCCTCCGCAAAGCGCACCACCACCCAGTTAGCATCGACAAAGCACTTGTTCCGGTAGTTATCCTCCCCAATACAGTGGGTAGGTTTTCCCGTTGCAAATGAGATAGGCTCATCCACTTCAACATCTAGGTGTAGCCCAGTAGTGGGTTCCACAATCAGAAAGTCAGTCGTGTAATGTAAATCGTGCCCTGGAGGTAACATCTTCTGTTGTGCTAAAACAACCCCCTCACCAAAATAATGCTTCAAGACATTCCCGAATAGATTCTCACTCGCCCCCACAGGGGCATCACCCGTACCCGAAGGTGCAGTCACGGGAGCAAATTTCTTATCTCGAACCAACTGCGGGACAAATATTTGAGGAAAAGATGGAACTGGTAATGCTGATTTCGCCATGCTTGTTCATCACATCTTTAAATAATAGGTTGTCGCTTCATATCTTCCTTAAATAAGGAACAATATTACACCCAGTTTTACAAGTACACCAGCATTATTGAAACCAACAGATGTTGCATATTTTTTACAACTAAAATTGGATGCCAATTGTCAGTCACATGGAAGAAAATACGCTAAAAGCACTTTGGACAAGGTATGTACAGCTTCCAGATACTCTCAGGACTGATTCAAGAAGAATACCCCGTCATCGCCTGCGAATCTCCCCTCCAAGAAAGACTGCGCCTACTCACTCATATCAGTCAGTTCTGCCAAACCACCAGAAAAAGGTGCTA
>NZ_QMEB01000305.1 GCF_012912135.1 Brasilonema bromeliae SPC951 | reverse complement strand
CAGCACCAGTTCCATGCAAGCAGTGGCTGCTTGAATCAACTTATTGTGGCGTGAAATAATTTCTTTTTGTGTTTTCTCATTTAAATGAAATAAGTGAGAGACTAAATCCATTTCTTCAGGAAACTCTAGACATCTATCTTGCACCATTGATATCAAATCATCGTCAATTCCAGAGGAAACCTCTAAAATTTGCCGCCATAAAAAGCGGTGATGAGAAAGGCTAAATTGCAAATCTCGCTCGTCTAAAACATCAACGATAGCCCCACGATATACTGGATAGTGCAAGTAAATTTGCAGCAATAAAGCCTCTGCTATTTGTAATAAACTACTTTCACCAGCTGCAAGACTTTGCTGTCCTGCTACAGGTTGCTGTTTGATAACTGGTGTTGGCTTACGGAATGCCCTAGCAGGAACAATTTGTGTCAGAAGATTTTCTACCCTTAGGGATATCAGTCTGGTATCTCCTAAACTGAGGATTTCAGCGCAGTGGGAAATGTAATAGTTACGTGTATCACTGTTGGCTATATTTTTCAATAACTTCACCATCTGCCCAGACACTTGTTGGAAATCAGCAGCCTGTTTCAAGTCACGGTCTTTTGTCATTTGCTGAATTTGCCAATCTAACCAAAGTGGTGCATTTGCCAATAATTTTCTATAATCTTCTGGCTCGCGTCCTTGCAAATATTCGTCAGCGTCTTTGCCATCAGGTAAGTTGAGAATCTTGAGCTGGACTTCACCTTTATATGCGAGTTCGGCAATTTCTCCAATTGCTCTTTCTGCGGCGTTTGTCCCAGCTTTATCAGCGTCAAAGTTGAGGACTAACTGTTTAGAGTCGGTGTAGCGTAAGACTTGCCGAACTTGTTCTATGCTAAGAGCAGTGCCAAGGGAGGCGATCGCATTATTGATCCCAGCTGCGTGGAGAGCGATCGCATCAAAATATCCCTCCACCACCACAGCTTGATCCTGCTGAGAAATTCCTGCTTTTGCCTTGTCTAAAGCAAATAAAGTTTTCCCCTTGATAAAAACTTCTGTTTCGGGTGAATTTAAATATTTGGGTTGTTCGTCTCCTAAACTTCTGCCACCAAAGCCAATGACACGTCCGAGAACATCGTGGATGGGAATGATGACGCGATCGCGGAACACATCATAATAACCACTCGCTTCCTTACGTGGTTTAATCAAACCCGCTTTTTCCACCAGTTGTACTGGGTAGCGTTTGTCCTCAACCAAATAGCGGTAGAGTGTTTCCCAACCTGCGGGCGCATATCCGATACCGAACTGCTGTATTGTTTCTTCCTTCAGTTGGCGCACCGATTGCAAATATTGTAATGCCTTCTCTCCACTATACCTAAGAGCATGTTGATAAAACTGTGCCGCCGTGGCGAGAACTTCATAGAGTTGTTCGCGCAAAGACAACTGACGCTGCAACTCTTGCCTCTGTTCCGGTTCGAGTGTTCTCACTGAGACTTGGTAACGCCGCGCTAAATCTAATACCACTTCAGCAAAAGAGCGCTTCTCCAAATCCATGAGAAACTTAATAGCATTGCCACCAGCTTGACAGCCAAAGCAGTAGTACATCTGCTTAGTCTGGCTGGCAGTGAAACTGGGAGTTTTTTCTGAGTGAAAGGGACACAAACCTACATAGTCTTTTCCGCGCTTGCGTAAGACAACGTGTTCTGAGATGACATCGACAATGTCAGCTCGTTGTTTAACTTCTTCAATTGTGTCCGGATGCAGGCGGGGGATGTGCATACTAAATTAGGAGTCAACAGTCAAGAGTTACAAATGATTGATCATTGACTGTTGACTATAGACTAACGGTTCTGATGAATATTATATTCTTGATGCTAATCCAAGAATGACGCTCCAGAATCGCTAATTGTTAATTGTATAACAGGAAATACTGAAAATGGGACGCATTTTTATTTCAGCAGCTCACGGAGGCAAAGAAGCAGGAGGAATAGATCCAGGTTCCATCGCCGGTGGGACAACCGAAGCCAAGGAAATGATTATGCTGCGGGATTTAATCATCAGCGAACTCAGAGCGCGTAATTTTGAAGTTTTGGCGGTTCCAGATGACTTGAGCGCCCAACAAACTATCGCTTGGATAAATTCTCGTGCTCGTCAAAAAGATGTTGCCCTAGAAATTCATGCTGATGCTGCGAGCAATCCTTCTGTACGTGGGGCAAGCATTTTCTACATTGCTAACAATGATGAACGCAGAAATCATGCCGAACTGCTACTGGTGGGACTGTTGCGTCGTGTTCCTCAGTTACCAAATCGGGGAGTCAAGCCAGACTCAGCAACAGGTTTGGGGCGTTTGGCGTTTTGTCGTCAGACATCAGTTGCTTCTTTGTTGATGCAAGTTGGCTTTCTTACTAGCCCAGATGATCGCGCCTTGCTACAAACTCGCCGCCGCGACTTTGCCTTAGGAATTGCCGATGGAGTTGCATCTTGGAGTCGTACTATTGATCCTGGTTCAGCTGTGGAAACAGACTCAACATATCCGGTATTTAGTATCAATATTAACGGACAACTTTATCCAGAGAAAGGGATACTCATTAACGGTAATGCCTATATCCCCATTGACTTAGCGGATCGCTTGCGGATTGATTTGTCCAAAGCGCCTAATGTCCGCCGCGTGACTTATCGCCGAGTTGTTTTCCTCAAAGCCGTTGAACTGCGCGACTTTCATCTTTCTGTCGTATGGGATAGTACAAGTCAGACTCTGAATTTACGCTCGATCGCCCAAATTCCCCTTGCTCAAATTGACAAGATTATGTCATATGGTCATGCATCAGAAGTGCAGTTGCAGTTATTTCTGAGAAATAATAATGAAAATGCGATCGTCCAGTTTCCCGACTTGCCCAAACTCTACCGCGAAGAAGCGACAATAGAAGGAGTCAGTCATGACATTGCTTTTTGCCAAATGTGCCTAGAAACTGGATTCTTACACTTTGGTGACGATGTCAAACCAGAACAAAATAACTTTGCAGGTTTAGGGGCTATTGGTGGTGCACCAAACGCAGCGTCGTTTGAAAGTGCCAGACTTGGTGTTCGGGCGCACATCCAACACTTGAAAGCTTACGCCAGTTTGGAACCATTGGTGCAGGAAATCGAAGATCCGAGATTTCGCTTTGTGACTCGCGGTATTGCCCCATCAATCGACCAACTCTCAGGACGTTGGTCTGCAGATTTAGAATATGGTAACAAAATTATGGCAATGCTCAAACGGCTTTATGAGTCAGCAGGGCTATTCTAAGTGCTGAAATCCTAGCACCACAAACAAATTGTTCTCCGCAACCGTCGTCTGGTTCCTTGTCTCTGACAAGGAATACAGTCATGGAGGCTCCGCCTAGGGTGTTGACTTTGTGGGAAAATCCCTCAAAAAAGTTCATGCAAATTCTGTGTCGTCATCTGAAGTTGAAAACACAATTTTTCTTTTTGAGAGTATCGACTGACCAAAAGCTTCAGATGCCCAATCCTTAACCCTCTGGGATGCGAGTTGAGCATCAATTTCGTCACGAGTTTGGTGGCTCCAACTGCCTTGGGTCGATGCAAAAATCTCCTGGGGTGAGCGTTTTGGGGGTTGTTGGGAGGCAGAGCGATCAAGGACGTCAGAACGGGTGAGAGCGTTTTTGAGCTGGTTGACGAGGTAGTCAAATACTTGCCAACGTTCTGACTGGGTAAGTTCGTTGAGGCTGTGGAAGATTTGCTGGAGTTGTGGAGTCATGGCACTGTCGCCCCAGAGATGGGAGGCTTTTGCTATTGTAGCGTAGGGTGCTGTAGGTACTGGCTTGGGAGTAGCGATTGCCTACGGCAGAGCTACGCTTAACGCCGAATTCGATTTTGATTTTGAGCGCCTGTTGGTAGTCCTTGCGGGCTTGGTCAAACTCGCGTAATTCCTGGGCGATCGCCGCCAAGCTCAAAAGGATTCCACGGACTCTACCAAAGGCGAGTAACGCCGTAGGCATCAAAGATTACATCAGCACTGACAATGGGAATAGTCTCGACAAGCGACTGAGCGATTAGCAGCCGATCGAATGGATCTTTGTGATGAAAAGGAAGCGTTATGACGGCAGCGGAATGAGCGACTTCGAGGGGTAAAATCGCCAGTTCATTGATTTGAATTTGATCATTCATCCAATGTTCAAACTGACCAGGAATTCGATATTTTCCTATGCTGATTTTGATGGCAATCTCCCAGTGGGATGCTGGACTGAGGAAAATATCATTCAGCGGATCAATGATCAGGTCACGAGCGATGGGACTGAGTGAGGAGTCGTTTAGGACAAACCAGAGGAAGGCATGGGTGTCGATGAGAAGCTTCATCGCATGTAGTCGCAAAAGTCTTCTAGATGCTCTTCGTCATCGGCAATGATGGTGAATGTTCCGATCGCGCTTCCAGGTTGCCGAGGTTTGCGGGTTGTTCGAGGTTCGATGATCAGGCGGGCGATCGCCCGCTCATTTTGGCATATCTGGATTTCTTCGCCCGGTTTGAGGTTGGCGATCAGTTCTGGGAGATGCTGCTGGGCTTCGGTTAGGCTGATTTGGGTCATGGGCTTGGGCTGCGATCGCTCTCATCATTATAAGCTATGCCAAAGGGCGATCGCATCTAGTTGTAACACGTCACCGACAATCAGGGTTTTGTCGGCAGTATCGGCTCCAGTCGCAGCCACAGCGGCGCAATCATTGAGGGACAAAATTATTGGCGAAGTTTCGGGCTTGCTCAAACTTGTGTAATGCCTGGGCGACAATGTCCAACTGGTGGTAGGTGCTGGCTTGGTTATAGCGATCGCCGAATTCGACTTGGATTTGGAGCGCTTGTTGATAGTTGGCGCGCGCCTCCTCAAACTCCCGCAGTTCCTGGGCGACTATGCCTAATTGGTGGTAGGTGAGGGCTTGGGTGTAGTGATCGCCGAATTCGATAGAGATTTGGAGGGCTTGTTGGTAGTCCTTGCGGGCTTGCTCGAACTCGCGTAATTCTTGGGCGATCACTCCCAAATTGTCTCAAGTTCACAATTCACTTCGAGACAAAAGAGAATAGATCCTTACGCCCCAATCTCCGAACCACTCACGGCCTCCTCCAACAAGATCTTGAGAACTTCCCCAGATATGAAAGAATGTTGTGACAACATAATCTATTTCTCTACCTTTTTCTTTTCGGTAAAAACTTGCTCCTGCCGTATATCTAGCTGGGAACTCTCCAAGCGGAGAAGTGGAAAGATCGGCCCTCAGATTGGAACAGCTTGAATATTTCATCCTTTCATTCTTCCACCCTAATTTAGTGCAAAAGCAGTTCCAATTCTTGTCAGAATCATTTGGTCTACCACATTCCTCCCAAATTTTCTTCTGCGCGCTAAAGCCAAAATGACCGTTGCTTGCCGTCATCCAGAGCTTATCGATAGTCTTAAGGTCTTTTCGAGGAAATGTTCTTAGGCTATCAGAATCGAGCCAGCCCTTACTTTCCCGATTAGCCGCTTTGAGCATAACACGGAGGGTTTGGTGATCAGCAGACTGCCACTGTCCAGTTTTGAGTAAGCCGCAGAGGTAGCTGTAGTCTATGCCCTTCTCTGAGTCGAGGGGGATGGAGTCGAGGGGATGCTGGATCAGTGGCTGGGGGAGTTCAATCGTAGGAGTAGGACTCGCTGGTTCTTTCAACTGAGAACGCTGAACCAAATCGGTTGTTTTATTCAGCGCCCTGCGGCGGTCTTCGGGCTTTGTTGCCAACAAATTAATTTGCTCCCAGAACCGCAACGCCATTGGAAAATCACCATCACATTCAGCATCGATCGCCATCTCCTTCAACCGCGCAACATCAGCCTCCGTCGCATGACGACTCAAAATCGGCTCATCATATTTCCAGCCCGGTTCCGGAATCACTAGCGGAACCTGCTTACGCCGTTTTTCGCTCGCATGAATCCGATGTAGCTCAGGCACCCGTTCCGCTAAATGTCGTTCTAGATCCTTAACGATTGTCGTTTTCCGCAACCCTTCCAGCAACGCATAGGTAAACGCTCCCTGCCCCAAGGTTGGAACCTCATAGGAACTCTCCCCACGCCCACAGGAAAACAGCGTAATAATTCCCTGCTGCCCCTCCCGCTGCTTCACTAACTCTCGCAGAGAACCCTCGATCGACTCTACCGTTCTCTCATCCGCATCCCGACTTTCACTGCGACACATATCCAACACAAGCACAATGTTCTTTGCCTTGCACCTCCGCAGACAATCCGTCACGAAGTGAATTGAAATCGCCGTCTCTTTAAGATCTCTGGGATTGCCATCGATCGTCATCAAATGCTCCGCAATCCCGTGACCACTGAAGAAAAACCAAAGATTATCAGCATTCTTAGCCCGCTGGATCTGATGCAATAAAATATCTCGCAGAACTGGCTTTGTCGCCCGCTTACTCCCCTCCGTCCCATCCCCACAAAACAACACTTGATCCGACTTAAACCCCACTTCATCGCAGAGAAATGATCGCATCGCCAGCGCATCCGCCACCGCAAACTTCAGCGGAGCAGCAGGCAAAAAATCATAGTTATTGACACCAGCAACGATCGCCCAATTATTCGCCATACTCAACCAATCCCATTCTCCTTCGAGCTGCGCTTAAACTTCAGCGTAATACCCGCC
>NZ_QMEB01000304.1 GCF_012912135.1 Brasilonema bromeliae SPC951 | reverse complement strand
ACAGCTATATTATGTTCAAACTTTATAAATACATATTTACAAAATAGTGTCAATAGTGTTTAGAACATTTTGCAACATTTGTGTGAAAATCTCTCAAAAGGAATGAAAGTTATCGCTTTTTTTTCATAAAAAGGTCAAAAATTCGTGATATAGATCGATCTTGTGATCATTTTTTCGATGTTAAGATGTAGAGACTAAGAAGTTAGCAACTATATCTACCAGAAGCTAGGAGAACCACAATGTCTGAAACGCAAACTTTGTTACGAAATTTTGGTCAAGTATATGACAACCCTATCCTTTTGGACAAAAGTGTAACCGAGCCAGTTTGTGAAGGATTTAATGTTGTATTAGCTAGTTTCCAAGCACTGTACTTACAGTACCAAAAGCATCATTTTGTTGTTGAAGGTGCAGAGTTCTACTCTCTGCATGAGTTTTTTAACGAAAGTTATAATGAAGTCCAAGAACATGTTCATGACATTGGAGAACGCTTGGATGGATTGGGTGGAGTACCTGTTGCTAACTTACGCAAATTAGCAGAATTATGTTGCTTTGAGCAAGAACCAGATGGTGTCTATTCTTCCCGTCAGATGGTAGAAAATGACCTGAAGGCAGAGCAAGCAATTCTTGGCGTCATTCGCCGCCAAGCCGGACAGGCAGAGAGTTTGGGCGACCGCGCTACACGCTATTTATACGAAAAAATCCTGTTGAAAACAGAAGAAAGAGCTTATCACTTGTCTCACTTCCTTGCCAAGGATAGCTTAACTTTGGGATTTGTTCAACCTGCTTCAAACTAACATACTCAACTCATATACTCATAAAGAGAGAGTGATTTAACTAGACTAGAACAAAAGTTGTAAGCACTAGTTCTTAAACAACTATAAAAAATGGCAGAGAGAAAGATTATTTATCTCTCTGCCATTTTTAATGTAAGTCAACAAAAAAATATAATCTTTAATTTTTAGGGTTGTTATAAAAAATAATTAGTAACTTTTTTTATTTAACCAGAACTCAACATTAAGAAAAGATTAAATGTTGAAAATCAGATATTTGTCAAAACCGATTCTCTTGTTATTGAGAAAAATCCCGATTTCAAATAGAAAAGAGTTGCAAAAAAAATGGATAGGTCTGATGATCAATGAATAAAATAAAACTGCTAAAAAAAAAGGATAAAAGAACACTGGACAGGGTAATGGTATAGAGAAAAACCTGTAACCTGTAACCTGCCCTCTATCTTTTGTCTATAAAAGAACTAAGAAAAGTTGATAATAAACAAAGTAACTAATTGGGTGAAGACCCTTAAAATAATCAAGATTTATATTTTTTTACTCCAAACCAAAAACTATGCCCCGTCGTGACGATATCAGAAAGATTCTGCTACTCGGATCTGGTCCAATCGTTATTGGACAAGCCAGCGAGTTTGACTATTCTGGCACCCAAGCTTGTAAAGCGCTGCGAGAAGAAGGTTATGAAGTGGTGCTGGTCAACTCGAATCCCGCCACAATTATGACTGATCCGGAAACAGCGAATCGTACTTACATCGAACCGCTGACACCGGAATTGGTTGAAAAAGTCATCGCTAAAGAACGTCCCGACGCCTTACTACCGACGATGGGCGGGCAAACTGCCCTGAACATTGCTGTGAGTTTGGCGAAAAGTGGAGTGCTAGAGGAATACAATGTTGAGTTAATTGGCGCTAAACTGCCAGCAATTGAGAAAGCAGAAGATAGGAAACTTTTTAACGAAGCGATGACAAAGATCGGGGTGAAGATGTGTCCGAGTGGGACAGCTTCATCTCTGGAAGAAGCTAAGGCGATCGCCAAACAAATTGGCACCTACCCCCTAATCATCCGTCCCGCTTTCACAATGGGTGGTACCGGAGGCGGTATTGCTTACAACGAAGAAGAATTTGCAGAAATGGCGCAAGCAGGTATAGACGCCAGTCCCGTTTCACAAATTCTCATCGACCAATCCCTCCTCGGCTGGAAAGAATTTGAGTTAGAGGTGATGCGTGATTTGGCAGATAACGTTGTGATTATCTGTTCCATCGAAAACCTTGACCCAATGGGTATCCACACCGGAGATTCTATCACCGTCGCCCCAGCCCAAACCCTCACCGATAAAGAGTACCAACGACTGCGGGATATGGCAATTAAAATTATCCGCGAGATTGGCGTGGAAACTGGAGGTTCTAATATCCAGTTTGCCGTTAATCCCGTCGATGGAGATACGATTGTCATTGAAATGAACCCTCGTGTCTCTCGTTCTTCGGCTTTGGCTTCCAAAGCCACAGGTTTCCCCATAGCCAAGATGGCGGCGAAGCTTGCAGTTGGTTATACGCTGGATGAGATTAAAAATGATATCACAAAGAAAACTCCAGCATCTTTTGAGCCGACAATTGATTATGTTGTCACAAAAATTCCCCGCTTCGCTTTTGAAAAGTTCCCCGGTGCGGAAGAAGTGCTGACAACACAAATGAAGTCGGTAGGAGAAGCAATGGCGATTGGGCGGACTTTCAACGAGTCTTTTCAAAAGGCATTGCGTTCTTTGGAAACCGGACGCGCTGGCTGGGGTTGTGACAAAAAGGAAAAATTACCCAGCGGTGATCAGATTCGCGCCCAACTGCGGACACCAAACCCTGACCGTATATTTGCTGTGCGTCATGCCTTACTTACAGGGATGAGTGTTGAGGAAATCTACGAGTTAACGGGTATTGACCCGTGGTTCTTGGATAAGATGCAGGAACTGCTGGAGGTGGAAAAGTTTCTCAAGCGGACATCATTGCAGCAATTGACAAAAGAGCAAATGTATGCAGTGAAGCGGCAGGGATATAGCGATCGCCAGATTGCCTACGCCACCAAAACCACCGAAGACGAAGTCCGGCAATATCGCAAACAACTGGATGTGATTCCAGTTTACAAAACGGTAGATACCTGTGCTGCGGAATTTGAGGCATTTACTCCTTATCACTATTCGACTTACGAAGAAGAAACGGAGATTCTGCCAACTACCAAACCCAAGGTGATGATTTTGGGAGGTGGTCCTAACCGCATTGGGCAAGGTATCGAGTTCGATTACTGTTGTTGTCACGCTGCTTTTGCTTTAAAAGACGCGGGATATGAGACAATAATGGTTAACTCGAACCCTGAGACAGTATCGACTGATTATGATACGAGCGATCGCCTGTACTTTGAGCCGCTGACAAAAGAAGATGTCCTAAATATTATCGAAGCCGAAAACCCAGTTGGGGTGATTGTCCAGTTTGGTGGGCAAACTCCGTTAAAGCTGTCCGTTCCTCTACAAAAAGCTCTCAGCACTCGCACTCAAATTTGGGGAACTTCACCAGATTCTATCGACATAGCAGAAGACCGGGAACGGTTTGAGAAAATTCTTCAAGAGTTGAATATTACCCAACCGCCGAATGGTATTGCTCGTACCTACGAAGATGCTTTGGTTGTTGCTCAACGCATTGGTTACCCAGTGGTGGTGCGTCCTAGTTACGTGTTAGGGGGAAGGGCGATGGAAATCGTTTACTCCGATGCTGAACTAGAACGTTACATGACTTATGCCGTGCAGGTGGAACCGGAACATCCAATTCTGATTGATAAGTTTTTAGAAAATGCCATTGAAGTCGATGTGGATGCGATCGCCGATCACACCGGACGCGTCGTCATTGGTGGTATCATGGAACACATCGAACAAGCGGGAATTCACTCTGGAGACTCTGCCTGTACGATACCTTCGATTTCTTTACCACCAATCGTTTTAGAAAAAATCCGTAGTTGGACTGTAGAGTTGGCAAGGGCGCTCAATGTTATCGGGTTGATGAATATTCAGTTTGCTGTTGTTGGCACGCAAGGTTATTCACCCCAGGTTTACATCCTAGAAGCCAATCCTCGTGCTTCTCGCACAGTCCCATTTGTGTCTAAAGCAACTGGCATACCACTGGCAAAACTCGCATCTTTAATTATGTCGGGTAAAACATTGGAGGAGCTAAACTTTACCCAAGAAGTTATTCCAGACCACATTGCGGTTAAAGAAGCAGTTTTACCATTTAACAAATTTCCTGGTACTGATATCATCTTAGGACCAGAGATGCGCTCTACTGGTGAGGTGATGGGTATTGACAAGGATTTTGGACGCGCTTTTGCCAAAGCAGCATTGGGCGCTGGAGAGCGTTTTCCCTTAAGTGGTACAGTATTCTTCACCATGAACGATCGCGATAAAGCGGCTGCGGTTCCTGTTGTTCAGGAATTTATCAATTTGGGCTTTGCTGTGATGGCGACAGATGGTACACGTCGCGTTCTTCAAGAACATGGCTTAGATGTAGAGTTGGTGCTGAAACTGCATGAAGGTCGTCCTCACGTCTTAGATGCAATTAAGAACCATAGAATTCAATTGATTATCAACACGCCCTCTGGGGAAGAAGCGCAAAGTGATGGTAGACTCATTCGTCGCACAGCCTTGGCTTACAAAATTCCCATCACCACCACAATTGCTGGAGCAAAAGCGATTGTCGCTGCTATCCGTTCTTTACAAAATACAACCTTAGATGTGAGGATCATCCAAGAATACACAACGGTGAATTAATAGCACCTTGCCGTCCGCCAGAGCAATCCCGGCACGCTCACGGAGTACCGTTATAGTTCAATACGCTTGGTGATAAGCTGTTGTGCATTAAAAATGCACAACAGCAAGGCAGAAGGCAGACGGCAGAAGGCAGAAGGGAAGAGGGTTTCAATGATTGACTAAACCAAAATAATATGCAAGTTAAAAGCGTAACAGCTTAAGACTAAAATTCCTATCAGCAGGGCAATGTAGAGACGTAGCATGCACTTTCACGACACATCACTAAATCTCACCAAAAATCCTTAACTGAACCGTATTGCGTTATAGTGCGGGACGAGGGCGCGAGGAAGTTAAAGAAACATGAATCTCCGGTAAAACCATTGCTTAACTGACGTATAATGCCGCTAAAATACGGTAAATCTTTAAAGTTTCCGTAATCATGTCGGAGAATTTTAATGAGCAAGTGGCAACATACAAAAAAATCAGGAACGTACTGGATTGAGAAAATTGAGACTCACGTTGTTCAAGTCTGGCAAGGGATTAAACAGTGGAGTCATAGACCGATAAAAAGTTGGTTGAACGGGCATTCTCTGCAAGGCTTTGTGTGCCTTTTTTTGGTAGGGATCAGCTTGAGCTTGGCGATGAGTGCTTATGCAGCAAGTAGTAGCAATACTTCAAGAGGGACTCATTCTGCAAATAATGCCAGCCTTGTTGCTCAACAGAAGAATATTGAACTTAACCTTGTTTCCTTTTCTGTCACGAAAGCTGCCCACGACAAGATTATTCCCAAATTTGTAGAAAAGTGGAAAAAAGAGCATAACCAAAATGTCACCTTTAAGCAGAGTTATGGAGCCTCTAGCCCTCAAGCCCTTGCGGTGATTCAAGGAGGGATAGAAGCTGATGTGGTACATTTATCCCTCGCTCCAGATATTCTAAAGATTGAGACAGCAGGATTGATTCAACCAGGTTGGGAAAAAGAATTTCCTAACAACAGTATTGTCAGCAAGTCTGTAGCTGCAATTGTGACTCGTAAAGGCAATCCCAAAGGGATCAAAACATGGGCAGACTTAGCAAAAAATGGAGTCAGTGTGATTACGCCGAACCCGATAACCTCTGGTAGCGCACGCTGGAACTTCCTCGCATTATGGAATGCAGCAACGAAAGCCTCTGGCGACGAGTCTAAGGCAATAGAGTTTGTCACTAATGTCTATAAAAATGTTCCCATCTTGCCTGAAAGCGCTCGTGAAGCAACTGATGCTTTTTTCAAGGGGGGCAAAGGGGATGCTTTGATCAGCTACGAAAATGAAGTTTACCTGAAAGCTCTCAATGGCGAAAAACCTGTATACGTTGTTCCGGATATCAATTTCTCGATTGATAACCCAGTTGCGATTGTCGATAAAAATGTGGACAAGCACGGCACCCGGGAAGTGGCAAAAGCGTTTATTCAATATTTGTACACCCCAGAAGCTCAACAAATATTTGCCCAAACTGGTTACCGACCAATTGATCCGGGTGTAGCGCAAGCAAAAGAGTTCGTTGATAAATACCCTCAGATCAAAACTTTGGCAACAACTAATGATTATGGCGGTTGGGCTGTGATTCAGAAAAAGTTTTTTAGTGACAACGCCATTTTTGCCAAGATTCTGCGTGGTGTTAATACACAGACTAACGCACGTTAGAGGTCACAAGGCGAGTATTCAAGGGCTAATGGCTGTTAGACTCAACCGTCACTATGCACCTGGACTGAATCCTTATATGCAGAGATTTTTGATACGGTTGGCCAGATTTCGTGTGCGTAAATAATCAACGAACCTGTTGACTGACAACTTCAGAGCAAAACAAGTAAAAATTTTTATAAAATACTCTAAGTGGTTTTATTGAAGTCCTTCACAACAGGTTCGGCGTTGCCCAATGGAATCCCCTGCTTGCACGCTATAACAAGTGAATCTCTGGCGTATTTTCCAGAATGAGGATTTCAAAAATAAGTATTATTTAATATAAGTATTTGTCCTGTGCGAGTTTCACATAGTCGCCACTGCAAAAACGTCAATGTTAAATAAACGACGTGTACCAGCACAAAATGATTATGGTTATTGTTGATTTATTTTAAGAATTCTTAGAA
>NZ_QMEB01000303.1 GCF_012912135.1 Brasilonema bromeliae SPC951 | reverse complement strand
ATGTCATTAGTCTAGTTATAGGTGGCGATCGCCTGTGACAGTTGCGTAAGTCCTGAGAATCCTTGATGGAAACTGCCTTGAAAAAACTGACCATCGTCTCGAAGTATTACGAACAATCGCCGCAGGAGCATTACCAGGAAAGTCATTAGTAGTTCTTGACCCAGAATTAAGATTAGCAATCAATGTATTTGGTTGTGAAGATGGTCATGCTCAAGAACGTTCAATGTTTTCCGAGGTTCTAAAAACTGTAAAAGAAGGCGAATTATGGATTGCAGACCGTAACATGTGTACTGTTGGATTTTTGTCTGGCTTACATCGAAGTGGAGCAAACTTCGTGATTCGGGAACACAAATCAATGCCCTGGGAAGCAATCAATTCATTGCAAGCAGTTGGTAGTATTGAGACAGGGGATTTATTTGAGCAAACTGTTAGTCTGAGCGATGCTGGAAAATTGTTGCTGATGAGGCGAGTCGTTTTGAAGCTAAAAAAACCAGATCGTAATGGTGAGAATGAAATTGCCATTTTTACGATGCTTCCAACGGAAACTGTAACCGCAGTAGTTATTGCACAATTATACCGGGAACGACGCAGTGTTGAAAATCTGTTTCAAACTGTGACGGAAAATTACGAATGCCAAATTCAAACTTTGGGCTATCCAAAAGCTGCCTTGTTCTCATTTTGTCTTGCATTAGTCGCCCATAACATTTTAGAACCGTTCGCGGGGTTTTAGCAAGCGTTCATGGTGTGGGAAAAATTGATGCTGGACTGTCTGATTACTATATGGTTGACGAAGTACAAGGCACTTATCGAGGAATGATAATTGCGATCGCTCCTGGGCATTGGAGTGTATTTGCCAATTTTGAACTATCTGAGTTTGCTAAATGCCTCCAAAATTTGGCTTCACGGGTTCATTTGAAGTCTTTTCTTAAACACACCCGTGTTCCAAAAAAGAAGAAAGACTCTCCAAAGTATGACCCTCAACATCCACATGTCTCAACTGCCAAACTTTTGAAGACTGCAAAAAAGTCACCTTGACAGGGCTAGACTTATAGTCCTAGGCGGACGAGAACCCAGTCAAATAATATGTAATAACTTTGACATTTCTTTTCCCAGGTGCAAGATGTAAGTATACTCAGATCTTGCACCATAATTCTCGTCCGCCAAGAAATAAATTTCTTGGCTCAAAGTCCAAGTCCGTTAAAACGGACTGGGTAAGTTTTTTAGTCCATTTTAATGGACTTCGCCTATAAGCCTAGGACTTATAGTCCTAGGCGGACGACAACCCAGTCAAATAAGATCAATCATAATTGTAAATATATATTGACAACCAGTAATACACATGCATCAAGCAGCACAGCCTCAGGTGCTCTTAGATCAATTTCTAGTTTGCGGACTCGGCGGTTTAGGTCAACATTGTGTTGTCGCCCTCAAACAGTTTGAAGTCAGCGTCATTGCTATTGATAAAAAGCCGCCTGAAGACTGGGAAATTCCTCATCTTGAGAATTTATTGGATACCTTAGTCATTGGTGACTGTCGTCAAATCGATGTTCTACAGCAAGCTAAAATCCAGCAGTGTCGAGCTGCCATCATAGTCACAAGTAGTGAGCAAGTCAATGCAGAGACAGCTTTAGCGGTGCGCAAACTTAATCCCAAAACCCGCTTAGTGATTCGTTCATCTAAAAAAAATCTCAATGAATTATTGAGTGAACATTTAGGAAACTTTGTTGCTTTTGAACCAACTCAACTACCTGCCCCAGCTTTTGCCCTTGCTGCTCTTGGTACAGAGACATTAGGATTGTTTCATTTAGAAGGACAGTGGTTGCAAGTTGTCAAACGTACTTTATCACCAACAGATCGTTGGTGCAACAGACAGTTGTTGCACGAATTGAATACTCACAAACGTCACATTCTCTATCACACATCTAGTGCAACTTCTTCATTCAAAGCCTTCCATAAATGGGAGCCAGATACACGCCTGATGCCGGGAGATACAATTGTTTATATTGAGGCAATAAAACCAACTTCCACTGATTCTCAGAAACTGGTAAAAAATACTTGGTATAACCCTTGGCACTTATTAACAAGACTCAAACACCTCAACTGGTTAACTATAAAACAGCAAGTTACTCAATTTTTACGCAAACCTGATCAGAATCGATTTAAGCAGGTAGGTATTATCTGTGGAGTCATTGTAGGTGTTTTATTGCTATTAGGAACGGTTTTGTATCGGTTGACCTATCCCAAAATGGGCTTGATAGATGCCTTTTTGACCTCAACCATGCTACTTCTCGGCGGATTTGGTGATTTGTTTGGTGGGTTTAATTTCACACTTCCAGTTCCGTTTTGGTTGCGGTTGATTAGCTTGGGAATGACAATCACTGGTACAATCCTTGTAGGGGTATTCTATAGTTTTTTGACAGAAAGACTTTTAGCTGCTAGATTTCAGTTGAATAAGCGACGTCCACCCGTTCCTCAAAAAGACCATGTTGTCGTCGTGGGACTCGGTCGGATGGGTCAGGGAATCGCAGAGATTTTGCAAGAATTCAACCAACCCCTTGTTGGGATCACGCTAAACACAGATTTTGACATGACGGTTCTACCAAAGATGCCACTCATAACTGGTTCCCTAAAAAGGTTTCTTTCCAAGGCAAATCTTCAGACAGCAAAAAGTGTCGTTGTGGTGACTGATGATGAGATGCTGAATTTGGAAGTCAGTTTAATGGCTTATGATGCAAATCCAGAAAGCAATTTGGTTATCCGTACCACAGGTCTTAGCTTAAGTGACAATTTAGCCGAACTCTTGCCGAATGCTCAAGTACTATGTGTCTACGCTTTAGTTGCTGAAGCTTTTGCCGGAGCAGCATTTGGGGAAAATATCATAAATCTGTTTCGTATTAATCACAAAACTATCTTGGTTACAGAATACCAAATTGAAGGAGGTGATACGCTCAATGGCTTACTGCTATCTGAAGTTGCTTATGGCTATGGAGTCGTTCCAATTCTTTACCAAAAAGAAACAGGAATGGCTAAGCTTATGCCTTCTGAGGATATTAGTTTAGCTGTGGGCGATCGCATGATAGTACTAGCAACAAGCGATGGTCTACAGCGCATTGAGCAGGGAACAACTATCACCACATCAAAAACCTGGCAAGTACATATTACAAGAGCTTTGACAGAGGAAGCACAGTTTGAGGGGGCGAATGTTCTTGTTCGCATTTCAGGATGCAGTCTCAACACAGCGAGAACAGTAATGAAAAACTTACCACAAACATTGCATTTACCACTCTACAAACATCAAGCTCAGCGACTTATTATAGAACTAAGTAAAGCTCAAGTAATCGCCCACTTGCTTCCAACGAATTCTCTTTAGCAATGTTATCAGTTATCAGTTATTCCTTAAGTCAGTGGGTCAAATTAAATATAAAACCTCACCCTGCTTCCGGCTTCCCTCTCCTTAATAAGGAGAGGGATTGAGGGTGAGGTCTTATCTTATCTTATATTGAATTTCGCTTATCTACGTATTCCCTATTCCCTGTTCCCTGTTCCCTGTTCCCTGTTCCCTGATTTAATTTCAACCAATCCTTTATCTCCTCAATTAACCAATGACGTTCCACAGTAGCTAAAGGACTAGAGGTGAACTTCTGTTTATTAGAAGATTCAATTGTCACGCCCCGAGGTGCAGAACCCTGTTGAACTATCTCTTCATACACTCTACAAATCAGTAGAGTTTTTCCTCTAAACCGCCAATAACATAAACCAAATAACTTCCAGCGGATTTCAAAATGTTCACGGTCAAAGTACATATCTGTATGTCTAAAAGCAGGTAGCACTGTTGCCTGGAAGAGGAAAAACACTAATGCTAAAAGAGGTACAAAATACAATATCGAATGGTAGCTAAGTCCTGTTGAGAGTAAATTGAACCACTGTGGTAATTGCCAGACAAAAGGAATCATCAGCCCGATAAGATAGAATAATTTGAACGTTTTTCTTCCGCGTCTGGGAATTTTTATTTCTATTTTGTCCGCAGATTTTTTAATTTGAATTCGACTACCTGTAGGCTTACGACTTGTAAGTGGTGGAGTGAGTGCGTGTTTGTTCTTCAGCGTGTCTAACGCTTGGCGTGCAGTACTAAGCCGTTCTGCAACATTTGGTTCTGTCAGTTTGCCAATCCAATTCACAAAACCCAAATCGACACTCACTTTGTCAGCAAACTGAATGCGAGAGTCTTTGTATGGTAAATCAGCAGGAGGCGTTCCGGTGAGGAGATGAATTAAGGTTGTACCCACAGCATACAAGTCAGAGGCGGGAACAGCACGACCTGCAAACTGTTCCATTGGTACATAGCCGTAGGTTCCTACAACTGTGAAAGTCGCACCTTCCAACACCGCCTGGTCTTGTACTGCGCCAAAGTCAACTAGGTAAACGCGTTCATCCTCACCCCAAATTAAATTGCTGGGTTTAATATCTCTGTGTAGCACAGGAGCGTCGAGTTCGTGCAGGTAAACAAGAATGCTCAAAATTTCTGTTGCGATCTTTTCCACCTGTGA
Organism: Brasilonema bromeliae SPC951; assembly: GCF_012912135.1. Classification (GTDB taxonomy): domain Bacteria; phylum Cyanobacteriota; class Cyanobacteriia; order Cyanobacteriales; family Nostocaceae; genus Brasilonema; species Brasilonema bromeliae. The sequence goes on along the minus strand of NZ_QMEB01000303.1, from coordinate 2,156 downwards.
CTGAGAAAACCGATGACCCCCATCCAGCAGTTGCTGGAATGATGTTCCGGGAACGTAACTGTGCACTAACCCAAACCAGGGAAATCTCGAACCGGGCTGCTGTTCCAAAACAAAGTCATCTCGATACTTGGGAATTCGGGGATGATTGAGATTTTTCAGTACTTGAGCTTCACGTTCAAAGAGTTTATGTTCATCCCACTGCATTTGCGGACTCAAAGCGAGCAGTTTGACAACAACCTGTTCTTGAGACTGTGTATGCAAATCTACTGCTAACCAAGTTTGACGACTAGCATCTTGCCCTAATTTTTCTTTAAGTTGATAACGAGACTCTTGCGGAGTCGCTTCCCGAATGCAAAGAACTTGTCCACCTTCTTGTAGCATAACCAAAAGCCCAAAATCTAAAGTCCCAACCAATGCTTGATTTCATCTACGAGCCAACGGCATACTTGATGAGAAAGAGGTGGTTTCAATCTTCCAAATGAATACTCTTCGACACCAACTGCGAGAGTCACCTCAGGAATTTTCTTGTTACCATAGCCGCCAGAGTCACTTTTAAAAACATTATCAATCTCTGAGACATTTCCTCGCTGTCGTTTGATGCAAAAACCCAATAATTTCACCTCAATTTCAAATTGCTGATGATTGAAGTAGATATTGGTTTCCACAAAAACAGGTAATAGAAACCAAGCCCCCAATACAAGACTACCTGCCAACCAAAACAAATAAACCCAACCGCTGATGAGCATCGACAGCCAAAATAACCAAAGTCCCAACCCCGTTAGCACAATCCAATTTCTTGGGCTAGAGATCACCTTGTACCAAGGGACAGGAAGTTGAATCTGTAAGTGAGTAGGTGATTTTTTCAGCCAAATACAACTTTCAGGGAGTCGTGGACTAGCAATTTTGATAGCATTGTGATTAGCTTTGAGAGCGTCAAGTGCTTGTTGAGCGCTACTAAAGCGTCTTTCGAGATTAGGTTCAGTCAGTTGTTCTAACCAACGGACAAACCCAGGATTGAGTCTGACAAGGTGAGAAAACTGCAAGCGAGAATCTTTTTGAGGCAAATCTGCTGGAGAAACACCCGTCAGCAAATGAATCAATGTTGCTCCCAAAGCATAGAGATCAGATGCTGGAGTTGCTCTTCCGCCAAACTGTTCGAGTGGTGCATAGCCATAAGTTCCTACCACTGTGAAGGTAGCACCTTCTCTAGCGGCGCGATCTTGTACTGCACCAAAATCAACCAGATAAATACGAGAATCCTTACCCACTAGCACATTGCTAGGCTTAACGTCTCGATGCAGCACAGGAGGACTCAAACCATGCAAATAAATCAGAATTTTTAGGATATGAGCAGCAATTTTGCGAACTTCTGGTTCTGCAAACACTTGACCTTTAGTGAGTAATTGCTTGAGTGATATACCGGGAATATATTCTTGAACTAACCCAAAATAGAGTAACTGGTCATCAATGCAAAAATAATTACGATAGTCAGGAATGCGAGGATGGTTCAACTGTTTCAAAACTTGTGCTTCTCGCTCAAATAGTTTCAAGCTTTCCCACTGCATCTGGTCGCTAAAGGTCAACAGTTTCACCACAATATCCTCTTGTGTTGACAAATCCAGTGCTAACCAGGTTTGACGACCTGCACCTTCACCCAGTTTTTCTTTCAGTTGATAGCGATTATGTATAACCTGTTGCGTTTGCAGCATCGTGTTGCTATTCCTCAACACTCCTGTTGTACCAAAATGACACTAGAATCCCTAAAAAAGACAAGACAAGACAATCTCCATCAAAGGGAAGTATCGAAATCTATGTAGAAACAAAACTAATATACAAACTGAAACAACCGTATTCCGGATGTTTTTATCAAATTTCTGCCAGAACTGAGAGACTTCATGACTACTCCTTTAGGCAATTGTTTTTCATATTTAGCAGCAAGGGAAAAAAATTAGAGATAAACTTTGTTAGTAGAATGAAATACATTGATTATAAATTTTACTATTATAGCAATCCTAAATCATAAGCTCTACGGGCACGCACTCGCGTATGCCCAGTGGGTAAAGCCACAGCAAGATTCCCGACAACTTCGCCGAAGTCGGGAATCTGAGCATCCGCGATTGCGATTTTCACAAATCAAATAGGATTCTCAGATCTTG
>NZ_QMEB01000302.1 GCF_012912135.1 Brasilonema bromeliae SPC951 | reverse complement strand
CTCATATAGGATTGCTATAGCACCTAAATCCAAATTGCTAGAAATTATGGTCACAAATAATTCTTTGGCTCAAACTATAGCCTCAGAATTTAGTCAACTACTGCAAGTCATAGCTGTTTTGACGCTTACCAACCTCTAATGACTGGTTCGCGCAGAATTTCACGACTACCTTTAGCAACAGTCAAGTTTTTGCCTTTGGTCGATTCTGCCAGAATATAAGTATAATCGCCACTAACAGCTTCAAAGTACTCCCCCTTGGAGTCTCGCCCATTTACACTTAGAGGTAGTCGTACAGCTTTACCAGTCTTTTTATTTACACCCACATAAGTCAGTGGTGATTCACTACCACAGATACTTACCCAAAAATTCTTAGTCTCCGCAGCAACAAATATACTCTCCTGCTTGCGACAGAAGTTACGCACTTCTTGTGCTGGAGTTGCTTGAACACTTTGCGCGAAGGGAAGTGACAGCGAACATACACCAACTACGGAGAAAATAAATCGATGCCAAAAGTAAGGACGAAGTTCCATTCTTGATGACTATTAATATCTGTTGAATTTGTTACTAAGTTCTACAGCACGAGTGAAGGTGATTACGGAAAACTTGATATATTATTCGCTTACCTGCTTTTAGAGCACAGATTGTAAGTTATGCAAAGATAATTGCAGTGTGGGAGCATGATCACCACCAGAAGTCGAATATGCGCTTGCACTCGTATCTCCTGCACTTCTTGTGCTGATATCATCTTAAACAAATATTATAAGGGTTGCATCTCCATGAATTGGATTAACATATTAGGATTAGTTGCGGCAACGTTAACTACATTTTCCTTCTTGCCGCAAATGCTGAAAACGTGGCAATCCAAATCAGCAAAAGATGTTTCATTTGCCATGCTTATCTTCTTCAATTTAGGGATATTTCTATGGTTAATCTATGGAATTTCTCTAAATGCTTTACCGATTATTCTTGCTAACGCCGTAACATTATTTTTTAACCTCATAATTCTATGGTTTAAAATTAAATATAGATAATCTGTTTATTGTAAACACCTGTGACATCTTCTTTATTTACTGCTGAACGCCTTTTATTTACCCCTGCTATTCCTAACACTGACGCTGTTCCCACCATTTTTGCTTTTCCCAACGAGTACACTGTGGGTATTACTAGCCTTGGCTATCAGGTGGTATGGGCAACTTTAGCAATGCGTTCTGATGTGCAGGTGAGTCGTTTGTTCACCGACACTCATGAACAACTCCCAAGAAAGCCGGAATTATTAGGCTTTTCCATGTCGTGGGAACTCGATTATGTCAATGTTTTGAATCTGCTGGAATCTTTGGAAATTCCCATCAGAGCAAATGCCCGAGATAATCATCATCCCATAGTTTTTGGTGGTGGTCCCGTACTCACAGCTAACCCCGAACCTTTCGCAGATTTCTTTGATGTGATTTTGCTGGGAGATGGGGAAATTTTACTGGGGAATTTTATTGAAGCTTACAAAGAAGTTAGAAACGCTGACAGACAAACCCAACTCAAAGCATTAGCACAAGTTTCTGGTGTTTATGTTCCTAGTTTGTATTATGTGGAATATCACGCATCAGATAATGGTGTCAAATCAATTCAACCAATTTCCTCAGAAATTCCTGCTGTGGTGCAAAAGCAAACTTACAGGGGAAATGTCCTTTCAGCATCAACAGTGGTGACAGAAAAAGCGGCTTGGGAAAATATCTTCATGGTGGAAGTGGTGAGAAGTTGTCCAGAAATGTGTCGCTTCTGTTTGGCAAGTTATCTGACATTACCTTTTAGAACAGCGAGTGTTGATAGTTCACTCATTCCAGCAATTGAAAAAGGGTTATCAGTCACAAATCGGTTAGGATTATTGGGAGCTTCAGTTACTCAACATCCGGAATTTGAAGCTTTACTAGATTACATCAATCAGCCAAAGTACGATGATATACGTCTGAGCATTTCCTCAGTACGAACAAACACAGTCACTGTACAATTGGCGCAGACTTTGGCAAAACGAGATACAAGATCCCTCACCATTGCAGTAGAAAGTGGTTCTGAAAAATTACGACGGATTATCAATAAAAAGTTGCACAATGATGAAATCATCCAAGCAGCAGGAAATGCCAAAGCTGGGGGATTATCTGGTTTGAAACTCTACGGAATGGTGGGAATTCCTGGTGAGGAACCAGAGGATTTGGATGAAACCGTAACGATGATGCGCGATATCAAAAAAGCTGCTCCTGGACTACGGTTAACACTGGGGTGTACCACCTTTGTTCCCAAGGCACATACACCATTTCAGTGGTTTGGGGTGAATCCGCAAGCAGAAAAGAGGTTGCAGTTTTTACAGAAAAAACTCAAGCCTCAAGGAATAGACTTTCGTCCGGAAAGTTATAATTGGTCAATTATTCAGGCTTTGTTGTCGAGAGGCGATCGCCGACTCTCCCACCTCCTAGAACTCACCCGCGACTTTGGTGATTCTTTGGGTAGTTACAAACGTGCTTTCAAACAACTCAAAGGACAAATCCCCGACTTAGATTTTTACGTTCATACCAATTGGTCAACAGACCAAATATTACCTTGGAACCACTTGCAAGGACCATTACCACAGTCTACACTACTAAAGCACTTGGCTGATGCCACGAGTCATTTCAACTTATCCCAAAGAGAACTTCAACCGTTAAACAACTAAATGCAAACAACAGCCGAATACTACTGCGCCTATTGTGGCGAACCCAATACCACCTTCGTTGATTTCAGCGCAGGTGGACACCAATCTTACGTAGAAGATTGTCAAGTTTGCTGTCGTCCTAATATTCTTTACGTGCGGATTGATGAAGAGACTCTTGATGTAGAGATAGATACTGAATATGAGGAATGAACTTTTCTACTGATTTTAAATTGAAAATTTTTTGGTAATAAGTCATAGGGAATAACTAATGGTTAGTCGTTAGTGGTTATTAAGAAACTTAACTAACAACTAACAATTATTAATTATTACTTACAAAATCGAAAACCGTTGAAATGCTGCACTTTAAATATTCATCAGTCATTAATGCACCAGTGGAGGTTGTTTGGAAATTCCACGAAAGACCAGATGTTATGCAACTGCTGACTCCACCTTGGCAACCCGTTCAAGTCCTCCGCCGCGAAGGGGGACTTGGAAGGGGTGCTATCACTGAGTTTCGCCTTTTTTTGGGACCATTGCCTTTGCGTTGGTTAGCAAGTCACACAGAATACCAAGAACATCACCTGTTTACCGACGAACAAATTTCCGGACCTTTTGATTATTGGGTGCATCGACATTTATTTCAAGCAGAAAATGGTCAAACGAGATTGACTGATGACATTTCCTTTTCTATGCCAGGCGGAGAACCTGTGGAATTTGTCAGTGGTTGGCTTGTCCAAGTCCAGTTAGAAGCGATGTTTCGTTACCGACATTTTGTGACGAAACGTGAATGCGAGTCACCATTAGTACCTTAAGTAAATTCTGTACATTCTCAGCTTTTATTGATCTTTATTTTTCAAAGCTTGCTGAGAAACCCACTGAAGCAAGCCTGGAAACAATCGATAAAACGCTTGCGACAAATTCGCCGAACCCACAAATACCTCAGACTTGTGGTTTTTAACAGCGTCCCAAATGGCATTTGCCACATCCTCAGGCTTCTCCACACCTGGAATTTCTAGGACGCTGTTCATCTGATCACGACGGGATTTCGCATCTTGCTCATCTTTACCACGAAAAACAGCCGCTTCCACAAAACGACTCTTGATCACATTGGGGTAAATTCCACAAACGTGAACACCTTTTGGCTTTAATTCTGCGTGTAGCGCCTCTGTCAAACCTGTGACGCCAAACTTACTGGTGGAGTACGGCACTAAGTAAGGAGTAGGCACTTTACCACCAATGGAACTTATATTCACAATTGTTCCAGTTCTCCTTTGAAGGAAATGAGGCAAAAGGGCATGAATTGTGTGAATATATCCCCATAAATTAGTATCTATGATTTGGTGCCAATCGCTAAGAGAAAACTGCTCCACTGGTCCTTCTGCGAAAATGCCTGCATTGTTAATTAATAGATCAATATAGCCATAATGATCCAAAGCCTTTTCCACCAGTGTTTCCACCTGCGATGAGTCTCTAACATCGCAAGGAACTATAAGTGGTGCTAGACAACCAAGGCTTTGCACCTCCTGTGCTACCCTTTCCAATTCGTCAAGTTGACGTGCAGTGAGTACCAGGTCATATCCTTTGCGTGCAAATAGAAGTGCTGTTGCTTTCCCAATACCTTGGGAAGCACCTGTAATCAGTACTGTAGGAGCCATATTTTCAGTTAAAAACTCTATTTCCTATAGTTTGAGCAACAAAATTTAATAAACCTTCTGACTAACGTTAGATTTTCAATTTTTTTCTTTTCAAATTTTTTTGGTATACCTGACTACTACCTGATGACAAGAATAATCCTCTATTTGGAAGGTTAATCAAACTCCTATTAACCTTTTGTATTACAAATCTTTACGTGAACCACTCAAAATCTCATCCTTTAGACTAGCTATCGCTTTGACACTGTAGAGAGATAGCGCACACTAGAGGGATCACTACTATGAAAAATGTAATTTAAATACTTTAGGAAACTTAACAATGGGAAACTATCCTACTGATGCTACTGAAAAGGCATATAACGGAAGCGATCGCAACGCAGTTAAATTTGGGTTTACTCCACAGTCTGAACTTTGGCAAGGTCGCTTAGCCATGATTGGTTTTATCGCCTACCTTCTTTGGGATCTTAACGGCTTTAGCGTTCTGCGTGACGTACTCAACCTCATTCACTAGATTTGAAAGAACCCAGAACTCACAAATTAGCTAGAGATATAAGCTGACACTACAGACACAACAGCCAACCTCTTGTGCACTCTGGGTTCTGGGTTCTGAATCTTTCTCTAGAATTTTGCTGTCTTACACCCATACCAGCTAACCTCCAGACCAAAAAAGTTTTCGGTATGGCAATTGTATGTAAATATTAAAGTAAGTTAACATTTCTACATAATTCTCAAACTAAGGTTGCTTGTAGGACAACAATACAGCAACTGGCAACTGGATGAAATACAGTCGGGGAATTATGGAAAAGGTTCGCATCTTGCCACTCTACCTCACGCTTGTTGAAAAGTACTGTCACTACTGATGAAGTGGCTGTGTGAGCTATTAGTGTGTCTCGTCATGAGCTTATTTTTGTGAACTTTCGCCCAAAATAAAGTACAACCGTGATTCAACAATTAGAAAAACCAACAGGTCATCAACGAAAAACTCACAGTGAATCTACCACAGGAATGGTCATTGCTCTTGTAATTATTGCAACTTGGCTAACGAGCTTGATTCTATTACTTTCTGTGGATATCTCTCACTTTAATATCTTGACTTTATCGCTTGCTGTGCTTTGGCAGGCATTTCTCTACACAGGATTATTTATTACAACTCATGATGCTATGCATGGGGTAGTCTTTCCTAGAAACAACAAAATTAATCATTTTATTGGTTCACTATGTTTAACACTCTATGGTTTTTTACCTTATGAAAAACTTTTAAAAAAGCATTGGATGCATCATCATAATCCTGCCAGTGAAAAAGACCCCGATTTTCACGACGGCGAACATAAAAATTTCTTTGCTTGGTATTTTTATTTCATGAAAAATTACTCAAGTTGGGGGCAGATGCTCATCATCACGATTATCTATAACTTTGCCTATTTCATAGTTCATATACCCAGAACAAATCTCACTTTCTTTTGGGCAATACCTGCACTTATCAGTTCAATACAGCTATTTTATTTCGGTACGTTCTTGCCCCACCGTGAGCCAAAAGACGGGTATAGTGAACCTCACCGTGCGCAAACTATCTCATATCCTGTTTGGTGGTCATTTCTTACCTGCTATCATTTTGGCTATCACGAAGAACATCACGAGTCTCCTCATGTTCCTTGGTGGCAATTGCCAGATGTTCATATGTTGAAGCGGTCAAAAATTAGTCAGAACTAATCTATCAAGTATATAAAAGGAGTCAGAACTCAGAACTTAATCCCCTAGGGGATGGAGTTTCAGTAAGGAAAAATTTTTTCCTATTTTCGCCCATAAAGAGACGAGGCTTTAAACTAATTACTCGTTACCCAGTCGTACAGATGGTTAGGGCGGACTACTTAAAACAGATTGTTAGGAACAACGCCCTACTAAGGTATTACATGGACAAAAAGCGTAATCACATATTCCATGCTAAGATTAAGCTAAAGAGAATTATTTTCGGTTACGTGACTACGCCATAGACACATTGCCATAGACGCCTTCCCGGATGTAAATCTCTACACCCTATTTGGTTCGAGAGGTGTTGTATGTCAGTTAAAGAGTGAAAATTGAGCCAAACGTTAACAACAATCAGGTTAAAAAATGCAAGTTTTATTAAATAAATCTCTTCAAGCGCTGACTTCTTCTACAAGTGGGAGTAGCCAAGTAAATACAGCCATATATACCTATCAACCCATGATAAGTAAGCATACTTGCTCTTGCTGCTCATACACTTTGCTCCGTCACATAGACTTGAAAGGAATTTACTGGCGTTGTAGTCACTGTTACCAAGAAATGCCAGTTTATCAACCCTTATAGTGGGTGAGATGAAAACCCTGTGGCTTTAGCCCAGGGACGCCACATGCC
>NZ_QMEB01000301.1 GCF_012912135.1 Brasilonema bromeliae SPC951 | reverse complement strand
GAGTTACAACTATATAAACAAAAATCTTACTATTGATAGATGTTAAAAACAGATGGCAACAAGATTTATCTTTTCTTCATCTCACATGATTCTGTGTAGTCTCAGTCAAATCATGTTAACTCACCCAAAAATGTTTACTGGTCAATGCTGTCTGTGTTCATACAGGTAATAGCATGATGTAAAAATGAACATGCACCATCAAGGTTTTCTAAATACCGACTTGACATCATGAAGTTTTATGAATGAATTAGTCTCAAAATGTAGCAATAGTGTGTTTAAAGTTGACCAACTAAATGTAAACTTTTGTTTGTTATAGTTTCAGCTTCTTGCTTTCTCAATGCAAATGAATTTCAATAATGTCCTATACTGGCGTCATCAACTAGAGATTTCGTGGCGTGAGGGAGTAACAACGAAAAGAATGAAATATAAGCGGCTTGTTCCCAGTCTGTTGCTGACAGGCGTAATAGTGGGGTTGCTCACAACTCCCACATTAAGTGAAGAAAAATCATCAATTGGAGTTGACAAGAGTACGGCATCTGGTGAAAAGAGCGCTCGTTCTACTCAACAACCACGTCTAGTAACCAATTCCCGGTTCGTTAAACCAATAACAGAGATTCGGTCACTCTCAGAGATAGAACGCCCAATTACCAGTGCTCAAATGCTTGTGCAGTCACCAACACCACAGGCAACACCCACCTCAGGAGTCGTGGAAGTGACCGGAGTGAAGGCGAATCCCACCAAAAAAGGCGTGGAGGTGATTTTACAGACACCCAAAGGTCAGGCGTTACAACTGGTGAATCGTAGTGCTGGCAATAACTTTGTCGTTGATATTCCTAATGCTCAACTACGGCTACCCAGTGGCGATGCATTCACATTTCGCTCCACCAAGCCAATTGCAGGTGTTACTGAAATAACGGTTACTAACTTTGATGCTAATACTATTCGAGTGACGGTGACAGGTGAGGCGGGTGTACCGACAGTCGAGTTGTTTGACAGTCCCAACGAAGGTATTATTTTCAGCGTCGCGAGTACATCACAAAGAGCGCAACAGGGGCAACCTCAAACACAACAATCACCTGCACAGCAGCCAGACAGTCAGAAAATGCCAACTCAACCATCCGCTAGTGGTGATGAACCAATTGAGTTGGTGGTAACAGGGGAGCAAGATGGATACAATTCATCTGTATCGACCACTGGGACGAAAGTCGATACGAATCAGCGTGATATTCCGCAAGCGATTCAAGTAGTGCCGCGACAGGTGATCCAAGACCAACAAATTACTCGCGTCGGCGATGCCGTGAGGAATCTGAGTGGCGTTCAAGTGCAAGCGGGTGGATCTCGCAGCACATTTGATCGATTCTATTTCCGAGGTTTTTCTAATGTTAATGATGGTGTTTTGCGGAATGGTCTGAGAGATCGAATTGGTAGCCGAGTTCCCTCGGAAACTGCGAACTTAGAACGCATCGAAGTGCTCAAAGGTCCGGGGTCTGTGCTTTACGGTCAAGGCATTCTGGGTGGTGCAGTCAACCTGATTACAAAGCAACCCCGTCAGGATCCTTACTATTCCATCGAAGGAACATTTGGCAATTTCGACTTTTATCGCGGTGCGGTTGACCTTTCTGGTCCCCTAACTAGCGATAAAACCCTGCTCTATCGCTTAAATGCTTCGGTGGAATCATCCGGCACGTTTATCGACTTCTTCGATACCCAGCGTTACTTTATTGCTCCGGTTTTATCCTGGCAAATTGGCAAGAATACAAAGCTAACCCTGGAAGCGGAATATCTGGACAGTCAACTGCAAGATGATAATGGACTGCCAGCGGTTGGTACGGTGCTGCCCAATCCAAATGGCAAAATTCCGCTCAATCGCAATATCAACGAACCGGACGACAAAGATAACCGCACTGCTTTGCGAGTTGGCTACAACTTTGAGCATCGCTTCAGTGAGAACTGGCAAATCCGCAATGCGTTTCAAAGTACGTTTTCCAAAGTTGACCAGAAATTCACTTCACCAACCGCTCTTCTGGCAGACAACCGCACCTTACAAAGAGGATCTTTCTTCGACAGCCAGGGAAGTACTTCTACCAATACCTACACGATGGATACCTACGTTGTGGGTAAATTTAAGACCGGGAGCATTCAACACCAACTGGTGACTGGCTTTGATCTGTTTAGACAAACTGATTTTACGCCTGATGGATTGAACAGCTCTCAGGCTCCCCTTGACCTGTTTAATCCGGTTTACGGTCGCCCTCAAGGACCTGTGAGCAGGTTTGATAGTGGTATCACATCTCAAGCTTTAGGCATTTACATTCAAGATCAGATTACCTTTGCCGACAACCTGAAGCTGCTCCTCGGTGGACGATTTGACCTTGTCAATCAGAAGCAAGAAAACTTCGTCGCCGCAACAACCACCTTTCAACAAGATGAAGCGTTCACGCCTCGTGTCGGGATTGTCTATCAACCGATCCCCGAGATTTCACTTTACGCCAGCTATGGTAAAGCCTTTCAGCAGAACTACGGCACCACCCTTGACAACACGCTATTCACACCAGAACGGGGGACCCAATATGAAGTCGGCGTCAAGGCAGACTTGAGCGATAAGGTTTCTGCAACCTTGGCATTCTATGACCTCACCCGCTCTAATGTGATAGTCCCTAATCCAAACAATACGCGGTTCTCTATCCTTACTGGAGAGCAACGCAGTCGAGGCATCGAATTCGACATCGCAGGCGAAGTCCTACCCGGATGGAACATCATTGCTGCCTATGCTTACACCGATGCCATCGTCACCAAAGACACCAGACCACTGCTGGTAGACAACCAGTTGAATAACATCCCGAAACACTCTTTTAGCGTGTGGACAACCTACACCCTGCAAAGCTCCTTTTTGCAGGGTTTGGGGTTTGGTTTAGGATTGTTTTATGTGGGCGATCGCCAAGGAGATTTAGCAAACACTTTTGAGTTACCGAATTATCTGCGGACGGATGCTGCTCTGTTCTACAAGCGAAATAATTTCCGAGCCGCTGTGAACATCAAAAACCTGTTTGACATCACATATTTTGAATCAGCTAATAGTAACCTGCGTGTCTATCCAGGAGCACCTTTGACTGTACAAGGAACAATTGGCTGGGAATTTTGATTGCTATTGTCTGTGGTTCGGAAATGGGCGTTGTTGAATCAGAGGAGGAACGTTGAACTTAACTGACAACTAAATCTCCCAAAATCCATCCTCCAAAATTGATATCCAACAGTGATGAGTAACTTAATTCCTAAATAGAAATATGAACTACCTACATAAAACTTTCCGGCAAAAACCATTCCGAGTTTTCGCATTTGTATTTGGTATCATCTTTGCTTTAGTTTTGGGATGTCAGACTTCTGCACAGATAACAAAATCCACTGAAATACTCTGGGATACTTATGGGATACCCCACATCTACGGCAAGGATACCCGAAGTGCATTTCAAGCCTTTGGTTGGGCACAGATGCAAAGTCACGGTAACTTGCTTTTGCGTCTTTACGGTCAAGCACGTGGACGTGCTGCCGAATACTGGGGAGAGAAATATTTAGACTCAGACCGTTGGGTTCTCACGGCAGGAATCCCAGAACGCGCGAGTTCTTGGTACAACGCACAAAATCCAACTTTTCGCAACTACCTGGATGCTTTTGCAGCGGGGATTAATGCTTACGCTAAGGAGCATGGCGAACTGATTGATGATGAAGTAGAGGTAGTGCTACCAGTCAAGCCAGAAGATGTTCTAGCTCACCTAAACCGAGTTTTGCATTTTACTTTTATTGTTAACCCACAGGACATTTCAGGCGTCGCCAAGCAAGAATCAAAAGCAGGGTCTAATGGTTGGGCTATAGCACCCGAACATTCTGCAAGTGGCAAAGCGATGCTGCTGGCAAACCCACATTTGCCTTGGTCGGATTTATTTTTGTGGTACGAAGCACAACTCTCGACTCCCGATATTGATGCTTATGGTGCAACACTTGTTGGAGTTCCGGTGTTGGCGATCGCCTTCAACGATAATTTAGGCTGGACTCACACCGTCAACATTTACGATGGTTGGGATACGTACTCACTCAAATTAGTTGACAATGGTTATCGCTTCGATGGCAAAGTGCGTCCCTTCGAGACAACAACTGTCTCCTTAAAAGTGAAACAAAAAGATGGTACGTTAAGCGAACAACCCCTCGTCGTCAAACGTTCTGTTCACGGTCCTGTGGTGACACAAAAAGATGGTTTTGCTTTGGCGTTGCGCGTTGCTGGTCTTGATCGACCTGGTGTCCTTGAGCAATGGTGGGATATGGCGCGTTCCCAAAACCTCAACCAGTTTCAATCTGTTCTCAAGCGTTTGCAACTACCTATGTTTACGGTGATGTATGCAGACAAAGATGGGCACATCATGCACCTGTTCAACGGTGATGTTCCAATTCGTTCTCAAGGTGATTTCAAATACTGGGAAGGGATTATTCCTGGTGACACGTCTAAAACACTATGGACGAAAATCCATCCCTACCAAGATTTACCACGCGTCATTGACCCAGAAAGCGGTTGGTTGCAAAATACTAATGACCCACCTTGGACAACGACGTATCCTACTGCTATTAAAGCAGATAATTACCCTGCTTACATGGCACCGACTGGCCTGATTTTTCCCAAGGATTTTCGGACGGAACGTTCTATAAGAATGCTATCTTCAGATGACAAAATTTCTTTCGATGAGATGGTAGAATACAAACATTCGACCCGGATGGAACTAGCAGATCGCATTTTGGATGACTTAATTCCCGCTTCCCGAAAGCAGGGGGGTGAATTAGCACGACGAGCAGCTGATGTCCTAGAAGCGTGGGATAGACAAGCCAATGCAGATTCTAAGGGTGCTGTACTTTTTGCCTTTTGGGCAAAACAGATGAACTTAGATGATAAATCGTTCAGCAAACCTTGGAGTGAAGACTCTCCACGCACCACCCCAGACGGTTTAGCCGATCCTAAAGGTGCAGTTGCAACACTGGAAGCTGTCGCGGGCAAAGTGGAAAAAGCTTATGGAAAGCTGGATATCGCGTGGGGGGATGTTTTCCGGGTGCATGTGGGCAATAAGGATTTACCTGCTAACGGTGGCGATGGAAGTCTCGGTATTTTCCGCGTCCTTAATTTTGCTCCAGGAGCAGAAGGTCGCTTCCAAGCAGTTGCTGGTGATTCGTTCGTCGCTGCTATTGAGTTTTCTCAACCAGTAAAGGCGATGGCGCTGATTGGCTATGGTAATGCAACTCAAAGCGGTTCGCCCCATACTGAAGACCAATTGCAGATGTTTGCCAACAAACAACTGCGTCCAGTTTGGCGCGATCGTCAAGATATTTTAGCGCATTTAGAGGAGCGTAAGGCATTCTGAATGTAACCAGGGTCAAAAAGCCTGTTTTTCCGGCTTTTTGGCTGTCTGGGATGGCATGTTTATTTATGCGCTTGCTGCACCACTATGTGGTATTGCAATTTTAATATAGGGGTATTAGCATATCTTAACATTACAGGTGGAATTGATGAATCGTGGGAAAATAGTTGCAATTATCACAGGTGCGGTTTCCATAATTTTGGCACTTGGCTACCTCCTGCTTGTACAACTGCTAGACTTTAGGGGCGAAATGAAACCTGCTCCTATTAGTGACTCGTCGCACCAGTCATCAGTAGTGGCATACATTTTACCAGCAAATGGGCAAGCAATAGTAGAAAAAATCTACTAACTAGAGTAACACGGACACAACGAATTGCGTCTGTGTTTGTTTCTAAAACTGCTATGGCAGTCCTAAATCCTGAGCCGCTACGGGCACGCTATGAGCGAACGTGAGCAAACTTGATCCCCCACTTCTCACCAGAAGTCGGGGATCTTAGTTTTTCAATTCTCACAACTCCTCAATGGATTGCTATATAGAGGTAAAATAATAGTAACTATTCAAACAGTGAACAGTTATCAGTTATCAGTTACCAGGCAGGAAACGGACTCGCCCACCCCTTGTTCACTGCGGCTGGTACTGTTGAATCAAGCATTTATAGATAATAAACAATAGTAACTATTGGAAATTTTCAAGCTATAAGAATTTCTTAGAGTCATGATAGACTAATGATTTAGCTAACTTATTCCCCTTTGACATAGATATAGGGTAATCTATGATTTAACGAAAATAAAATAAAACTTAAATTTTTCATTTCGCATATCTGCGTTGTTGAAAAAAACGGTTGTTGATTGACAACCGCGTCCTGTTATGCTGCAAATTGGAGGAGAATTAATGAGTCATTTTCTGCTTGAAACTGTTTGGTTAGTTCCCTGCTATGCCTTAAGTGGTGCGCTTTTAGCCGTACCCTGGTCTCCAGGAATCATTAAACGCACAGGACCAAGACCAGCAGGTTACATTAACTTGGTCATGACATTTCTTGCGTTTGTTCATTCTGCTTTGGTATTACCAATCGCCTGGAATCAAGCGCCATATGAGATATCTATACCTTGGCTGAATACTGCTGGTTTAAACCTTTCTATTGATTTAGAAATCTCCTCATTAAGTGTCGGCGCGATGGTCGTCATTACCGGCTTAAATTTGCTTGCACAAATTTTTGCTGTCGGCTACATGGAGATGGACTGGGGTTGGGCACGCTTTTACTCTCTGTTGGGATTGTTTGAAGCTGGGTTATGCGCCCTTGCATTATGCAACTCTTTGTTTTTCAGTTATGTGATTCTGGAAATCCTGACTTTAGGAACCTGTCT
>NZ_QMEB01000300.1 GCF_012912135.1 Brasilonema bromeliae SPC951 | reverse complement strand
ATTCTGGTGTTCCTGGAACCTCTTGACGTTTGGTGCGACGACCTGCTAAGAAACCAACTGCAGCAATAGCAGCCCCTCCTCCCGATAAGAGCAACCACAAGGGTACTGGCAAGTTGGGCGTTTTAACTTCCGTCTTCTGTGCGGGTTGCGCTTCTTTCTTCTCACCTTCTGTTGGCTTAGTACCACCCCGCAAAGACTGAGCATAAAGTTGAGGCGCACGCTGAGTGACAATCATATCACCCTCGAATAAGCCAGTCTTCACCTCAACCATGTCCCCAGAGGTTTGACCTAAAGTGACTTCAGTTGCTTGAAAAGCATTACCATTTTGTACGTAAACCTGTTTCTTACCATTGACATCAACCACAGCTGAATTAGGAATAGCTAATATAGCTGTCGATGTTTGGTTTGTCAAAACTTCAAGTTCGGCAAACATCCCTGGCTTGAGAACTCCACCGGGGTTATCTATTTCGGCTTTCACAGGAACAACCCGCGTTTCGCCTTCCACCACAGAACCAATTACGGCTATTCGTCCAGTGAAGGTACGATTAGGCACAGAAGCTACCTTCAAACTTACCCGTTGACCTGTCCTTACCTTGCCCAAATCTTTTTCATAAATATTTGCTGTGGCATAAACCCGACTATCATTGACAATCGTTATCAGCTTGCCACCTACATCATTGAATGATTGACCAATGGTAACTTGTCTGTCAGCAACCCGACCGGAAATGGGAGCCGTCACCGTTAACAGTCCCTTAGCATTGGCGCTGTTTCCCAGTTGTTGCAATCGAGTCTCATAATTAGTATTACTGAGTTGAATACGTTTTTTTGCTACTTCAACAGAGGCTTGAGCACGTTTAAGTTTATTTTCAGCATCAATTACGTCCCGGCGGCTCGAAGCTTTGGTCAGTTCCGCTTTGGCTTCTGCTAGTTGGGTTTGGGATTCTAAAGCATTGCGACGAGGGAGAGCGCCCGCATCAGCTACTACCTTATCTTTGTCATACTTTTCTTGAGCAAAGGTCACTTTATTCTGTGCAGAGGCTATTTCGGCTGCAGCTATCTGTTGATATTTTTCGTAGTTTTGTTGAGCAAGCCGTAAGTCAGCTTGCGCTTGCTGCAAATCAGCTTGACCTGAAGCAAGTTTTTCTTGAGATTCAACGCGCAGTGTCACCAAGTCAGGACTGGTTACAACAGCCACAGGTTGACCTTTTTTCACGACTGCACCAGGTTCCACCAACAACTCAACCACTTTCGCCCCAGAAATTGGGGTATTGACTTCCACTTTTTGACTAGGCAGGGTCTCAATTTGCCCAGTGGTTTTAATACCAACAGATAGCCGCTGACGTTTCACTGGCTCGACTTTGATTCCTAGCTGTTTAACCGTTGAGGCATCTACTTCAACAGACCCGCCACTTTGACTGGTTTCACTTCCTCCTTGAAATTCATCTCCGTGTCCACCGTCGGCTAAAACAACTGTGGGAGCAATTAGTAGGAGCAAGCTCAGGAATCCTCCAGAAATACAACGGAGTGTTGTAGATTTTTGGGAACGTTCAAGGCTGTGCATTATTAGAAATGTCCTTGAGTACTAAGGAACTAGAGTAACGACTTGAAGCTGGCATTTGTGTCCTGTTACAGTCGCTTGCTATTGGGTAAACACAGCAAATGTTCCGCACTAACAAAACTGCCTTTTCACTAGTTTGTCATATGAGGATGAAATTACTGTGAAATTTCTGGCTTGACTTCAACAAATATGCAATTAAACTCTAGCTTAACTCTAAAAGTTTTTAATGGCTGGGTAGTAATAGAGTTAATAACCAATGCGAAAACTGGCTCCTCCTATAGGAACTTCTGTACTAGCGCCAGCAAATTTAGCGAAGAGGCGGTAAAAATAACTATTTCCTCCTGTTCGTCGTTTGACATTCTTGAGGTCAATTTCTAGCTGAGTGTCAGGAGCAACTGGTTCGGTAAAAGCTAATAGTATAGTTTTGTCATTCACAGAAACATTAGTGTTAATTCTCTGACCATTTTTATCTTCTACATTAATGTCATCAACATCATTGCTCAAAGTTACATTGGTTGGAACCTGAATACTTAGCTGAGAAATCTCCTTACTATTTTTGGGAATATGTACTCGGAAAGTATGTCTAACAACATACCAGCGTGTAGGAGGAAATTGCGCGTTTCCATCAATGTGAGGATCTTGACTATCATCTGCGCTAGCTTTTGCATAGTTAACAGGAATTAAGGTTACAGTAGCCAGAGCCAATGCAACAGCGTAGATCATTATTTTCTTCATTCAACACCTGTCGTGATAATTTATAGATTAAAATGTGGAAAACTGAGCTGTGCCTACGGGAATCTCTGTGTCGTTACCGACGGCTTTAGCCCATAAGCTGTAAACGGAAGCAGGACCAACAGTTGGTTGTCTGACTTTATTAAATTCAATTAAGAGTTTGGTGTTAGAAATAACTTTTTCCGGAAAATCTATTAAGATTCTTCTACCATTGACAGAAATATTAATGTTAATTTTTTGACCCTTATCATCCAACACATCAATATCATTACTAACAGCCACAGAGGATGGAGTATCAATAATTAGCTGGGAGAGAGTATTGTTATTCCGAGGAATTTGTACTCGAAAGGTATGTTTAACAATCCGCCAGCTATTAGGAGGAAATTTTACACTATCATTAACATTGAAAACCCTGTTGTTATCTGTTTTAGCAGTTGCATAGCCAGCAGAAATTAAAGCTGCGCTAACCAGAGCAAATGCCGCAGCAGAAATCAGTGTTTTCTTCATCTTGTCTGTCCAATGAATCAATTATTCAATTAGATTGCAGATTCATCGTTTGCACGAACCTTTATTTAACTAGAATGACAGGTCACTATGAAATTAAGATGAAATTTTGGCTCTTTAACAAAACTTATTCATTCATATTGTGATAAATTGTCATGAGTGCCCCTCCTGGCAACAGCACCTGTGAAGTGATCGGACGACGCTCCCAGAGGGAGCCTTACTTGGCGCTATCGCACAAGAGACTAAAAACGCATCGATAAGCCAACAAAGGGCTGGAAATCATCCGCAGCCTGCTTTAACCCAATGTTAACACCTGCATCTAGTTGGATATTCTCCGTCAGCAGATACTTCAAGCCAGTGTCAAAAGTGGCAATGAAATCAGAGCCTTTCTCGGTTGTTTTTTCCGTAAATAACTCAAAATAAGTACTCCATCTGGAGTTAATTGCATAGCCAAGGGTGACGCTATTGACAAAACCTAAATTATATCCAGAATCAACTTCATTTTTATTAAAGTCGAACTCGGTCATCATACCCAAGTCCCACCTATCAGACAGTGCAATCCCCAAGGGAAAAATAATGCCGCCTTCAATTGAGTTATTTCCCAAATTATTTTGATTAGTAGGGAATTTGATAAAAGGCATCATAGCAAACGCAGTTTTGCCGACGTCATTGCCCCAAAAGTTAACCTTGACGCGAACTGTAATATCACCAAAGCCAGAGCGTTCCTCAGTGGAGCCACCTTTGGGTGTAGTACGCACGACGTTGTACACTTCTGGGATAATCTGTAAATCGACGTTATTTAACAGACCGACTTTAAAGTTGGGAACGAAAAGATTGAAAGATTCTGTACGGGTATCGTCTGCACTATTAGTATCTCTGGTATATACGAAGAAATCTGCTTCTATTTGGAAATGTCCTGCATCCACAGTAAAGGGAGACTCTGTTTGGTCAGGGCGATCTGTACTCAACTCCCGCCATAGGTTTTTGGGTGTAGGGTGAAACAGGTTGTACTGGCTTTTGTCAGGGAGAGGACTCTGTGCTTGATTAGGAGGTTGTTGTTCAACTGCATCAGATACCAAGTCTTGGAATACAGGTTGGTTGGATAAGTAATCCTGCGCCTTATCTGGTAAAGAAATAGCAGTATTGAAATAAAGCTCGTTGGCAGAAGTGCTATCAGCAAACTCGTCTGTTAAGTTTACTTCTATAGCCAAAGCACTGCTAGAAATGACTGCTACCACACCACAAGCAGCAAGGGTGCAGATATACATTTCAGTCAAAATACTCTCTCCTTAGTTGTGAGAACTTTATTTCATAATACTCTCATATTTATTTCATTTTTAGTTCATAATCTCTGTCTTTGAGCAAAAATCCTACTCCTGAAGCCCACGCCAGTCGTCTCAGACCAAGTTGCATTCATAGGCTTAAACTGAAGTTACCTTTGTGCAAATGTACTATGCCCGTAACAAAAGGTTGTCAGCAGTTTGTTGAGTAAACCCAAATTGAGTGACTAACAGAAAGTGGAGGTGTAAGTAGGTGGGCAGGAAAATTTCTAAGTATGTAACGAAAGATTAAACAGAACAATTAAAGTTAAATTTTATATGTTTTGTGCTGTAGTTCCCTCTTTCTCCCCTAGCTTTGACCCCATTTATGACACTATCGCACAAGAGACTAAAAACGCATCGATCAGCCAACAAAAGACTGAAAATTATCAGATTCTTGGGTGTAGAGTGAAACAAGTTGTACTGGTTTTTGTCAGAGAGAAGAATTTCTGCTTGTAATGATAATTGTGAATTCCATTAAATGTTTATTTAATACCATAATTGTATTATTAATTATACTCCAATTTCCTACATCAAAGTTCTGATTAAATTCTCGAACCTATACCCCCATAAAAAGACTTGAATTTCTAAAATCCTTAGAGAATAGAGATTTTGTTGTTTGAGTACATCAGTAATTAACAGAAACAAACGAAAACGATGTGATGCGATACTAAAAAAGCAAGATTAGTGTTCCTTCAAAAGAAGAGCGAAATGTAGTCAGCCAACGAGATAACTTAGCATGAAAAAATATTGATATAAAAATTGACGTCACGGGTAGCAACTACACAGTTTATTTTATCTCCAGCAAGTCATAAGTTTTAGGCTCATTACATTTCGATGAAGTGAGCTAAACAGTGTAGCAGCTAATTATGTATTTGATACCTGATATCTTGCACCCTCCGGGTTCGGCTGCTCCTAATCTGTACTACTGATCGCTCAAGAAGAAAACGAAACTTGCATCACTAAGTAGGAATAGATGACCGCAATTCCAGCAGGCGGCAATCTCAGAGGAGAAATCATGAAAAAAACCTTTGCAACAATAGATGGAAATGAGGCTGTTGCCCGTGTTGCTTACCGCCTAAATGAAGTGATTGCCATTTATCCTATCACCCCCTCATCATCAATGGGTGAATGGGCAGATACCTGGTCGAGTGAAGAACGTCCCAATGTATGGGGTACTATTCCAAGAGTGGTGGCAATGCAGAGTGAAGGCGGGGCTGCGGCTGCGGTGCATGGGGCATTGCAAACAGGTAGTCTGACGACGACCTTCACATCATCTCAAGGATTGCTGTTGATGATTCCCAACCTGTACAAAATAGCAGGTGAACTCACCAGTGCCGTTATTCACGTTGCAGCACGTTCTTTAGCAACCCATGCCCTGTCAATTTTTGGTGATCATAGTGACGTGATGGCTGCGCGTGCAACTGGTTTTGCTTTGTTGTGTTCCGCTTCAGTACAGGAAAGTCAGGATTTTGCTCTGATTGCCCAAGCCGTCACCCTTCAAGCACGAGTGCCATTTATGCACTTCTTCGATGGCTTCCGCACTTCTCATGAAATTCAGAAAGTTCAACTTTTGGAAGACAGCGATCTTCAGGCGCTGATTGATGAGGAACTGGTATTTGCTCATCGCGATCGCGCTTTAACCCCAGATCATCCAGTCTTGCGGGGAACCGCCCAAAACCCCGATGTTTACTTTCAATCCCGCGAAAGCATTAATCCCTATTACAACGTTTGTCCCGACATTGTCCAACAAGCAATGGATAAATTCGGGGAAATCACAGGACGATATTACCGCATCTTTGAATACCACGGTGCCCCTGATGCAGAAGAAGTTATCGTGATCATGGGTTCCGGCTGTGAAACAGTGCATGAAACCGTAGATAACCTCATTGCCCGTGGAAAAAAAGTTGGTGTTGTCAAAGTTAGGCTATTCCGTCCTTTTGATATCAAACGGTTTGTAGAAGTTTTACCTGCTAGTGTCAAAGCAATAGCAGTCCTAGATCGCACCAAAGAACCTGGTAGTGCAGGTGAACCCCTTTATTTGGATGTTGTCACTGCTGTTCACGAGGAGTGGTTAGATAGACAAAGGGGGAGTGGAAGAATTTCTACTCCTAAAATTATCGGTGGTCGTTACGGTCTTTCTTCCAAAGAATTTACCCCAGCGATGGTGCTGGCAGTTTTTGAAAACCTGACTCAGGCAAAATCAAAAAATCATTTTACCATCGGTATTAACGACGACGTTAGTCACACCTCTTTACCATTTGACGCCGACTTTTCTATTGAACCAGATAACGTTGTGCGCGCAATGTTCTATGGGTTGGGTTCCGATGGTACAGTGGGGGCAAATAAAAACTCAATCAAAATTATTGGTGAACAAACCGACAACTACGCTCAAGGTTACTTTGTTTACGACTCAAAGAAATCTGGTTCAATAACTGTATCGCATTTGCGTTTTGGTTCACAACCAATTCGCTCAACTTTCCTGATTTCACAAGCCAACTTTATTGGTTGTCATCAGTGGGTATTTGTAGAACGCATTGATGTCCTAAAAGCCGCTGTTGTTGGAGGAACATTCCTGCTGAACAGTCCTTATGATGCTGATACCGTTTGGGAACATCTCCCAGTGGAAGTACAACAGCAAATTATTAGCAAGCAACTGAAGTTTTATGTCATCAATGCGAATCAAGTTGCTCGCGAAAGTGGCATGGGAGGACGGATTAACAC
>NZ_QMEB01000299.1 GCF_012912135.1 Brasilonema bromeliae SPC951 | reverse complement strand
ATTCTTTCTCAGTATAATAAATTATAAATGAATAACTAAATGACGAAACTCAGAAAAAACAACAGAACTATATGTTTATATTCTTATACATTGCTATAAGGTAAAAATTACGAATAAAAAAAATTAGCGTTCAGCAGTAAGCTGAACGCTGAACATAAATACAATGAAAATCTAGGGTTGTTAGTCGTTTTTTATCGCAAAGATATTATACGCGGACGATTTTCCAAGTGTTGAGTTGCTTTTAAAACTTCCTGCCTTGCCCATTTATCTGCTGTCAAAATGTCATCTAAAGAAGGATTTGGACGATTATCGCGTTCGTGGCGATCGCACACCCATTCGATACACCGAGGAATATCTAAAAACTGAATTTTTTCTTCTAAAAACAAAGCCACAGCTTGCTCATTCGCTGCATTTAACACAGCAGGCATGGAACCACCAGATCTCCCTGCTGCATAAGCTAATTTCATGCAAGGATACTTCTGATGATCTGGTTCACGGAAGGTTAAACTGCCGATTTTGACTAAATCTAGGCGTTCCCAATTGGTGTAGATGCGTTCAGGCCAAGACAAAGCATATAGTAAAGGTAAGTGCATATCAGGCCAACCTAGTTGGGCGAGAACAGAGGTGTCTTGTAGTTCAATGAGTGAGTGAATAATACTTTGGGGATGAATAACAATCTCAATATTCTCGTAATCCAACCCAAAGAGGAAATGAGCCTCAATCACTTCCAAACCTTTGTTCATTAAAGTCGCAGAATCAACAGTAATTTTACGCCCCATTGACCAGTTAGGATGTTTGATAGCATCAGCAACTGTGACCTCTGCTAACTTCTCTACTGCCCAGTCACGAAAAGCACCACCAGATGCGGTTAATAAAATTCGTCGTAAACCTCCATCTGGAACACCTTGTAAGCATTGAAATATAGCAGAATGTTCCGAATCTGCTGGCAGTAATTTCACACTGTGTTTTTTAATCAGAGGTAAAACTACCGGACCTCCAGCAATTAAGGTTTCCTTGTTTGCCAAGGCGATATCTTTACCAGCTTCAATGGCTGCTATGGTAGGTAGCAACCCAGCACAACCAACGATACCCGTAACAACGGTTTGGGCATCTCCGTAGCGGGCAACTTCAATAACTCCAGCATCACCAGCCATTAAAATCGGCTGGGGAGCAAGGTCTTTGATTGCTTCTTTGAGTGCTGGCAACTTCTCTTCTGAGCAGATAGCTACTATACTTGGTCGAAACTGCCGAATCTGAGAAGCCAACAAATCCACATTGTTCCCAGCTGCTAAGCCCACAATCCGGAATTGATCGGGGTATTGAGCGACAATGTCTAAAGTCTGAGTACCGATAGAACCAGTAGAACCAAGAAGAGTTATTGCTTTCACAATTGTTTGGTGATTGACAGACAACCATTAATATAGATTGCTTGGGATACACAAATAAATTGATTTATCCTATATCCTTATGCCCGCCCTAGGATTTGTGGTCTAATCATAAGAATAAGCGCTGTAACCAACAAGCGTTTATGGTGCTTCAACAGAGCGAATCCGTTTGCGAAGTGCGTTAATTTGCGTTGGCGAAAAATTCAGTTCGATTTGTTACTAAACTTAACGGGATATTGTCAGTGCTAACGGCTGATGGGGAGTGAGTGAGTTATCAAGAGGCAAAATTGCTGGGGGATACCTTCAAAAAGTGGGAAAACGAACCAACTTCACCCTACCCAATGTTTTATTGCCAATCTTGAGTTCTACTGCCATGCACTAGAAGCCACAAGATGAGTTAAACATCTCTCCAAAGCAACTTTTCTTTGCAAAAAAAAATGTTGTATAGAAAGACTATATAGTTAAATCTAACTGCCAAGGTTCATATGGATATCAGCTAAATTATAACTACTGATAGTAAATAGCTGAAAACTTTGTCAGCTATGTTTCTTTTCGTGTAATGACTCATTTTGGTGGAGGAGTGGAATGTGCGCAATGTTACTAATAAATCACCAAATGACAGCCATAAGTATGTGAATGCATAGAGGAGTTTGAATAACACTCAAGCTTATGGCTGAAATTCAAATATTTATCAAAAAAGTTGTATGGAAAAATGATTTTCTTTTTCCTACAATCATCTGGCTTGTTAGCCGATTCTTTATTTGGGTTACTATGTTGCTGGTTGTTCCACACCTAAGCGCACCATCGCAAGGAGTTACCCCTCAATTTGGCTTGGGAGTATTTGATGCATGGGATAGTGTACATTACCGTTCGATCGCAACATCTGGTTATGAATTTAGCGATGATGGAAAACAACACAATCTTGCATTTTTCCCCTTATTTCCCTTAGCTATTTGGCTTTTCATGCGTTTTGGCTTGTCATTTGAAGTGGCAGGTACGCTGATAAATAACTTGGCATTTTTTGCAGCCCTTTACTGTATCTACTTTTGGGTAGAGGAGCATTGTGGCACAAAGGAGGCGCGTTGGGCAACAGCTGTCGTGGCTTGGTGTCCATTGTCCATGTTTGGCACGGTTATTTACACCGAGGGGCTATACTTACTGTTGAGCACTGCGGCTTTGCGAGCCTTTGATCAAAAGCAATACTACTGGACTCTCCTTTGGGGTGCAATGGCAACGGCAACTCGTCCTACGGGGTTAGCGCTTATACCTGCATTTTTGTTAGCCGCATGGAAACAGCGTAGACCTTTGATGGCTTACGTTGCTGGGTGTGGCAGTGCAATGGGAGTGCTTTTGTTTAGTCTGTACTGTGCAATCCAATTTGGCAATCCCTTTGGATTTATCCATGCACAACGCGGATGGCGACCCTCCCTGGGATTTGATGGACAGGGTTGGTTAAATATGCTACTGCAAATCACTGTTGGAACGTCCAATTTAGAATCTTTATCAATAAATAACTACCTGCATCTCCTACTTTTTGGGGTTGTTGTCAGCTACGGTTATTGTTTGTGGCGCTTCCGTAAGCAACTGAATTTTCTTGCTGTCTGGGGCTTTTATGGTTTATCAATCTGCTTGTTAATACTAGCAGATGATTGGTTCATCTATAACTTTCTGAACGGAGTTATGGTTTGTGGTGGCACTTATATGTTGTGGCATTCACGCACTCAATTAACCCCAGTTACTGTTATTTATGCTTTGTGCGGGATCAGTTTGCTACTTGCCTCCGGAGGCACGATATCCTTGGGTCGTTTGGCTTACGGTATTGTCTCACTGAGTGTAGCTTGTGGTGTCTTCTTATCTCGCTATCCTCGTCAAGGGTACTTAAGTCTGGGTTTGTTTGCTATCTTACTCGTCAGACTCTCTGTTAAATTTGCCCAAGAACTTTGGGTAGGATAAGCTAAAAAACATTTCACTTGGTGTAGGACTTGAACAATTCAAAATTTAACAACAAAGAATTCCGCATTTTTCTTCAGAAAAATATCCCTACACCTTCTTTACACCTCACTCATGATTAAAGGTCAGATATTTTTGAACAAAGCTTTATGGACAAAAATCGTCCTCTTCCCAGCAACAATGTGGCTTACTAGCCGACTACTCATCTGGATAACAATGTTGCTGATTGCACCATTGCTACCAGTACCAGCAGGAGGCAATACCACCACTTTTGGTTGGGGGGTGTTTTTTGCATGGGATAGTGAATATTATCGCACAATTGCCAGCTCTGGATATAAATTCATTAACGATGGCAAGTCACACACCCTTGCCTTCTTTCCCCTGTTTCCTTTAATCATCCGAGTTTTAATGAACTTGGGCTTGCCGTTTGAAATCGCAGGGACGTTAGTCAGCAATCTGGCTTTTTTGGCGGCGCTTTACTTTTTATACTTTTGGGTTAAGGAACAAGCTGGTGAAAGCGCGGCGCGGTGGACAACAGCTGTGGTTGCTTGGTGTCCATTATCAATATTTGCAGGAGTCATTTACACCGAAGGGCTATACTTACTCTTAAGTACAGCAGCTTTGCGAGCTTTTGATAAACAACATTATGGTTGGACTGTCTTTTGGGGTGCAATGGCGACAGCAACACGTCCGACAGGAATGGCACTGATAACCGCGTTTGCCTTAGCAGCTTGGAAACAACGCAGACCCCCTATTGCTTATCTTGCGTCTTTTGCCGCTGGTGCTGGACTAGTTTTTTTCAGCATATACTGTGCGATTCAATTTGGTGATCCTTTGGGATTTATCCATGCACAACAGAAATGGCGACCAACGCTTGGGTTTGATTGGCAGGGTTGGTGGAAAATGCTGATGCAAGTGACAGTTGGGACATTGAATTGGAAGCATGGCGGGATCAAAGACCCTCTGCATCCTCTATTGTTTACGATGATTATTGGCATCGGTTCTTGTTTATGGTACTTCCGTAAACAGCTAGGTTCACAGAAAGTGGACTATGGCTTTGCCGCTTTAGTCTTTCTTTTATGGATACTAGCAGGCGACCCTTTGATTAACGCGATCGCTATTTTCGGTAGTGTTTACCTATTATGGCAATTACGCGCTCAATTGACTCCAGTCACTGTTATCTATGGCTTCTGTGGTATAGGTTTGTTGCTAGCATCTGGGAGTACTATATCTTTGAGTCGTTTGGTGTACGGTATTGTGTCTCCAAGTGTCGCTCTCGGTGTATTATTGTCTCGCTATCCTCGTTGGGGTTACCTAATGCTGTCATTTTTTGCCATCCTACTTGCAAGCTTTGCGGTTCGATTTGCCCAAGAACTTTGGGTAGGGTAAATGGGGGAGGGAGTGAGGAAGTGAGGAAGTGAGGGAGTGAGGGAGGGAGTGATGATGAAAAAATTGATTTCGTCTCATCCTATAATTTGGATGATTGGGGCGAGTGTATTCATTTTATTTGGGTGCAGCAGTTTAAGACATGAGCTATTTAAATCAACTGCTTATGACTTAGGAATTTTTGATCAGGCAGTTTACTTAATTAGCCAAGGACAGTCACCTATTTCTTCTTTCCTTGGTTTCCATATTCTTGGTGACCATGCCGCTTTAATTTTTTATCTTTTAGCCTTATTTTACAAAATATACCCCAGCGTCTACTGGTTGTTTGCAGTGCAAGCAGGCGCTTTGGCATTAGCTGCTTTACCCATATGGCATCTAGCGCGTCATGCTAATCTTACTACTCAACAAGGCATAGCAGTCGCGGCGGTGTACCTACTGTATCCATTAGTGTTCAATATTAATCTCTTTGATTTCCACCCAGAAGTGATAGCTGTGCCAGCATTGTTAGGGGCGGTTTTAGCGGCTAGACTCGAACGCACTGGGTGGTTTTGTTTATGTATCTTCCTGACGCTGGGATGTAAAGCTGTATTATCTATAACAGTTGCAGCAATGGGAGTTTGGCTATTGGTGTTTGAAAAGAAGCGACGATGTGGTGCGATCGCTCTCGCAAGCGGTATCATCTGGTTTGTCATCGCAACCAAAATTGTCATCCCCTTTTTTGGTACCCAAGCGGCGTCAGTGGAACGCCACATTTCTCGCTATGCTTATTTGGGAAACTCATTTCCAGAAATTGCTAAAAATTTACTCCTCAACCCAGGACTTGTGTTGGGACAAGTTTTTTCACTCGCTAACCTAGGATATTTACTGCTGTTACTAGCGCCTGTGATTTGGGGACTTTCACTCCAAGGGATACAGCCTTTGATTGGTGCTTTTCCTACTTTGGCTATGAATCTTCTTGCCGATTACCCACTCCAAAAAGACTTGATCCATCAGTATTCTCTACCAGCAGTACCATTTCTTATATTAAGCATTATTTCTACCCTTGCTACAGGTCGAGGATGGTTACGCAATAAACGAAATATAACATTGTGGTCAATAGTTGCATTCATTGCCTTAGCCAAATACGGATACTTCTGGTCTATCTACTCAGATTCACTGGACACTTGGCAAGCAACACGACAAGCGGTTGCTTTAGTTCAAACAAAAGGATCTGTTTTGACAACTGCTGAGATTGCCCCACATTTAACACATAGACCAGTTGTCGAGTTGACAAGCGCCAACTCACCACCTGCTAATTTGGCAAAGTTTGACTATATACTGTTGAATGTCACTCATCCTGGCTGGCAAAGTGATCAAGAGTTTGCGACTAACTTGGTAGAGTCTCTCAAGAAAACTCAGTTATTTCAACTACGCTACCACCAAGACGGCGTGCATTTGTTTGTGAAAGAAGTTTTCCGCAATGGCGTTTAATCAAGGCAAATAGGAGTGATTTCATCCTTACTGGCATTATCCTTGAGTTAACTGCGGTATTTGTGGCAATGTTTTACAATACTGTTTAGCTCTATCTAAACTTAGCTTCATAAAATATTTCATCAAATATTTTTTAGATGAGCAAAGATTAATTCAGTATATCTTATCACATCGTTATATCGGAAAGAATATGCTTTAATAGGCACACATTCTTTGATTGTTAAACAAAATTTCGTTGTACCATTTCTGAGATTTTCCGTACTTTTACTGAAAACAGAAGTCTGAGATTGAATAACAATAAAGTAACAATCCTAACTATTATGTGACTGTAGATTCACTACTATAATCACTGAATTATTAGGAATAACTGATAAATGACCTAGCTGAAATATCAGCTTGACTATAAATGAAACATCCAATCTGTCCGTAAAGCTGTACTGAGAAGAGTATGATTCTCAGCAAACTCTGCGTTAAGGGAAAATGTATATTTTACAATAAGAAACTTTATCTTGTTTTTGGGCGTCTATTCTTTTCCATAGGGCTAATGGTAACAGACAATCAATTAAAAAATTAACTTTTTTTTCTGTATTCAATAACCTTTAGCAGTAGAATATACAGTATCCTCTATGTAACTGATACTTCAAAATAAACAATGCAAAACATTATTTATGCCAAAAATTCATCATACTTATAAT
>NZ_QMEB01000298.1 GCF_012912135.1 Brasilonema bromeliae SPC951 | reverse complement strand
TGTTCCCTGTTCCCTGTTCCCTGTTCCCTGTTCCCTGTTCCCTGTTCCCTGTTCCATAGTTTTTGTAGATGGCTGTTGCAATAGCGTGGACATTGTCTCCCTTGTTGTGCATA
The DNA here is from genome assembly GCF_012912135.1 of Brasilonema bromeliae SPC951. Taxonomy (GTDB): domain Bacteria; phylum Cyanobacteriota; class Cyanobacteriia; order Cyanobacteriales; family Nostocaceae; genus Brasilonema; species Brasilonema bromeliae. The sequence goes on along the minus strand of NZ_QMEB01000298.1, from coordinate 6,860 downwards.
TGCTACCCAGTTGATCCCAAAGGTGACTTTATCCAAGCCAGAGTTTTTGCTGGTTGCTATTGCTATAGCCTGTGGTGAATTTTGCTTTCTCCAAATTTGTTGTAGTTAGTTTAATCGGAGAGTGCATTCCAAAATCAATTTTTGATTGACTTGAGAATAAGGCTGAATTTCCAAAGCACGGTGAAATGCTCTAATAGCTTCACGATACTCTCCCATTGCGGCAAAACACAAGCCCATACCGTGAAGTGCACCGAAATGTATTGGATTGATCTTGACGACCATTTGACAGTCTGCTAAAGACTTCCGATACTCGCAGTTAGTGTAGTAAAGAAAAGCACGGCGATTCCAAGCTTCAGCAAAATCTGGTTGGTCGTTAACAAGTTCTGTTAGCACAGCTTCGGCTTCAGTGATTTTTCCAGAATCTATAAACTTTTGACTGCGTTCAATGACTTCCAGTCCATGAACTCCCTTTTGCTGAAACCAAATACGCCAAATTTTCCTGGTTGCTTCGTCCCGGACTGTTTCATCGGGGTTTTTTAAGTCTTCAAGTAAGGAATTGATAAATAAAGAATCCATGAATTCAAGGTCGTTAGTTGATAGTTGCTCTGGATCAAATTTCGCATATTCTGATCTCAGAAGTCACTAAAAAGTGTTGAGTACTGAGTAAAATGTGAAGAAGTGAACTACCCCGCCGCATAGGCGGACGGGGCTTCTGTACTCATAGGCGAATGCCGAAGATTCGACTTTCGCCCCATCTTTGGTCTTACTTCCCCTCCTACAGCAGAGACGGCTGAACCATCCGCCTTTAGCATTCTGATACCCTCTGCTCTAATATTGGTTGCTGCATTTCCATCTCGGTCATGGTGAGTACCACAGTGGGGACACGTCCATTCCCTCACATCTAACGACATCTCACTCATTTGATAAAAACAATTTGAGCAGAGTTTGGAACTAGGGAACCATCTATCAATCTCGACCAACTTCCCACCCTTGCGTTCTAGCTTATAGGCTAAGAAGTTGATGAAGGTTCCCCATCCACAATCAGATATTGCTTTCGCCAAATTGTGATTACGAACCATGCCTAGAAGATGAAGATTTTCTACTATGACAGCTTGGCTATCGCTGACCAACTTATAACTAAGTTTATGTAAAAAATCTTGCCGCGAATTGCTAACCCGTTCGTATACCTTGGCAACAACTTTTCTATATTTGTACCGTGAATTACTTCCTTTTTGTTTACGTGCTAGTTTTTGTTGTTTACGCTTGAGATTCTTTTCGTGGTGAGCTTGATGTTTAGGATTATCGTATTTAGAAATCTTTTCGCCGTCAGTAACAACAGCAAAGTGCTTCAACCCTAAATCAACACCATAAATCTTTCCTTCGGTAAAGTTTGGTTGGTCTCCTTCTACTTCGGTCAGGATAGATGCAAAGTATTTCCCAGATGGAGTTTTGACGACGGTACAAGTCTTGATTTTTCCTTCAATTGGTCTATGTATCTTGGCTTTGACTACTCCAATATTGCCTGGGAGCTTTACATTGCCATCTACTATTTTGACATTTTGAGGATATTGAATCGACTGCTTGCCATGCTTAGATTTGAACCGAGGAAATCCTGCACGTTGATCAAAAAAGTTCTTATACGCTGTGGTTAGATTAAGTGTTGTAGCTTGCAAAACCTGACTATAGCAATCAGCTAACCATTCTGTATCTTTCTCTTTTTTGAGTTTAGGTAGAAGTGCGTTGAGTGCTACTTGTCCAAGCCCTTTGCCCGTCTCCTTGTAAACTTCGATAGATTTATTCAAGGCATAATTCCACCACCAACGAGAGCATCCGAATGCTTGCGCTAGCAATGTTTGTTGTTCCTTGGTCGGGTATAAACGAACTTGGACAGCCTTGTGTAGCACTTAATCACCTCCTTGGTATCACTTATTCTACTACTATCTATACTTAGCAGTAAAGCTAATCCGGAAAATATTTGGAGATTGGTCGGGCATCCACAAAGGATGCACCTTCCAATCTCCCTGCTATTCATCCCCACCGTAAAAGACGGTGGAGAATTCCGCAGAATTAGTTAAAAAATAGCAAATTAATTGCTATTTTCTGTAGTCTGCAATACGATTAATACCTAACTCAAGATTTCAAGTCATTGTTTAGAGTCATTGGTATGTCATACTTTTACAAGTCGCAACTGGTGATAGTTGTAGAGAAAAGATAAATGACTAAGAATTAATAAAAAGTAAGAGAAAAAGAAACGACTATGCCAAACCAAAAAAGCGTTTCCGGGCATATTGTTCTCACTTCGCATCCCAGTCGGTTTGGTCCCAAACCGATTTCTATTCAATGGGGAGCAGCCGATCCAATGCAACGCGGTCCAGTCATTGCTACACTGACTAAACAGGCACACCGTAACGTAATTGGTACTCACTCTGGTGGTTATGCGATTTACCGGGCATTAGCGGTGGCTAGTGGAGTTCTTCAGTCAGACCACAAGGCAGACCTTACTAATACATCTCCAGTAGAATATATTGGACCACATCCAAGTTGGGCTGATCCAAAGAAAATTGTCTCGCTTGACCCGTTTGGGGCGACTATTGGTGAGACTTTTGCATCATACTACGCGCAGGGATATGACATTCGTCCCACGATTGCTATCACAAAGGCGCACATCAACATCCGCGAATTACAAGAGGCGGTGACAGAAGGACGCTTACAGGTTGATGGCAAGATTATGAAACCTGGTGGCGATTTAGTAGTCACAAAAGCAGCAATTGAGCCAGTTTGGTACTTACCAGGAATTGCCAAACGATTCAATATCACAGAAGGGGAATTACGCCGCGCTTTATTTGAACAAACTGGAGGAATGTTCCCAGAGTTAGTGACACGACCTGATTTGGAGGTGTTTTTACCGCCAATCGGAGGTATTACTGTGTATATCGTTGGGGATGTAGCAGCTATTACTGACCCTGATAAGCCTTTGGCATTGCGAGTACATGATGAATGTAATGGTTCTGATGTCTTTGGGTCGGATATTTGCACCTGTCGCCCCTATCTGGTACATGGAATTGAAGTTTGCGTACAAACCGCACAACAGGGAGGCGTAGGTGTCATTGTTTACTGTCGTAAAGAGGGGCGTGCTTTGGGAGAAGTAACGAAATTTTTGGTTTACAACGCCCGTAAGCGTCAAGAAGGTGGCGATCGCGCTGATGCCTACTTTACCCGCACTGAGTGTGTGGCTGGCGTGGAAGATATGCGATTTCAAGAACTAATGCCCGATGTGTTGCACTGGTTGGGCATTACCCGTATTGACCGTATGGTATCAATGAGTAATATGAAGTACAACGCCATTACTCAGTCGGGAATTGAGATTGTGGAACGAATACCAATTCCAGAAGAGTTGATTCCCGAAGATGCGCGGGTGGAGATAGAGGCGAAAAAGGCTGCGGGTTATTATACAACAGGAGAGGTGTTAGACTCCGACAGTTTGAGTGGTGTCAAGGGACGTTCTTTAGCAGATTGAGTTTCAGAAGCGAGAGAGGGAGGGGAACTTCTGTTGACTTCTTCACTCTCTTGCTTCTGTTATGGGGTGAATATTAGGAGTGGATCGGAATGGAAATGGGAACCGCAGAGGCGCAGAGATCGCAGAGGAAAGAGGGGAAGGAGTTGGTTGCTTATTTGCGATCGCCTAGTGCTATCCGAGATCGTTGTGAGCAATTGTTTGAGTTGGCGGTTATTGGTGAGTCCGATTACTTTAATTGCGATTTAACACAGTTGCCAAAAGTGGCGGAGTATGTCATTGAGGTGATGCGGGAACAGTACCCAGATTTGCAAATTCCGTTTCACAGCCGGTGGCGACATTTTGAGGCTGGAGGTGTACAGCGTCTATCTCAGTTGGATGGGAAGTTAGCAGAACTCACGCCTGAACAGAAAGCCGTTGCTAAGTTTGATTTGGCGATTATCAGTGTTTTACTAGATGCTGGTGCAGGGGAAAATTGGTACTATCACGAGCGGGAGACTCAGCTAGATTTTAAGCGTTCTGAAGGTTTGGCAGTTGCGAGTTTTCATATGTTTTGTGACGGAACTTTTTCTAGTGATAGGCAAACAGCACCTTTGCAAGTTGATGCTCAAAAATTGCAAGCCTTAACAGAAAAAGAATTAGCAGATGGCTTTGGTGTGAATGCAAACAATCCCTTGGTGGGCATTGCTGGACGGTTAAAATTGCTGCAAAAATTGGGTCAAGCCCTACTTTCTTCACCTCATCTATTTGGCGAACAAAATCCCCGTCCGGGCAATTTGGTAAACTTTTTCATACAAAACTCATACAACAAGCAAGTAGCTGCGGCAAATGTGTTAGGTGCAGTTTTAGAAGGGTTAAGTGAGATTTGGTCTGGACGAATTGAGGTTGCTGGAATAAATCTAGGGGATACTTGGTTTCATCCACGTGTTGCTGATGATGGCTTAGTCCCATTTCACAAACTATCCCAGTGGCTAACCTATTCTCTGCTTGAACCTCTACAAGAACTTGGCTTGGAAACAACTGGTTTGGATGTCCTGACTGGATTAGCAGAATATCGCAATGGGGGATTGTGTCTTGATTTGGGACTTATTAGCCCTAAGCATCCGGAAATTTTGCTCCAGTCTCATTCTGTTGCATCAGAGATTATCGTTGAATGGCGTGCCTTGACCGTGATACTGTTGGATCGCATCGCCGCCACAGTACGCGACAAGTTGAGCATGAGTGCCGAAGAACTACCACTAGTAAAAATCCTGCAAGGTGGAACTTGGACAGCTGGACGTAAAATTGCGGCTGAACGTAGAAAGGGTGCTGTACCCCCCATACAGATAGAAAGCGACGGTACAGTATTCTAACTATCAGTAGTCATTACTCATTAGTCATTTGTTGAGTTCTTATGTTCTATGCCTACGGCACGGCTGCGCTGTTCGGTTGGATCGCTGTGGGCTATTGTTACGTTGTTCGTGCTTAATATCATGTTCGGCTAATTAGTTATGATTTCCACGTTGACTGCACCCCACAGGAGCGTCTTTCTGCGTCTTATGAGGCACACATTCAGATAATAAAACATTTAAGACATATGCACAGTCAAGTTAAAGTCATCGAGCATCCATTGATTCAACACAAACTCACACTGATGCGTAAAGCAGAAACAACTACGACGACATTTCGAGTCCTTCTCAAAGAAATTAGCCTGCTGTTGACGTATGAAATAACACGAGATTTCCCTGTGAAATATGAACAGATTAAAACTCCTCTGGCACCAATGAATGCCCCAGTCATTGCTTTGGATAAAAAACTGGTGATTGTTTCCATCCAACGAGCAGGACAAGGGATTTTGGATGGAATACTCGAACTCATACCATCAGCAACAGTAGGACACATTGGATTATACCGTGACCCTAAAACCCTCATTCCCGTTGAGTATTATTTTAAGGTTCCTCAGGATATAGATCAGCGAGATGTAATAGTGGTTGATCCAATGCTCGCAACTGGTAACTCAGCTGTCGCAGCAGTTGAACGAGTTAAATCAACGAATCCAATGTCGATTAAGTTTCTTTGCATACTTGCTGCACCAGAAGGCATTGAGCATTTCACCGAAGTCCACCCAGATATACCTCTTTACACTACGGCTATTGATGACCACTTAGATGAAAACGGTTACATTATTCCAGGATTGGGAGATGCAGGGGATAGGTTGTTTGGGACGATATAAGAACGTGCATTTCGATTATGTAATTTCACGGTAAAAAGAACGTAAAAGGTGAGACAGCGCTGCGGGAGGGGAGCCAGTCCGTTGCGGTGAGACCAGTGCTGCAGGAGGGTCTCCCTCCGTAGGCATCTGGCGAACCCGGAGGGGGGTTCCCCCCGTTGTAGGACCTGGCGTTTTCCCTCGTGCCGGCTCTGCGTATGCGCAAAGCGCACGCCCAAAGGGCTAAAGCGCAGCGTGACCGGAGGTCATACCCGAAGGGTAAAATTTCAAAGGGAAAAAGAATATTTTTCCTTTTCCTTCTTATCAGACAAGGTGCGAAGCTCAAAATGCCTATATGATTGGCAATTTATTTTGATTTGGGCAAAGAAATTTTGAAAGAATCTCTCTGGGTCTGGACTTACGCAAAAATAACGTAGTTGTGTCATTGCGACGTAAGGAAGCAATCTCACAATCTTGTTCTTTCGTAACTCGTGCGTAAGTCCTATGGGTAAAGAAGGGCGATAAGCCGGAGGTTTAATGCTACCCGTATCGTCCAGAGCAAGAAACACCTCCTGCGTACTTTTTGTAAAATATGAAACAAACATAGCAAAATAAAACTGAGAAGCTGATTCAAAAAGCAACCAATTTTACTTTACTTATATTCTAATAATTCGTAGTCTTATAATAAGCACCATAATAGTTTGAGGTGTTTACTATGAATGAATCAGTTATTTACTATATGGTTGTATCCCAAACTCAAACATTAAGCTAAGCAGTAGCTATTGCAAATCTGATTCTTCACTTCTTGAGCTTGAGAGCACAACCTTTTTAGATCTTATAAAGAATCGGTTTTGTTAAAAAACTATGTCAATAAAAAACAAGTACCAATTCAAGCGCCTTATTCGCCAACTTATCCAAAAGCCATAACTCCAGTGACGGAAAATATAACACTAACGAGCAACACCTAACTTGGTTAGAGTTCTTTATGAACGATCCAAACTTTGACAATCAAGGGAACGAAAAAAAACTGACAAATACATACCTACTCCCTTCCCGGTGCAAGATTACCTATCTTCTTTTTGATTTTCTTGGTGTCCTTGGCCACGCCAGTCGCCTCAACGGGGGGAACCCCCGCACGGCGCTGGCTCGTCTTGGCGG
>NZ_QMEB01000297.1 GCF_012912135.1 Brasilonema bromeliae SPC951 | reverse complement strand
CACTAATAGTGTATTGTGTCTTCTTAATTACAACATTATCTTGTTTAATTTCATTGTGGATATTTATTATGTCCTTTTCAATTAAATTAAAATCTAGAACATTTTCATTAATAGATTCCCAGTCATCAAATATCGTGTTTTTTTCTTCCCATGCCCTTTTAATTTTATCAATACCAAGCTGTGTAGTCTTAAATAATCTTTGGGACTTATCAGTCAAATTTTCTTCTTTTGACATAACAACCTCTTAAAGAATTAATTGAGTTTTTAAGTTGAATATCATCAAGTTTTTAGTTTTGTAGTTACCCAAGTTGCTAGTTATCAAAAAGTGCCTCAATTTAAGTACAAAACTGAAATTACTTGTACTTAACAGTACTTTAAAATGCACTTTTTGTATCATTAAGATACCGTTTACACGCACTAACTAGCAACTTGCTTTAGTACTTTAGTGTTGCAACCTGGAGTCCTGTTTCCTCGTTATTCGTTTTTTCAGGCACAATATCACGCAGATCCGAAGGTATATCAGCTTCTTTTATCTCTACTTTATCAGATTCCCTACGATAAGGCTTTTGACTCTCTTTATCTCGGGTGTATAAGTATAATTTTTTGTAATATTTTTTTCCTTCTTTAATCAAGAAAACAACACCCCCTACAAGAAATTCAACTAACTTGTTCATTTGATCAAGTAAAAAACCCATTACACGAGTAGCCCAGTCTTTAATTCTGTCCCAAAATACTACAGTACCAGCACCAATAATTGCACCAATTATTAACCAACTTATTGGATCTAAAGGCATAAATTTTTACCTCTAATTATCTAAAAATACTGTTTCTTTACTTAACATCTGTAGGAAAAGGTAACTGTTCATAGGGTATTGATGGAACTTTAGCGCTTTTTCACAGATTGTTACCAGATATTGTTATCAGTAAGCTGTTTAGAAAGTAGTATTGATAATACTCGTTTACATACAGCTTTTCAATTTGACATATCTGTTGATAAAACATTTGAATCTATTTTGACATCGCTCTTAAAAGTTACCGTAGAAGATTCTAACGAACGCCCTTTTTTGTGTTGTTCTTTGGTTTGCAAATATTTTTGGATCTCTTCTTTCATTATATCTTCAGAAATAGATTCTATCTTTTTTGTTAACAATTTTAAAGCCAATTTAAAAGTAATATTTTTAATATCACCGCCAGCTAAACCTTCACTGATTTCAGCAGCTTTATCATAACTGATTTCCTTAGGAATTTTGGGAGAGAGATGGAATTCCCATAATTGGATTCTCATAGTAGTATCTGGTAAAGTAAACTCTATATTAAATAAAATTCTTCTTATAAAAGCTTCATCGTAATTTTCAAATAAATTAGTAGCAAAAATTATTACCCCATTAAACTTTTCTAGTAAGGTTAATAATGTAGCTCTGACTGAGTTGACACCATAATCTGCTGCTTGTGATAAATTAGAAATTCTTTTACTCAATAACGTGTCAGCTTCATCAAAAAATAACAGACTTCTGCTGTTTTCAGCTATTGCAAACAGTTCTGATAAATTTTTTGACGTTCTTCCCACCAATTCTGACTCTAATTCTCCATAATTAACTTTAATAATATTCACTCCTAATTTATCAGCGATAGCCTCGGCAGTCACAGTTTTTCCAGTACCTGGCTGACCAAAAAAATTAATAGATATTCCATTACCACTTTTAAGAAACTTTTTGAATTCCCATTCATCTAATAAAATATCTCGATTTTTTATATAAGCAACAATTTCATCAATTTGGTCTTTAATGGCAGATGACAAAGCTAGTTCATTCAAAGTCCATTTGGGAACTTCTATATTAATATTAAAATCCTTTTTTTCAGGGTTGGTTGAATTCTCTTTTTCTTTTACTATCTTGTAACCCATATTTCTCTATTCTCTCAAAAGCTAATTAACTAAAAATTTCTCAGTTCAACTTAAGGCTTTCGTAAATAAACAAGAGCGATTACACTTCTGTAATTGCTCCCTTTATTTAGCCTTAATCCGAGTATGCAATGTTTCCCGTATTTGCACCAGACCAGATATACCAGTTAAGGTATCAGTTAAGAATTTAGTGGAATGCTTGTGTCAGCGAAGAGTGTACAACGAAGTGCGATACGCCCTTGGCGTCTGCGCTCTGCACCATCACGTTTAGACTTATTGATACTCGACTGGCGATCGCTGATTTGACACAGTTGCTAAGAGTGGGTAGACGCAAAGCGATTTATCACCAGACATCGCCTACATTAACCCCATCACCAGAAGTGCGTAGAAGCTCTGCTTCTTGTCGCCAGACATCGCTGATTTGACACGGTTGCTAAGAGTGCGTTCGCGTAGCGTGCCCTTCGGGCATTGGCACAGAGTGCCCGCCTTCGGCGATCGCTTTTGAGTCTTTTGACTGGGACTTTTATGACAGCGTATATGCTATCATAATGACATGGCGATTAAAATTGTAGTTGATACCAGCGTTTTTATTAGTGCGCTGATTAGCTCTAAAGGCTCCAGTCGAGAACTCATTCGACGCTGCTTGAAAAGAGAATATCAGCCTTTGATGGGAAATGCTTTATTTTCTGAGTATGAGTCAGTCATTCAGCGCTCAGAAATTATCGCTAAATGCCCTTTAACTAGTGAAGAAATTTCTGCTTTACTTGCATCACTGATGAGCGTAAGCCAATGGATTTCTATTTACTATTTATGGCGACCTAATTTAAAAGACGAAGCTGACAATCACTTAATTGAATTAGCAGTTGCAGGGAATGCCCAAATTATTGCTACTCACAATGTCAAAGATTTCCAAAATGCTGAATTGTTATTTCCTAACTTATCAATATTAAAACCCGAAAAAATTATTAGGAGTTAAACAAAAATGGCAACTTTAACTATTCGTTTACCAGACGATAAGCATAATAGATTGAAAGAACTTGCTCAAGCCAAAGGCATAAGTGTCAATAAATTAATTGAAGAACTTTCTACCATAGCTCTAGCAGAATTTGATACCTATACAAGATTTAAAGCAATGGCTGCAACTGCCAACCCAGAAGAAGGCTTAAGAATACTAGCTAAACTTGATACTCTGACAGAATAGAGCTTGTAGAGAGATTTGGCTATACTTCTCGTTCGCAATAAATACTCTCGCGGCTGATGGCTTCGTCTGAAAGAGGCAGCGTTTTGCTAAAAAAGGAACTATTTGCCAAATCCATGAGTGCTGCTTCCCATTCCTCATCTGTTGAGGTTTCAAAAAATGGCTTCTCTATTTGAGATACAGTTTCATTCAACCCACCTTCTGGATTCACCTCAATCGTCACAAACTTACCCGTTGCTAATTGGATTTCAGGGAAGGTTTTGCCTTGGCGTTCCCCTACGGGGAACGCCAAGGCATCGCTTCTTGTTCCGTTCTACCCTCAACCGTTAAGTTTGGCATTCCCACAACAGATGCAACAAAGTGACTTGTTGAAATAGGTAAGCGACTCATTAGTCTCGCTTTGAGACTTTGACAGGAGTTGTCTTGGGACATCACTAAGCTGTAGACTGAGGATTTATCAGCAAGGCTTTCACCAAAGCTAATAACAATGTACTTCTTTCATAAACCGTATTGATATATAGAGAGTCTAAAATAAACAAATGAAAGCGCTAGCCTCTTGTTTTGCATCTATTGTCGGCACAGAAAATACTGTCTGTTGGGAAGATGTACCAATCAGTCAGCAAAAATCTATATTACAGACTATTGCTTCCCCAACTCCTCCCAGTTGTATCGTCTATCCCCACACCACAGAACAGCTAGCGCAAGTCATCACAGAAGCACATCGCAACAAGTGGCGCGTCTTGCCATGCGGTAGTGGTAGTAAACTGAACTGGGGCGGGTTAGTCAAAGATGCTGACGTCGTAGTCAGCACAGAACGCCTGAATCAACTCATTGAACACGCCGTTGGCGATTTAACGGTGACAGTCGAAGCGGGAATGAAATTTTCTCGTCTCCAAGAAATGTTGGTAAACTCTCGGCAATTTCTTGCTCTTGACCCAATAACACAAGATACAGCAACCATTGGCGGTATTGTTGCAACTGCTGATACAGGTTCCCTACGGCAACGCTATGGTAGTGTAAGGGATCAACTGTTGGGAATCACCTTTATACGTGCTGATGGACAAATCGCCAAAGCTGGCGGGAGAGTGGTGAAAAATGTTGCTGGCTACGACTTGATGAAGTTATTTACTGGGTCGTATGGCACATTGGGGGTTATAAGTCAAGTGACGTTTCGCGTTTATCCTATGCAGGAGATATCGGGAACGGTGGTGCTGACTGGTGATGCAAAGGCTATATCTCAAGCTGCGAATGTCCTCAGAGGTTCTGCGTTGACACCAACCCAAGCTGATTTGCTATCAACACAACTGGTGTCTAGCTTGGAGTTAGGTCAAGGATTGGGATTAATTGCTCGCTTCCAAAGTATTGCTGAGAGTGTGAAGGAACAGTCAAACCGACTTTTGGAAGTCGGGGAACAACTTGGGTTAAAAGGGACGATATATTCAGCAGTGGATGAAGCTGATTTATGGCGCATATTGCGAGAACAAATGCATTCTTCTTTCAATGAGTCGGCAATAACTTGCAAAATAGGAGTGTTACCTACTTCTGCTGTTGAAGTTTTGACTCAAGCAGATGTGGGTTGGATTCACGTTGCTAGTGGTTTGGGGGTGTTGCGGTTTGAGGGTGACAACAAGATTGATGAGGTGTTGGGGATACGAAATCTTTGTCAAACCAATGGCGGTTTCCTTACTATTTTGTCAGCGCCGGTGAAGGTTAAGCAACAGTTGGATGTATGGGGCTACACTGGTAATGCTGTGCAGTTGATGCGTTTGATTAAAGGGCAGTTTGATAAGGAATGTATTTTGAGTCCGGGTCGTTTTGTGGGTGGAATTTAGGATAAACGAACCGCAGAGGCGCAGAGGAAGCAGAGAAAGAGAGGGGAGAGGAAGAGATAATATGCAAGTTTTTGAAGGTTCTGAGAATAAGAAGGCTAGTTTGGAGAATTTGACTGGTTTTGATGGAAATCATCCGCCAAATCCAAAGTTGATTGATAGTTGTGTTCATTGTGGGTTTTGTCTCTCGACTTGTCCTAGTTATCGGGTGATTGGCAAGGAGATGGATTCTCCGCGAGGACGCATCTATCTTATGGATGGGATTAATGAGGGTGAGATTCCTCTGAATAAGGCAACAGTAGAACATTTTGATAGTTGTTTGGGGTGTCTGGCTTGTGTGACGACTTGTCCTTCTGGTGTGCAATATGACAAGTTAATTTCTGCAACTCGTCACCAAGTTGAAAGGAATTATCCGCGTAGTTTGCCAGATAAGTTGTTTCGTCAACTGATATTTTCTTTGTTTCCTAATCCCGATGTTTTAAGGGTTTTGCTGGTTCCGTTGTTTTTTTATCAAAAGTTGGGTTTGCAGAAATTGGTGCGTGGAACTCAGTTGTTGAAGATTTTGTCTCCTCGCTTAGCAGCGATGGAATCAATTCTGCCAGAAGTTACTTTGAAATCTTTTCAGGATAATTTGCCAGATATTATTCCAGCACAGGGTAAGAAACGTTATCGAGTTGGGGTGATTTTGGGATGTGTGCAAAGGTTATTTTTCTCGCCAGTCAATGAAGCGACTGTGCGGGTTTTAACGGCGAATGGCTGTGAAGTTGTGATTCCTAAAACTCAAGGATGTTGTGCAGCGCTTCCTGAACACCAAGGACAAACAGAACAAGCCAAAGCTTTAGCAAGGCAGATGATTGATAGTTTTGCAAATACTGGTGTAGATTTTGTGATTATCAATGCTGCTGGTTGCGGTCATACACTAAAAGAATATGGTCATATTTTAGAAGATGATCCACAATATCGGGAAAAAGCGAAAGCATTCGCGGGGAAGGTTAGAGATGCGCAAGAGTTTTTGGTGAGTGTTGGTTTAACAGCAAAATTATCACCGCTTGCAAATCAACCCTTGAGTTTGGTTTATCAAGATCCATGTCATTTGTTGCACGGACAAAAGATTAGCTTGCAACCGCGTCAGTTATTGCGGGAAATTCCAGGCGTGACGTTGCGCGAACCAGTTGATGCAGCTATATGTTGTGGTAGTGCGGGAATTTACAATCTACTGCAACCAGAGGTGGCTGAGGAGTTGGGTAGACAAAAAGTTCAGAATTTGCTGAATACTGGTGCTGATTTAATTACTTCTGCTAATCCGGGTTGTAGTTTGCAAATTCGCAAGCATTTGCAGTCGCAGGGTAAACAGATTTCTATCATGCACCCGATGGAGTTGTTGGATTATTCAATCAGGGGTGTGAAGTTGGAAGTTTAAAAAAAAGCTACAGGTTACAAGCCTGTAGCTTTATGCAAAGAGCTATACCTACAGGGCTTTAGCCCGTGAATGGCACCCTGTCATCTAGTTATAGGTTTCAGGTCAGCAAACATATGCAGTTAGTTGCTGAGTAAGTAGATTTATAGTGGTTTATGTCATTAATTGTGAGGGGTTTTGAAATTCTAGAAATCTTGTAGAGATTTTGCATGCAACGTCAAGACAAACCATTAAAATTAATGAGGCAGACCACTAGTCGTCAAAACACCACTATGAATACAGAGAAAAATGTCATTTTTGAGTCAAAAATTATGCTACAGGCTGAATATGATCAGACAAAACGTCAGCAATTAGCTAAATAATTGTTTGATTTAGAAAAACAAGCGTATAAAAAAGACCAGGAATCCTGACATTTGAAACGATAGAACAAAGAAGTAGAGTCATCCAGATAAGTTTTAGTCTCATCAAGCTTTCATGAATTCTATAAGCTGTTTGTAAAGAAAGTTTAAATTTTTAGGATGCTTTAGTGCGACACCATAACGTCATGTCATGTTGTGCCTTTGAATACTTAATCTTAGCCTCATAATTTAGCTATTGATCATAATTTGTTAATTATATGATCGGATAATAATATCATAAAACTT
>NZ_QMEB01000296.1 GCF_012912135.1 Brasilonema bromeliae SPC951 | reverse complement strand
GTGGGGTGCTGGGGAAATTGTGCAACCATTCGATTAATTGCGTACAAACATCCCTAAGAAATTCCTCTGCCCGATTTTTACCCACGATTTGGGCATTGTAATAAATAACGTGGTAATTTTCCGTCACGTACTTGGCAAGTATAGCACTCTTGCCGCTACCAGGAACACCAACAATGGTGAAGTAACCGCGCTTGTGACGGTGGAGAAAGTCGGTGATAGCGGTAAAGATAAATTCACGACCGATAAAATTTTGGCTTTTTTCGAGAATGACTTGTTGAAACTCGGTTGGGTAGGAGGCGGAATTGATGGGGGCTTGAGAAGGTGGGGTTTTCATGGTTACGCCTCTATGCCTTCCAGGCGGAGGAAATGCAAGCGTCCGGATGCTTCGCCTGCTACGATTGTGACGCCATCTGGGGCAATGGCGCAGCATCTGATTTCACTTTCTCCAGTGAAACTAGCAATAAATTGTCTTGCTGATACATCCCACACTTTTAGCGTTTCATCCCCAGAAGACCAAATTTGACGCTTCCCATCTGCGGTGGTTGCAAGAAGAAAAGGTAAAGTGTTATTGATGCTATGAAGAGTACATTTAACGTCGCCAGCTTTCAGTTCAAAAACTTTGTAATCACTGTAACCTCCTACTAAAGTAAGTGCAGATTCGTTCTGTTCAAATATTAAATCCGCGTAACCAGTTATTACAGCGTAATCTCCCAAAGCAAGCGCTGACTTACTTTCACCAGTGAAGCTAGCTTCATTCTCCCAAGTTCCTACTTCCCATAATTTAAAATTATCGTCCTTTGCAGCAGAAATTACATACTTACCATCAGGGGTAAAAGCAACTACTTCTACTGAGTCGCTATGAGCAGTTATTGTGTTTCGTTCCGCTTTCAATGAAAATGCTTCTATACATTTTTCAAGGCTCCAGACTTTGATGGTAAACTCACTAGAGAAAATATTATTTCCCGATGCAGAAATTATCTGCTTTGCGTTAGGAGTGACAGCAACAGCAAGAACCCAGGCTGTATGACCAGTAAAAGTAGCTTCGTTTTCCCAAGTTTCTACTTTCCAAATTTTTAAAGTTCCATCATAGCTTGAACCAGAAATTATCCGCTTTCCATCAGGGGTAACAGCAACAGTGCGTACCGAATTGTTATGACCTTTTAAGATATATTCCTTCTCCCAAGTCCCAACTTTCCAGACGGTAAGAGTCCCGTCCTCTAAAGCAGAAATTACTCGCTTTCCATCAGGGGTCGCTGTAATACACCCTACCCAGTGACTCTCGTTGAGAGCAAGTTCTTCTTTTCCAGTTTCTAGGTTCCAGACTTTAATAGTTTTATCATACGAACCAGAAATGACCCACTTGTTATTCTTGGAAAAGACTATTGTGACAGCTTGTACCGACCTAGTATGACCAATTAGAGTATGTAGGACTTCTCCAGTTTTTATGTTCCAAATTTTGAGGGTATCGTCAGAAGAAGCAGAAATTATTTTTGACCCATCAGGAGTTAGTATAACTGTGTTAACAGAACCATAATGACCTCTTAAAGTACGTACTAATTGTCCTGTTTTCAAATTCCAGATTTTAATAGTTGTATCGCGTGAACCGGAAATTACATATAACCCATCAGCAGTTATTGCTATTGTATCCACAGAGTCATCATGAGCAGAGATGGTATATATTAAATTTCCTAAGTTCAAATTCCAGATTTTAATAGTCCCATCCTGCGATCCAGAAATTACCTGTTCTCCATCAGGAGTAACAGTAACAGACCACAGCGAACCACTATGACCAGTTAAGGTACGTATTAAAGGTTCATTAGGGGTAGTTAAGCTACTTGTCAAACTACGCAAGCAAGTAGTTTGACTTTGCGGTATTTGTTGCAGCAACTTTTGAATTTCTGGCGCATCAAAGTGCAGCAAACGCCCTGACAATTGCCCTGCTAGTTGGTTTGTATCTTGAATTAAAATATGTGCCGAAAGTCGCAATGCCCCTTGAATTAATTTCAGCGCTTTTACAGTTTGGGCATCGTATTCTGGGTAAGTTGATAATTCCGCATCATCAATCAAATCGTAATCTTCAATCAGCGCCTGAACACCAAATTTAGGATGATTAATTTTTGCTTCTATAAAGTCAAAATCACTCAAAAGACGGCAGAATTTCTTAACTTGACGACCTTCTAACCACAAACGTGGAACATCACCCAAGAAAAGTTCTATTTCTTCCGATGACAGTTCAGTTAACCTGGTTCGGACATCACCCATCGCCGTAAAGTCCTCCTGTAATGTTGTCCGCCACTTCGGCGCTGATATTTGGTAAATTCACCCCCGCCGCCTGCACAATATCCTGACGATGCAAAAAATCTCGGAAACTTTCGTGATAAAACCTGTAACGCGGTGGTTGATAATTTTCCTGCTTCTGCAAAAATTGCGCCCACCCATCAAGAACTTCCTGCACACTCAAGTCATTCTGCTTAGAATATTTCGCAACCACTTCACGGGAAGCTGCGCTACGTAAAGCACACATCACATAAATAATCTTAATTTTATTTTTAGGTAAAGGCTTGGTTGTCATGCCCATGAGTTGCCAGTGGTTTTCATAATATCCTTGTAAACCTACAGGTAATTCATCCAGAGGTTTATTTTCGTAAAAACCATCAGCGATCGCTGGCAATACACAGCGCAAATACATAAAATTATTTTCGCTTTTTGTGGCTACTTCTTCCACAAACTCGGTAGTAGAGAGATGATTTTGCTTTTGAATCCACTGACTCAAACCCTGTTTATATTCCGCATCATTGAGCAATAGCCAAATATATTCTTTAACATCCTGACTACTTCTCTCAGCGTAGTCTCTTAAGTCCAATTCCTTGGTGGAAACGCTGAATGAAACATTCAACCTTTTCTCATTTTGGTTATATGGTCGTCTTGTCAGCAGAAAGTAAACGTTTTCTGGAAGAATAGTAGGTAAATATAAAAGATTTCCGGTCGATTCTTGGTCAACTTCGTCGAGTGCATCAACAACAATTACCAGACGTTCACCAGCAGTGATTTTTTCACTAGCTTTGGTTAGCAAAGTTGATAAATCAGTATCTGCTGCATCTTGCAACTGGTAACGACTCATCAATTGTTCGCGGATTTTTTTCAGGAACAATTCCGGGCGATTCATGCCCTCAGCGCGAATATTGAAAAAGCAAATCGCTGCTGGGTTGTCTAATACGTACTTGGCGGCGATCGCACTTTTCCCCATTCCTGCATCACCCACAACAGTGAAGTAGCCCTTGGGGTTGTTTTTGAAAAACTCTTCAATAGCATCAAAGACAAATTTTCTACCACGAAATGACTCTGTTTTGTCTTTGATTAATCGCTCAAATTCTGGCGGTATTTGCGGCGGATACCAATCTTTTGGGTTTACTATATCAGTTGGTTTAATATTTAAAACTTTGGCAATACTTTCAACTTGCCTTCTTTCAATTCCATTCGGGCAGTTTTTTGTACCTAATAAACGTTTAATGGTGTCCTCAGAAACATGTGCTTTTACTGCAAGCGTTTCTATAGTCAAACCCTCTTCTTTATAGGTATTCCTGAGTCTAATTTTGCCTTCTTCGCTAGATTGAACCTTATCCGATTGCAGCATAGATAAAAGATATTGATGAATCCAGGTATTTAATAATGTGATAGCTCAGATATTGCACCTGCTTTCTCGTCCGCCTAGGAATGAATTTCTAGGCTCAAAGGTCAAGTAAGCTAAAGCTCACTGAATATATATTTCAGTCCGTTTTAACGGACTTTGGCTATGAGCCTTAAAATTTATTTCAAGGCGTACTCACCAGTGAGGTACAAGATCTAAGATAACTAATCTTTAATTTACCTGTGTAGGGCAGTTAGGTTTTATTCACTTGCCCCATCTGCCCCAAAACATAGGGCAAATCATAAATCTACACTCAACCTATCTGCTCTCGAATTTAAATTGTTGCCTCTACATAATCGAATAAGTTAGTTCAAAACCAACCCAACAATATGAAACAAAAAATCATTGATGAATTACTACGCCAAGCACGTCTTACTTTCAACGTTGCTTTAGCCATAACCGCAGCATCTGCGATCATGACATTATCTGGTGTGGGGCTTGTCTACTTGAATAAAATACCAGAAGCCAGCCTCACTACAACAGCAGGAATTCTTGCCAGCATTGGTAGTGTTCAGTTTGCCAAAGATGCAAAAGAAGAATTGCGTGAGATGATAGACAAGTTGCCGGAAAAATCCTAGAGGTTGAATGAGAGAACTCTTTGAGGCGGTGATAAGTAGGTCAACATTGAAAAATATAAAATAGAGTCTTTGCGATTGCTTCGCTCCACTGCGTTTCACTCGCAATGACATTTCACGTTTAATTCGGTTGAGCTACTTACCGCCTCTAAGCCACCAATCCCGGACAAAAAAATGGGGAAGCCACTCTTCCCCATTCTTTTACCGCCTCTGTCTATCTTCTTGAGAGGTGGAGATGACATCTGGTAAAGGACGTTTGGCAATGTAAAGCCAAGCTAACCCAGCTAAACCAAAGATTATTCCCAGTAAACTCACAACTTGTGCTATTCGTAAAGGTCCAAGCATTAAACTATCTGTCCGCAGACCTTCTATCCAGAAGCGTCCTAAGCTGTAAGCTGCCAAATAAACTAGAGACAGCGTACCTGTTTTCAAAGCCGGTTTACCTGACAAACTTCTAAAAAATAAAGTCAGCAGCAAGGCGAATACCATAAGATCCCATACAGATTCATAAAGAAAAGTGGGATGGAAATATTCAAAATTCGCCAGTTCTGGGGGACGGTTTTCTGGTGGAATATGTAGCTTCCAAGGTACATTTGTCGGACTGCCAAATGCCTCAGAGTTGAAGAAATTGCCCCAACGTCCTATTGCTTGACCTAAAATCAGCGAAGGAGACACCAAGTCAGCCAATTGCCAGAAAGAAATCTGGTTTCTTTTGGCGAATATTAATGCTGCGGTAACACCACCGATAATTGCCCCGTGAATTGCTATCCCTCCTTGCCAAATCGCAATAATGCGTTCTGGGTGCTGGACATATTCTGACCATTGAAACAAAACGTAATATATCCGTGCTGCTGGAATTGCCCCAAGAACCAGCCAAATTGACAAATCGCTAATTAAATCTGGATTAACGTTACGGTGCTTTGCCAGTTTTTGGGAAAGCCAAACGCCAATCAATACTGCTGAAGCAATTAAAAAGCCATACCAACGGATTGTTAATGGTCCTATTTTCACCAGAATCGGTCCTGGAGAAGAAAATTCAAATGCCAAGGGCAAAGTGGAAATATCCAGCATGTAAAAGTACCTAGAAGACTAAAAAAAGGTAATGTAGATTTAAGTTGTGCTTGTTAACAGCGCTTTACGGGTAGTGATTGTAACTCGTTACCGATGAAAGAAACACTCTTAACAGGGAACAGGGAACGGGGAACAGGGAACAGGGAACAGGGCTTAGGGGAACGACAGTCAAAAATTGTTGCAAAAGCCAAACTATTGATTTTAGATCGCTGTGAGTAGAGAAGGCAGTATGGGTAGTGTATTTATCCAAATTTTTATTTTGAAAGTCGATAAATAAAACTATGGCAGCAAATGCGTTAAAGCTTACAAAGACTAACATCTTGAATTTATAACTGAGAACTTGTACTTTGTTACAAATCACGATTGGTTAGATATAATCACCTAAACAACTGTGAGGCACTTGTGATTATGATTGCCATTTATCCAGGAAGTTTCGATCCTGTGACTTTAGGACACCTTGACATTATCCAACGCGGCAGTCGTTTGTTTGCTCAAGTGATTGTCGCCGTATTGCGGAATCCGAACAAAACTCCCCTGTTTACAGTGGAAAGACGGCTAGAACAAATTCGTCTAAGTACAAAACATCTCACGAATGTGGAGGTAGACGCTTTTGCCGGTTTGACCGTAAACTATGCCCAAATGCGTGGTGCACAAGTGCTATTGCGCGGTTTACGAGCAATTTCTGACTTTGAAGTAGAACTTCAGATGGCTCACACAAATAAAACCCTTTCTTATGATATTGAAACTGTTTTCTTCGCAACGTCAAATGAATATAGTTTTTTAAGTAGTAGTGTGGTGAAAGAGATTGCTAAGTTTGGTGGCTCTGTTGATCATCTTGTCCCCCCGCACGTTGCTTTAGATATTTACCAATGCTACGCCCAAAACCATCCCGTATCGAACTAAATCACAACGGAAGCAGTCCTCCCCCGCAAGAGTTTCCTGCAGGAATATCCGAAAATCCAGATGCTACGCGAACAACAAGTGTAGACATACAGATGGAACTCAACCGCTTGGAGGAGATGATTCTTGCTGGTTTCAACATTCCACTGACGCGACGCACGATAGTAGATGAAGACAAGCTGCTTGATCAGCTTGATGAAATACGGCTTTCTTTACCTGAAGTTTTTCAGGAAGCAGCAGCAATCATCCAACAAAAGGAGGAAATCCTTCTGGAAGCAGAAGAATATGGGCAACAAATTGTTGATGCAGCGCAAGCCAAGCGATCGCAAATCTTGGATGAAAGCGATATCCTCAGACAAGCACAACGCGAAGCCGCTGAACTGCGCCGACAAGTTCAAGAAGAATGTGAGCAGATGATGCAAGACACTCTTGAAGAAATTGACCGCAAACGACGCGCCTGTCAGCAAGAAATAGAAGAAATACAGCGTCAAGCTGTCGCAGAAGCAGAAGCAATTGAACAAGGGGCTGATGACTATGCTGACGGCGTGCTAGAAAATATTGAGCAGAATCTTCAGGATATGTTGCGAATCATTCGTAATGGACGTCAACAACTATTACCAGAAGCTTCTAGTGAGGATAATTCTCAATTTCCTAAAAAAAAATAATTGTAAATTCTAGTTTCTTGATCTCTCAGCTTTCCACGGTTCACAACCCAACTATGCCGTATTCTCAGGATGAGGAGACTATGACTACCGACGACTAATAGAAAGTTTAAGTATATACCATAAAGAGCAACTTATGTCAAAGAAAATTTGGGCAGTACCCACC
>NZ_QMEB01000295.1 GCF_012912135.1 Brasilonema bromeliae SPC951 | reverse complement strand
TCAGGTAGGAAACGGACTCGTCCACCCCTTGTTTACTGTTCACTGTTTACTGTTCACTGGTCACTGTTTCCTGTTCCCTGTTCCCTGTTCCCTGTTCCCTTATCTCTAACTAATGTTTCCTTGAGTGATACTTCCTCCGGAAATGTCGTATGCAGAAACACCTTTAACGTCTCCAGCAATATTGATGTTTCCACGACTTTGGGGTGCTTCGGCTTCCGTCAGAAGGCGAGTGAGTTCGCTTTCTAACGTTGGATCTTCCTTGAGTAACTTCTTAAGTTGCTGACGCAGTGCGGCTAAAGCATCTTCGTCCTCAGGCGCTTGCGCTACATCCTGAACTGCTTCTTGGGCTGATGGTTTAGCTTCCACTTTGGGATGGAGTTTAACCCAAATAACTTTCGCTTTTTCCCAACTATCTGCACCAAGTTTTTTTGCTGCTTCCTCTGCTGCTTTATCTCCTAGTTTGAGTAGGTAAGGCAGAAAAGGAGATAGAATCTTAGTTAGAACAATAACATCTATCATTAGTAAGAGATTTTATTGGGCATAGATAGTACCATTGAAATCTACACCTGCGTAAGTTGTGCTTTCGGAAAAGTTGTACCAATTTTTCTCAATTTGATGGGCGGCTTTTTCGACCTTTGCAGCGTCGTCTTCTCTAGACACACCTTAAAATGAAAAGAAGTATAGCCTTTCGCAGTTCATTAATTCTTTATCTATGTCATTTCTTGCGGGTTTAGCAGCGATCGCAGTCTTGGCTGTTTTGATCCTGGTGCATGAGTTTGGACATTTTATTGCAGCAAGATCCCAAGGGATTTACGTCAATCGCTTTTCTTTGGGCTTTGGTCCGGTGATTTGGAAGTATCAAGGAGCACAAACTGAATACGCTCTCCGCGCTTTTCCTCTGGGTGGGTTTGTCGGTTTTCCTGACGATGACCCAGATAGCGATATTCCTCCTGAAGACCCAAATCTTTTACGTAACCGCCCTATTTTAGATCGGGCGATTGTGATTAGCGCAGGAGTGATAGCAAATTTAATATTTGCCTACTTCCTGCTTGTGACACAGGTGGGTGTTGTAGGGGTAAACATCCCACAACCACCCCAAAACGGGATTCTCGTCCCAGAATTAATTTCACAACCAGTTTCTGTTGCTGCGAAAGCAGGTCTTCAGCCTGGAGATGTCATTTTAGCTGCTGATGACAGAACTTTTGGGACTTCTGAACAAGAGTTAAAAGCTTTCACAGAAATCATCAAAGGTAATTTAGGCAAGCAAATTAATTTGACAATCGCCCGTGGCGATCAAAAACTGTCTGTCAATCTGACTCCTGAAGCTAATGCTAAGGGAGAGGGTAGCATAGGTGTGCGCCTTTCTCCTAATCAGAAAATCGTGCATCGTCGCGCGACAAACCCGGTCGAAGCATTAAAAATTGGCGCTACACAATTTCAGCAGATTCTGGTCAAGACAGCTCAAGGTTTTGGACAATTAATTACTAACTTCCGCGAAACAGCAAACCAAGTTGCTGGTCCAGTTAAAATTGTGGAGATTGGTGCAAGCTGGGCTCAGAACGATATCAGCAATTTGTTGTTCTTTGGTGCTTTGATCAGCATTAACTTGGCTTTTATCAACATTTTGCCTTTACCAGCTTTAGATGGAGGACAACTCGCCTTTCTGGTAATTGAAGGTTTGCGCGGTAAACCCTTACCGAATCGTGTTCAAGAAGGTGTCATGCAAACTGGTTTGGTGATACTTTTAGGACTAGGAATTTTTCTCATCGTCAAAGAAACTACCCAATTGGAGTGGGTGCAAAGATTATTCCAGTAATGAGTATCCGCAAACAGTCATCTAAGAAGCAACGGGCGCTAGAAATTCTAGTTCGCCTGAAGCGTCTTTATCCAGATGCAACTTGCTCTTTAAACTACTCAACTCCTGTACAGTTGCTGGTGGCTACGATTCTCTCGGCTCAGTGTACGGATGAACGGGTGAATCTAGTGACACCAGGCTTATTTAGTAAATTTCCGGATGCAGCAACTCTGGCAAATGCTGATTTGACAGAGTTAGAAACAAGCGTGCGTTCCACAGGGTTCTATCGCAATAAGGCAAAGAATATTCAAGCTGCTTGTCGAATGATTATCAATGAGTTTGGCGGTCATGTCCCCAAGCAGATGGAACAGATGTTGCGGCTTCCAGGTGTGGCGCGAAAGACAGCAAATGTCGTGCTTGCTCATGCTTATGGAATTAATGTTGGGGTGACGGTGGATACTCATGTGAAACGTCTGAGTGAGCGTTTGGGGTTAACTGAACACACAGACCCCATCCGTATTGAACGAGATTTGATGGGTCTATTGCCTCAAGCAGATTGGGAAAATTGGTCTATTCGGCTGGTTTATCATGGTCGTGCGATTTGTAAAGCGCGATCGCCTGCTTGTGATACTTGTAAATTAGCTGACCTGTGTCCTTCTGCTTTTAACGTACCACAAGTAACTGTCAAGGCAAAAATTAAGGAAGCTTAGGAATCTAGACCTACAGACCCTGTCTAAAAGAGACTTTGGTCACTAGACGTGGGATTATATAGAATGGAAAATGCTGTCTTTCAATAAATCACTAACATTATGGCAAAAAAGAGTTTGATTGAGCGCGAGAAAAAACGCGCCAAATTGGTGGCTAAATACGCTGCAAAACGGGAAGCACTGCTGGAAGAATTTAGAGAAGCAGAATCTCCTCTTGATAAGTTGGAAATTCACCGTGAAATTCAACAGCTACCCCGCAATAGCGCTCCTAGCCGCCACCGTAACCGTTGCTGGTTAACGGGTCGTTCCAGAGGAGTTTACCGCGACTTTGGGCTATCTCGTAATGTTCTGCGGGAATGGGCACACGAAGGTCTTTTACCCGGAGTTGTTAAGTCTAGTTGGTAGTGGTGAGTCATTAGTCATTAGTCATTAGTCATTAGCTTTAGACAAAGAACCAAGGACTAATGACGAACGACAAAGGACATAAATTATTTATTGCCTATTTATTGCCCACAACACTTGTCAATCCCCAAACTTTCTAAGAGTAAGTCGCTAACGGCGTTAGCAATAGCAAACTCACCGTAGAAACTTTTGGAAAAATCAAACGACTGCATCTCTGTAACAATGGCAATAACCAGAGAACCCAAGTCGTTTTCTCCTTCCATGCGTTGGCGTACAAAAATTTGTGCTGCCCTTTCGGCAATTATCTGATTGATTGCTTCTGGGATAAATTCTTCATCCAGCCACTGATGCAAGCGTTGCTGTAACCATTTTCCTTCAAGCATCGGATCTTGAGGTGGTGGTAGGGTGATCGGTGGAATGG
This sequence comes from Brasilonema bromeliae SPC951, assembly GCF_012912135.1. Taxonomy (GTDB): domain Bacteria; phylum Cyanobacteriota; class Cyanobacteriia; order Cyanobacteriales; family Nostocaceae; genus Brasilonema; species Brasilonema bromeliae. Next base: position 3,806 of record NZ_QMEB01000295.1, on the reverse strand, counting down.
GTTGCGTCATTTTCTCTTGTTTTTATATTAAAGAGGTTTGTAGTAGTCGCGGTAGGGCTGACTACAAACTATGTATATTCCTTATTTCTATGAAATATGATGTTGCGACTATTATTCAAGGCTATGCTCAAGGTTATTTTCTCATGGCTGATGAGAATGATGTCTTGGGGTGGTATGGGAGTCGCGATCGCACTCTCATTCCTTTAGATCAAAGATTTCGCTATCCCAAGTCCCTACAGCGTGTTCTGAATCAAGAGCGTTTTAGCGTTGCGATTAACCGCGATTTCAAAGCTGTCGTAGCTGGATGTGCTAACCGAGAATCAACTTGGATTTCACCAGAGTTAAAAGAAATTTATTGGGAACTTTACCAGACGGGTTGGGCGTATAGTTTTGAAACTTGGCAAGGGGATGAACTGGCTGGGGGAATTTTAGGAATTGTGATTGGGGGTGCTTTTATTGGGGAGTCGATGTTTTACCGCATCCCGGAAGGTTCAAAGGTGGCGATGGTGAAGTTAGTAGAAATGTTGCGGAAAAAGCGATTTGTGATGTTTGATGCTCAAATGATGAATCCCCATTTGGAGAGGTTTGGTGCTTATGGGGTCAGTGATGATGAGTACATGGTGTTACTGAAGAAAGCTTTGCAGCGTTCTTGTTCTCTACTTTGAGTTTTGTTGCGATCAGTTAACCAATGTCATCAGCTCAAAAAGTTTCTGGAACTCCAAAATTTACTTGGAGTTCGTGGAGCATTTTCACAATGCTGTCTCCGTAAATCACTGAACCGTGCATTGTAGCAAGGTACTTAATAGGAAGCTTCTTGATAGCTTCGATTCCGCGAGTGAATGTCTTTCCCTCAACCATAAATCCTAGTTGACGCTGAAACTTGATGACTGACTCTGTCAAATCCTCATTGGTGAGTGGTGTGTCAAAATGACCATTGTGAGCTGCTAAGTCAGAACAGAAAAGCACACAATCTTGCGGTTCGTAGAACAGACATCCCTCCCAACCATGTGGGAAATGAGGCGTCTCGATTAGGGTAATGTTCTTCGATCCTAAGGAAACGCTTTTGTTATTCTTCAAAACGTGGGCTTTTCGGATCGCAATATCGTCAATATTAGCTCGATTTAGCGGACTGACAAGCGGAACAGCTTCTGGACAAACTTCCAGCCATTGATTTAATGCTCCACACTCATCAGCTTCAAGGTGACAAAAGGCAACGTAACGGATTTCAGTCGGATTGCATACTGATGATACTAGCTCATAAATGGCATTAAACCATTTCGAGTGTCCTGTGTGAATGAGCATGTGACACTCATCTAAGATGAGAAACTGACTGAAGACAAAGTTCTTGTTAGTAGAAACGGAGATCTTAAATACTTTGGGAAGTATCTCATCAATTCTGGTAAACATCGTTATCCTTGGGCAATTGTGTAAATTTATTTTATTTTGTAGTGTGGGCTTCTAGCCCGCTGAGGTCACAAACTAGGGAGCAAGATGCTCCCACTACTGTTTTTTTGCATGCATTGGGATGCTCCCAAAAGTTTTGGTCCAGTGAACTACCCACACCAAACTGAGTACAGTTATGGTGCGGGGCTTACGGCGAAGAAGCTAAATGACACCTAACTCCCGTTGCAACGGACGGACGATAAACTAGAAAAGTATGCAAGGAGGTTTTCATGATGGTGAATCATTCAGTAGCCAGTTCTAGCTTTTCCAAACGGACAATATTTGCACCTCAACCGATTGGTGTTTTACCTGCACAACTACCGACGACTCAAGTCCTCAATGTTGAACTTGATGAAGATGAGGACATTGAGTGGACTTGGACGACATTACCGACTGGTCAACAGTATGTTAGTGGCTACACCATCATTTCCAAATCATCTGACGGGAACTAATTGACTGAGGATAAATTCTTTTCAACAGATCAAAACGCTGGTTGCAGGAAGATAACCTCAAAGTTCTGGGGCGGAAATTGTTGACTGCTAGTCACAAGCAACTGATACAGGTTCCCAGTCAAATTGGCTTTATTTTCCAGGCGCATCACCCAGCAGAATGTCCGTATAAGCTGTCGCGCTTTTAATTTGCATATTCTTGTAGTCTAATCAATCATTAAAACCCTCTTTCCTTCTGCCTTCTGCCGTCTGCCTTCTGCCTTGCTGTTGTGCATTTTTAATGCGCAACAGCTTATCACTGTGGTTGTATTGAGACACATCACAGTTATCTAAACCTGCCAAAAACTGATATCCTACAACTAGTAGTTAAAGGTACCCAATTTAATTGTAATTAAACGTGGCTCAAAACTACCGCAGTGCTAAGCTCAGAGGCAAATCCTTCAAAGGGCAAGACTTAACAGGTACGGACTTCTCTTATTGCGATATCCGAGGTGCTGACTTTACAGGTGCCACCCTCAGAGGAGCCAACTTCAGCCATGCGCAAGCAGGACTACAACGCCGTTGGGCATTTGCCTTAGTCATATTTGCGTTACTGCTATCGACAGTATCTGGATTGCTATCGGCTGTTGGTGGTTCGTTGCTAGGATTTATTCTAGTTGATGGCAACCGTCAAAATACTTATGTTACTGTCATCAGTTCAATAATATTGTTAATCTTTTTTCTCATCTCTATGCGCCGAGGAGTTGCAGCAGCCTGTGGGTTTTTGGCAGCGGCTGTCATAGGAACTGGGCTTGCAGCAGTCGTATGGGCTGGGATAGTGGCTGTAGCATGGGTTGGGACAGGCACTCAGACACGGGTGATGGAATTGGCAGCTGTGGTAACGGTAGTCGTCACTGGGGCTGTGGCAGTTATAGTGTCTGCAACAGGGCTAGTGGTTATATCCGGGGCGGCGGTGGTGGCAGGATTTATCGCTGGGTTATTGGCAGTAGCGCTGACAGTGTCAGTCGCAGGGGCTGTAGCGGGAGTAGTAGTTGTAGCCGCTGCAAAGATAGGTGGTGTCGTCGCAGCAATACCAGCATCAGCAGTAGCAATATTAACATTAATTGTGTCTGCTGATGTGAGTTGCCGTGGCTTATATCAAGATGATAAGCAAAGCTGGATTGGCAATATTGCTCTTGGTTTGGTGACAGGACACGGCACCAGTTTTCAAGAAAGTGATTTAACTGATGCGGATTTTACGCAGGCAAGACTGAAAAACACTACCTTCAAAAAATCTATCCTGGCACGTACCTGTTGGTTTCAGGCGAAAAAGCTGAATCTGGCTGATATTAGGACAACTTATCTTAAAGATGAAAAGATCAGACAATTACTGGTGACAAAAGAGTTACAAAACCAAAATTTTGATGGCTGGAATCTGCAAGGTATCAATTTGCAAGGAGCAAATATCACAGATGCTAGTTTAGTTGCAACTGTGCTGAATGAGTCTAACTTACAAAATGCTGATTTTTCTAGAGCCAATCTGACAAGAGCACAATTAGATAGAACTGATTTTAGAGGTGCAACTCTTACAGGCGCATACATCGGGAACTGGGGCGTGACACCGGAAACCAAACTAGATGGGATTAAGTGTGAGTACATTTTTCTGTGTGTACCTACGAAAGATAATCCGAACCCCCATCGTCTACCCACCAACTGGGAAGAGACATTTGAAGATGGGGAGTTTGCTCAATTTATTCGCACATCATCGAAATTCTCACAAATTTAGACAAAAGACTTGACCGAAACTAAGGGTGTGAGGGTGTGAGGGTGTAAGGGTGTAAGGGGAAGAAAGTAAAACACTCTTACCGTTTCTTTTTCCAAAGTTGTGGGAACCAACGAATAAATCATTCCCCTACACCCCTACACCCCTATACC
>NZ_QMEB01000294.1 GCF_012912135.1 Brasilonema bromeliae SPC951 | reverse complement strand
TTCCTCAAACGCCAGACTTGCTGTGAGAGCGGAAAGCCGTCATTCGCGCTGGCTCCCCAACCTACAATTATCCTTAACTGAACTGTATTGCTTGATAACTAACGACTAACAATTTCTATTGTCCCTAATCCCCAAAAGGGACAAGTTCCCCAATCTCTCATTGCAAATCTCCATCAGAAATCCAAAATTGTTATGGTCAGTCTGCTAGAAAATCCCCTGCGGGTTGGTCTGCAACAGCAACGGATGCCGGAACCTCAGATTATAATTATCTTTGGTGCTTCCGGTGACCTGACTTGGCGCAAACTAGTCCCAGCACTGTACAAACTGCGACAAGAACGACGCGTTCCACCAGAAATCACCATTGTTGGCGTAGCACGTCGCGACTGGAGCCACGAATACTTCCGCGAACAAATGCGCAAGGGCATGGAAGAAGCTCATGGCGGTGTCGGTGCGGAGGAACTCTGGCAAGACTTCTCCCAAGGTCTGTTCTATTGCTCTGGTGATATCGACAAGCCCGAAAGTTATCAGAAACTCAAGAATTTCTTGGGTGAGTTAGACGAAAAAAGGGGAACACGGGGAAACCGGATGTTCTACCTGTCTGTTGCACCGAATTTCTTTCCAGAAGCGATCAAGCAGCTTGGCTCAGGGGGAATGCTGGAAGATCCCTACAAACATCGTCTAGTCATTGAAAAACCCTTTGGTCGGGACTTGGCTTCAGCCCAAAGTCTGAACCGAGTGGTGCAGAAATATTGCAAAGAAGAGCAAGTCTACCGGATTGACCACTACCTCGGCAAAGAAACAGTTCAGAATTTACTGGTGTTTCGTTTTGCCAACGCGATTTTTGAACCCTTATGGAATCGCCAATTTGTTGATCACGTTCAGATTACTGTAGCAGAAACCGTGGGGGTTGAAGACAGAGCTGGATACTATGAAAGCTCCGGTGCACTGCGGGATATGTTGCAAAACCACTTGATGCAACTTTTTTGCATGAGCGCGATTGAGCCTCCCAATTCCTTAGATGCCGACAGCATCCGTACGGAAAAAGTGAAGGTGCTCCAAGCCACCCGACTAGCTGATGTCCAAAATCTCCACCGTTCTGCAGTACGGGGTCAGTATAGTGCTGGGTGGATGAAGGGTAAACCCGTGCCTGGTTATCATGAAGAACCAGGAGTGAATCCAAACTCCACAACCCCCACCTACGTGGCGGTGAAGTTTCTGGTTGATAACTGGCGCTGGCAAGGAGTTCCGTTCTACTTGCGTACTGGTAAGCGGATGCCAAAAAAAGTCAGTGAGATTTCGATCCACTTCCGCGAAGTTCCTTCTCGGATGTTTCCATCTGCTGCCCAACAAATGGCTGGTAACATTTTGGCAATGCGGATTCAGCCTAATGAAGGAATTTCTCTACGCTTTGAAGTCAAGATGCCAGGAGCGGCATTCCGTACCCGTTCCGTTGACATGGACTTTACTTATGGTTCTTTTGGTATCCAAGCAACTTCCGATGCCTATGATCGCCTGTTTTTAGATTGTATGATGGGCGACCAGACATTATTCACACGGGCTGACGAAGTGGAAGCTGCTTGGCGGGTGGTGACACCAATCCTTTCCGTTTGGGATACGCCAAGTGACCCGGCGTCCGTTCCCCGATATGAAGCTGGCACTTGGGAACCAGCCGAAGCGGAGTTGTTAATTAACCAAGATGGTCGCCGCTGGCGCAGACTATAGAACAATTAAGGGTAAAGGATAGAAATAAAATTTTCTCTCCTTTATCCTTGGTGCAACTCATAGTTCATAACTTAATACTTAATACTTCAATTGTTATGACTTCCCAAGCTCCTACAATTTTTTCACTTCAGGCTCCCAAAGATGTTTCGCTAACAGATATTGAAGCGGAACTGAGTCGCATTTGGCAAAGTTACGGTATTGCTGGTGAAGATGGTGCACTTCCTGCTGCCACTCGCGCCACAACATTTACTTTGATAGTTTACGAACCTGAGGAAACCCAGTATCTATTGGCTGCTTTGGGACTTTACAAAGGTCCAATTGATGGCATTTTCGGTCCGCAGATGGAAGCCGCACTGCGAGAAGTGCAGAAAACCCACGGTTTAACAGAGACTGGAACAGCAACAGAGGAAACCCTTGCTGTCTTACGCGAAGAACTCTCCAAACGTCACGGCGCAGCTACAGCTGAAAACGGTTCTGGTAGTGCGTCTTATACTCCAGATGCCAGCAGCAGTCCCCGAATTGCTGATGAAATTGCCATCCGCAACCCCTGTCGCATTATTGCCCTGACTCCAATAGCAGGCGAAGATGTAGGGGTGAAGGCTCAAGTTTCTGCCTACTGCCCAATCCAAAAGCAGTCCGCAAGTACACTCGTGTGCTGCGAATACATTACTTTAACAGGAACGGCTGCTGCTTTAGAACGAGTCGGTGGCATGATTCAGGCATTGTTAATTGGTGGCTTGCCCAAGTTTCTCTGGTGGAAAGCAACACCAGACCTCAACAACCCCTTGTTCAAGCGATTATCGGCAGTGTGTAATAACGTTATTGTGGACTCCTGCAACTTTAACAAGGCAGAAACTGATTTGCTCAACTTGCAAGAGTTGGTAGAATCTGATATTCCACTCGCTGACCTGAATTGGCGTCGTCTCTCGGGATGGCAGGAATTAACAGCTGAAGCCTACGACGCACCCCAACGTCGTGCTGCCCTGGTAGAAATTGACAGAGTTAACATAGATTATGAAAAAGGCAACTCCGTACAAGCGCTAATGTATTTGGGTTGGCTGGCAAGTCGTTTACAATGGCATCCGGTTTCTTATCAAAAAGAAACTGGAGATTATGACATCACCAAAATTCAGTTCGTTGCACAGGATCAACGGCAAATAGAAGCAGAGTTAGCAGGAGTCCCTGTTGGCGATGCGGGTGAAATTCCTGGTGATTTAATTGCCTTGCGCTTAAGTTCCACAAATCCACAGGCAAACTGCGGGACTCTCATCTGTTCAGAAACAGGTGGTTGTATGCGGATGGAAACACAAGGTGGTGCCCAGGCTAGTGGTGTGTTTCAACAAGTGACTTCACTTTCCGAGCAAAAAGCAGAAGTTTTACTTAGTCAGCAGGTGCAACGCTGGGGTCATGAAGCACTCTTTGAAGAAAGTCTCGCTCAAACAGCTCATATGCTCAAGTTGGAAGCAAAAAGTTAGTCGTTAAGACCTCACCCCGCCCTCACGGGCACCCCTCTCCTTATCAAGGAGAGGGGATAAGGATGAGGTATATACACAATTTTGTATAAAAGTCAAGATCTTTAAGAAGAACGCAAAACGCAGAATATCCCCACGGATGAAATCCTCTTGATTTAACGTTTCAAACCGCAAGTAGCTCAGCTTTAATCCGGTAGGGTGCGTTATGGACGTTAGTCCTAACGCACCGAAAATTATTGATGGTGCGTTGCGCTGTGCGACAACACACCCTACTAGTGTAGGAGGGCTTGTGAACAAGATGAGAAACCCAGTTGTACAGAATTGTAAGGATTGATCCTGAGCACAGTCGAAGGAAATCGAAGGGTCAACCTGTGTTTATAATTAATTCTGAGTTCTGACAACTGTGTTTGATCGTTCTTTTTTGCTAACTTTTAACTTCTTTATGGCTCTAGTTATTGCAGGAGAACGCAGCGGGGTGGGTAAGACGACAGTCACGCTCACCCTTTTGGCATCTTTGTGTCAACGAAGTACACAAGTACAATCTTTCAAGGTTGGTCCAGATTACATCGACCCGATGTTTCATCAGCACGTGACAGGTCGTCCCAGTCGCAATTTAGACCCAGTGCTGACATCAGAAGAATACATCAAGCAATGTTTTACTTATAACTCGCAAGTATGTGAATATACTCTGATAGAAGGAGTCATGGGGCTGTTTGATGGAGTTACCCCACCCCAACCCCTGACCTTTCTGAGGGGAGGGGCAAATGATTTTGCTAGTACGGCTCATATAGCGCGGTTACTGAATTTACCTGTCGTATTGGTGATAGATTGCAGTCGGTTGTCTGGTTCTGTGGCTGCGATCGCACACGGTTATTGCTCATTTGACCAAGAAATCAAAATTGCTGGGGTGGTGTTAAATCGAGTGGGAAGCGATCGCCATCTCTCCCTCCTCAAAGATGCCCTAGAACCTCTCCAACTACCGATTCTTGGGGTGCTACGGCGTGAGGAGAATATTACAATACCAGATCGACACCTGGGTTTAGTACCTACAGCAGAACTTCCTCAACTACAAGCTTTAATTGACCGACTTGCCCATTTGGGAAATACTTGCTTTGACTGGGAACGCTTGTTACCACTGTTGCAGACAAGGGGAGCAGGGGAGCAGGGGAGCAGAGGAGCAGGGGAGCAGAGGAGCAGGGGAGCAGAGGAGCAGGGGAGAAGTTCTTTGCCTATCTTTTCACCTACACCTGTTCGTGTAAGGATTGCTGTAGCGCGCGATCGCGCTTTCAATTTCTACTACCAAGACAATCTTGACTTGCTACAGCAGTTGGGTGCAGAACTGGTTTTTTGGAGTCCTTTAGAAGACCCTGGATTACCACAAGACGTGCAAGGGATGTATTTTGGTGGTGGTTTTCCAGAAGTCTTTGCCCAACAACTAGCCCAAAACAGCACCACCCGCGATGCAGTGAAAACAGCAATTCTCTCTGGAATGCCTACCATTGCTGAATGTGGCGGATTAATGTATCTATGCGAGGAAATCGTCGATTTTGAGGAGAAATCTTGGTCAATGGTAGGAGTATTGCCCACAACAGCCGTAATGGGTGGGCGTCTTACCTTAGGGTATCGTCGAGCAGTTGCTTTACAGGATGGTTTGTTAGTACCTGCAGGTACAACCGTTTACGGGCACGAGTTTCATCGTTCCCGGTTAATCCCAACTCCCAATTCACCCTTGTTTCAAACTTATCGTTACGATTGCGAAGAATCCACAGGATATGAAGGATGGAATTTGCTTCCATCTCTACATGCTTCCTACATTCATCAACATTGGGGAGAGAGTCTAGATATTCCCAAGCGATTTTTACAAAAGTGTTGTGTCTTTAAATTTACTTAAAAATCGTTAACGCCTTAACTCAATAGGAATATCGCAAAAAGCTTGAATCTGATGAATTTGCAAACATTGAGATTGAAGAAGCGATCACACCACATACGTAAAGACTTTTGTAGCATAGAGATGGCGGTTCATTCGGCGCATTTGTTGATAGCTGAAGCGGCGTTCTAGGGAATACTAACCACCACCTAGACCATACTAATTTACAAAGTCCCAATAATTGATATTCCTTATGGCTAATAAAAGTAATAATCAAGAAACTTTCACCTTGGTGCTATCTCTGCTCATCACTCTAGGGCTTTTAGGGTTTGGTGTGTGGTTCTTCCGGAATAGCTTACCTTTTGCGTCCAAACAACAGACTCAACCTTCTGCCAATTCTTCTGAACAGCAAGCTGCCACATCCCAACCTAGTGCAACTTTTGACACATCAAACTTGGATACCAGTCTGCCCAACCCAAGCGTGCTCACAATTGATGGTAGCGTCACGATAGTCGCTTTGATCAAGCAGCTGCAAATTGCGTTTAATCCGGTGAATCCTTCCTTGCCCACAACTTATGGCTTACCAGATGGTAGTCCCAATGGCACCAATAAAGGGATTCAAAACTTAAGAGACGGCAAAGTGTTGATAGCAGCGAGTTCACGTCCCCTAAAATCTGATGAAGCACAAGCTGGACTCGTACAAGTTCCAATTGCCCGCGATGCTTTGGCTATAGCAGTAGGCGTCAACAACCCATATAAAGGGGAATTGACTATGGAACAATTGAAGGGGATTTTTCAAGGAAAAATCACTAACTGGTCACAAGTAGGAGGTCCAAACCTACCAATAAAAGTTATTAATCGCTCTCCAGATAGTGGTACATATACATTCTTTCAGGAAGTTGTGCTCTTAGAAGAGTCATTTGCACCTGATAGCACAAACTTCACCACAATCAAGAAAGATGAAACGACTTCGCTATTACGTGCCTTAGGTGATAATGGCATCACTTACAGCACAGTTTCTCAGTTAGAAAATCAAAAAACGGTTCGTATTGTTTCTATAAATGGAATTTCTCCTACTGATCAAACTGCCATTAAAAATAGTACTTATCCTATTAGTCGAGTCGTTTATTTAGTTGTACCGCGTAAAACCAGTCCAGGGGCAAAACAATTTATTGACTTTGCTATCTCCCCTAGTGGACAACAAATTGTCCAGCGAGTAGGTTTTATTCCATTAAAGTAGGTTGAAGTAGCAGTTTATTATTTATCACGATTGTCTGGTGAATATGCTTTTCTTTTCAAAGAAAGTATGTACTGCTCGCTCATTGTTTTTACTGTACCTCGCTCGCTTGCAACCCGCTATATAGATTTACTGAGCAAAAAGTAAATAAATCTTTAAGAATCAAAAATTTATTTATCCGGATTTTCTCGGACTACTGCGAAAGATACTGCATAATAAATACTTAGACGTCATTTGACATCTTAGCCAAGCTCTTCGTCGCTGGTTAAGAAATTGAGCGTACGCCTTATCGCTAACTGTATGACAGGTAAAATAACAACTCAATCCAGAACAAAACCATGAGCCAAAACACCAAAAGCCAAAACAGAAAGAAGTTTAACTTTACTAAATGGGGCTTTATTTTAGCTATTGTTGGTACTGTTGCTACAGTAGCAACAGTACCAGAAATCAGGGGTTTGATTAGGTTGCAACCAGAAGTTGGTGTAGTGCAAAAGCAAGAGGTTGAACTCATTACACAAACTGAACAAGGGGAAGTTTTACCGGGGGTAAAACTTCGAGTCTCTTCTAAAGGTGCGCCTGAAATGAAACAAACTGATAATAATGGTTATGCTAAAGTTCAAATTCCTAGTAAAGGTGATGTTGCTGTCAATTTAAGTAAAGCTGGTTACCCAACTCAAAATTTTACGATTAATTTAGAAAACGAACAAAGTACAACCAGAGTAATAAACTTAAGCAAATCAGGTGATCCTGAAGTTAAATCACTTGCTTCTGCACCTCCAACTTCATCTTCAAACCAACTTGGAACTAGTGCTGCATCTTCAATTGCTACAAAGAAAACTAATAATTCATATAGTTTTGATG
>NZ_QMEB01000293.1 GCF_012912135.1 Brasilonema bromeliae SPC951 | reverse complement strand
CTTCTGTTCCAAAAGACAATTTTGTTTTCTAAATCTCTGACTATAATGGCATCTGTCGCGACATCAAGCCAAGTCGCTTGTTCGCGGATTTTTTGTTCAGATTGTTTGCGATCGGTGATGTCCATTCCTACACCGACCATACGTACTGGTTTCCCAGTTTGGTCATAGTAGACTTGCCCTTTATTTCCTATCCAATGCAGCGCATTATCAGGTGATACCAATCGAAATTCAACTTCATAATCTTTCTTATTGTCAATAGCATCTTTTATAGCAGCAACGACGCGATCGCGATCTTCAAAATAAACAGCATCGAGAAAAGCTTCAAATGTATGCTCATTGCAGCCTAACGGAAGATCACAGAGCGGTTCCATTGGGTTATAATCCACAACATTATTGGTTGTAATGTTCCAGTCCCAAGTCACCATGCGAGCTGCGTCTAGGGTTAACCTCAATCGTGCTTCACTGTCTTGCAATGCTTGGAGCATCTGCTTTTGCTCTGTGATATCAATGCCGGAACCAATGTAACCAGCAAAACTACCGTTTGAATGAAACCTTGGGATGCCTGTATCAAATAGCCAACGATACTCACCATCAAAACGCCTGTAGCGATGTTCCATAGTGAAACTGCGGCGAGTATCAAATGCAGTTGTGTAAGTCTCTATGCAAAGTTGTAAATCGTCGGGATGGAGAAGTTCTGCCCAACCATTACCTAGTTCTTGTTCTAGTGCGCGTCCCGTAAATTCTAACCAGCTCTTATTAAAATAATTACAAAGCTTATCAGTCCCAGTCATCCATATCATCACTGGGGCTGTGTCTGCCATAGTGCGAAATCGTTCTTCACTTTCTTGCAGCGCTGTAATAGCCTGTTTGCGTTCAGTGATGTCAATAGAAATGCCAACAATGCCAACTAGCACGCCTTTATCATCGTATATGGGCGAATCAGTAATTAAGATTGGGAACAAAGTGCCGTCTCGACGCCGAACCAGAAATTCCCCAGACCAACATTCACCGCGCTGTAGGTGGGACATAATTTCAACGGCTTGCTCTTGTGAAGTCTCAGCAGTAACGACTTCTAAGACATTTTGACCGATGACTTCCAACGCTGACCAGCCGTAGAGTTTTTCTGCAAAGCGATTCCAGTATATAATTCTTCCGTCCAAATCTGTAGCAATCACAGCCTGTTCCACCGCTGATAGCAGATGCGCTTGAAAGGAAATGGCTGCTTCTGCTAGCTTGCGTTCGGTAATGTCACCGGCTATGCCCAAAATCTGCACAGGCAAACCGTCTGCATTTTTCGCAAACACAGTCTCTCGACTACGCAACCAACGCCACTCACCATTGACATCTCTCATTCGGTACTCTATTTCGAGAAGTTCACCATCCTTAACAGTTTCAAAGCGTTTGAGATGTTCGCTCACTCGTCCCATGTCATCTGGATGAACGAGATTTGGCAATACTGCCTCTCTCATGGCTTTAATTTCTTGGGAAGCGTAGCCAAGAATCTCAAGCATTTGTCTGTTTATATAAATGTTGCGCTGTTCAACTAAGTCGTAGACATAGATGATATCGGGGCTTGTTTCAACAATCCGCTCAATAAAATACTGCTTTTCTTGCAAAGTAGCTTCTACCAGTTTGCGTTCGGTAAGTTCGGTTTGTAGCTGCAACAAGAGGGTGGATTGCTGAATGGCGATCGCCACTTGATCCGCCACTGCACAGGTTAATTCCACTTCCTCCTGCTGCCAAGATAAAGGGTGGTTAATTCTTTTCAGGCTAAGACTACCCCAAATAGTAGAGCCAAAGTGCACCGGTACCAGCAACCATGCTCCCCCATAAGTTTCGGCAAAGCTACGGTTGATTTCATCTGAACAAGTACTCGCATCTTCAATTTCAACAACTTCTAATCGCTTAAGTCGGGTAGCTATTTCATTATCAGCATCGGGAATTTCGACCCCCAAAGCACTTGGTAAATCTGGAGTCCGACGATAATCAGCGACATTCACCCACAGTTGGCGTTCAGGGATATATTGCACAATTTCAACTCGATCAGCGCTCACAAGCTGAGTAATCTCATAAGCTGCTTTAGTAAAAATTGTTTCTAAATCCAGAGAATTACGAATACTTTGAATCACTCGATTCAGAGCCTGCTCTTTTTGAACTTGGCGTCGTTCCCATTCGTGTTGCTGTCGCAGCGCCTCTTGGGTCTGCTGTTGTTGAGCCGCTAATTCTTCTAACTGAGAAAAGTTTTGGCGTAGTGCAGTTAACTCTTCAATCAACTGCTTTTTTGTCTTATCCTCGTCTTTCATTGCCTTGAGTATTATGCACGAGCTTTGCTTAAAGCAGTAGTTGACACTCCCCGCTAGAGACGGGGATTCTAAACGATGCTCAACACGGGGCTAAAGCCGCCGTGCTTCGCTTTTTAGCTGGCACCCAGACTTTGATCCGGGTGGGACGTGTCAAAGCGCCCCTACTCACTCGACCAAGTTCTAAACTCAGTGTTGTGGCTACTTTGCGTAATATATTCGCGGCTCCGTTACAGTCCGCGTTGATAGTCTGGAACGACCCTGTTCTGTACAATCCACGCTTTGTGCGTCGTCCTGACGGTTTCCACCCTTCGGGTTTTGCACCAAATGTCGGTAGTTCGTCACCATCTAAAAAAGACGCCTTGGATGTATACGATTCTTCTGTTTCAATAAAATTGATGCCGTACTTTTCACATAACTGTTTAATTCGCTCTTTTAATTTGTACGTCTCGTTTATCAGGTCAAACTTCTTTAAATACCTACGCTCCTTGAACCAAACCTGACGACCGTAATATATTCCACAATTCGTTAACCTGTGAGCTTGAGAACAAAGATATTCAAGAACCGGATGAATAAGTAATGAACGGTTCAATAATACTTGCTGACAGCCATAAACTTTTGGCAATAAAATCACCTCCTCGTTTTCAATTAGTATACAACGCTCCTAATACTAACTCCGGAGAAGATTCAGGCACTTTAAAAAGCGAAAAGTACTGGGGGAGGGTTTCCCTCCGCAGGTAACTTTTCAAGACAGTGCCTCGTGGCTTTCATGAGCCACTGCTGCAGGAGGGTTTCCCTCCGTAGGCATGTGGCGTCCCCGTACTTAAGGCAAGGGGTTTTCAGCCTACCCCTGATAAGATTTTTAATAAGTTTTATGGTTTGTCAGTTTTCATCACTGACAAGGTTTTGGCTGTATACTTTCAAGGCAGAAGCACCCGTATGGATCAAAGCAACTTTAGCCAAAATCCACAGTACAATATTCACGCGTAGCTTTTTAAAGAGATATTCGGCTTTTCTGTATAAGTCAAATTATAGCAGTACTGTACGTATTCACTTCAATTGGGGATGAATAATAATACAGCAAATTGCAAGTTGGTGAAGTACAGAGATATCCCACCCGCGTGAGGGTTAGCGAGGGGTGTACTCCATTTAGATGCAAAGCGCTGTATGTCGTAAGAAAAGGTACTCCTGTTCAAGCTCAGCTAGACAAAGATGATTGTGTTTGACAAATCAAATTATCTTCACTTTCGTTCATCAAATCTTCTATATTTTTGGTTAACGTCTGACAAATGTCATCATAGTATTTTGTGAGCGCTTATTCATCCCAAATCCTTAAAAGTAAAGGGCTTGGCGTCTGCACCTGTGTAAGTAGCCACAATATGACCATTACCAGTCATCTGATATTTGTATGTTACCAAACCTTCTAAACCAACAGGACCACGAGGAGGCATTTGTTGAGTACTAATCCCGACTTCTGCACCGAAACCATAGCGGAAGCCATCAGCAAATCGGGTAGAACAGTTGTGATAAACTCCGGCTGCATTCACCAGCGCTAGGAAAGTTTGGGCAGCTTCTGCATCTTCAGTGATAATAGCATCAGTGTGCTTGGAGCCATAGTTGTTAATGTGGGCGATCGCATCCTCCAACGAATCAACAACTTTTATCGACAAAATCAAATCAGAGTATTCTGTCTCCCAGTCTTCTTCTGTTGCGGTTGCAATCTTTGGCACAATTTCGCGAGTACGTTCATCCCCTCTCAATTCCACATTGAGTTTTCCCAAAACCTCAGCAACTTTCGGTAAAAACTTTGCAGCAATACTAGCGTGGATTAGCAAAGTTTCAATCGCATTACAAGCCGCAGGATAGTTTGTTTTGGCGTCAACTGTAATTGCGATCGCTTTTTCTAAATCTGCAGCTTTATCTATATATAGATGACAAATTCCATCAGCATGACCTAATACAGGTATACGAGTATTTTCCTGCACAAATCTCACAAAAGAGTTAGAACCTCTAGGAATAACTAAATCCACATATTTATCTAATCTTAGAAGTTCCAAAATTTCTTCTCGTGTTGTTAACAACTGCACCGCATCTGGATGAACAGCAGTTTGAGAAAGTCCTTGTTTAATCGCCTTGACGATTGCTTCACAAGAACGAGTCGCTTCTTTCCCACCTTTGAAAATCACACCATTTCCCGACTTGATAGCAAGAGTCACGATTTGAATTGCTGCTTCCGGACGTGCTTCAAAAATGACACCTAACACACCCAAAGGACAAGTGACTCGCTTCAAGATTAAGCCTTGATCCAGTTCACGGTGAATCTGCACTGCACCAACTGGATCACTGAGTTTGCCGACATCTCTCACCCCAGCGATCGCATCTCTTAACTTATGTTCATCTAACTGCAAACGCTTATAAAGAGGCTTAGCAATTCCATCTGTAGTGGCTCTTTCACAATCAGCAACATTTGCTTGTAAAATTTCATCTTTGGCAGATTCTAAGGATTGGGCGATCGCTTCAATAGCTTGATTCTTCGCCTCAGTTGAAAGAACCGCCAGCTTGAGTGCAGCAAGTCTCGTTTTTTTAGCAACTGCAATTAGGTTTAATGAATTCTCAGCAGAAATAGTCATACTAAAAAACTACGTTGAAATTATCTGTTTTTATCTGTGGTTCCAAATAACCCGAAACCAGATTTTTACTCTTCCTGTGCAAGTCGCGCTTTTGCTTCTTGCCACAGCGTTTCTAATTCCTCTAAGCTGTAATCAGTAAGAGGACGCTCAGCATTTGCCTCCATTTTTTGCAAACGCTGGATAAACCGCTGATTTGTTCCCTGCAAAGCAGCTTCCGGATCAAGATTACACCAACGAGCAACCTGTAGAAGAGAAAATAGCAAATCACCCAACTCAGCTTGTTGTCGTTCTGGTGTTTCCTCAGCTAACGCCTGCTTAAATTCCGTCAATTCCTCATTAAACTTGTCCCACACCCCATCAATATTTTCCCATTCAAATCCAACAGCAGCCGCCTTTTGCGAAATCTTCATCGTCGCTGCTAACGGAGGAAGCTTTCGTGCATAACGACTGAGTTTATAACTCAGTTTTTGAGTATCCGCAGAAGCTTCTCCTTTCTCAGCAGCTTTAATTTCTTCCCAATTTCGCCGCACATCATCAACACTTTGCACCGACACATCACCAAAAACATGAGGATGACGGCGAATCAGCTTTTGTGAAATTCCTTCGGCGACTTCCTTCAAGGAAAATTGTTGATCTTCACTGGCGATTTGTGCTTGCAAGACAACTTGTAAGAGTAAATCACCTAATTCTTCGGCGATCGCATCTTGATCCCCACTCTTAATCGCATCTACAACTTCGTAAGCTTCTTCTATGACGTATGGTGTCAGCGTTTGAGGAGTTTGCTCCAAATCCCACGGACAACCCCCATCAGGAGAACGTAACTTTGCCACCACATCAATTAATTTTTGTATTGCTGCCAAAGTCTCAGCGTTTCTCTCAGTTTGATTAGTTTCCATAATTAATAAAAGCTCTGCGTCCTCTGCGTCCTCTGCGGTTGAAAATCTTATTCTTGGGAGCATCCCAAATGTGTAACAACATATTTCTCGTTCCCTGGCTCAGCCAGGGAATGCGCTACTAGGAGGCTCCGCCTCCGGTATTTCAGATAGGAGGCAGAGCCTCGTCGCTGGCATTTCCAGCCTGAGGCTGGAAACGAGTTTAATCAGCAGGCTCCGATCCTACCCCACAATTTACCTATGACTTTGTGCGGCGGCTATTTTTTGGTTTGACTTTACTCCCATTACCACGACTCGTCACTTTACGTTTCTTCATTTTCGCACGCGGCAGCAATCCACGAACTCCCTGCTTTTGAAAACGCTTATAAGCTGAACCTCCCCAGTCACTAAGATAATGGCTCATAGCACCAACTTCCAGCCCGACAAATAAAGCAAGAAATTCCATACTGTAGTGAGCGATCGTGAATTTTACAGTTTCCCCTGTCATCTGCCAATTGAACTGCATATTCCACAGCTTTTCGACAATCAACAAAGTGAAAATTGCCACTATTGCTCCCAAGCTGCTCAGATAAACGACACGCAGCGTTGTACCAATGATTGGCCCGTGAGATAACAAAGAACGATGGCGTAAACTTTTTTGATAAGGTAACCAAATAAAACGGAAAACACCCCAGCGTTGGAACTGGCGAGAGTAAATATCCAAGTCAGGACCGAACATCAGCCCTCCGAACAGAAACCCACCAGTAACCAACAAAGTCAAGTTACCGCTGTTGGTTAGCCAAAAAGCAACACCAGTCACAAACGGCAAAGCCCAGAGAGTAATGCGATCATGAGTCCGACCAGAGGGCATAATCAATTCAAAATTCAAAAATATCCAAGCCATTGCTAACCAGTATCTTGCTGTCCGAGTCGCAATTCAATCCAACAGATGCAGAATAAGGCAAAAATTTTTTTATAAGACTATCGCTTTTTCAAAATGGGTGTGCTAACATAAGTTTTGTGTGCAACAGCGGGCAGTTAGCTCAGTTGGTAGAGCGCCTGCCTTACAAGCAGGATGTCACTGGTTCGAGTCCAGTACCGCCCATTTTTAAAAGTTAAGTAAGCTCAGTAAATTTCTATGCTGGGTCGTTTCTAGTGAGTAATTGCTCATTTGGGGCGATTCCTGTGGCTGGCTACGCCAACCCATTCATCAACAATTAAGGGATAATCTTCAAAGCTTCAGTAAGTAAGTTTTTTGTTGAATGTAGATGTAGGGCGATGATCGCTCGTCTAAGATTTTGCACCAGCTTTTCCGTCCGCCAAGAAATAAATTTCTTGGCTCAAATCTCAAGTAAGCTAAAGCTTACTGAATATACATACCAGTCCGTTTTAACGGACTTTGGCTATAAGCCTTGAACTTCAGTTCAAGGCGTA
>NZ_QMEB01000292.1 GCF_012912135.1 Brasilonema bromeliae SPC951 | reverse complement strand
CTCAACTCCCAACTCCCAACTCCCAACTCCCAACTCCCATCTCCCAACTCCTAACTCCCAACTCCCAACTTCAATCCAACTTTAAAGCATTGACCGGAACCTCATCCCAAGAATTAACTGTTCGCAACCGCGCCACCCAACCCCATGCCTTTTGCTCCTGAGTCAAATTTTGCTTAAAGGACTCATGACAGTCTTTGGCTTGGGACTCGTTACAGCAAGCAATACAGGCATAAATCATTCCAGATGGATCAAGTTGTTCATTTACCCAGATAGTCGTCATAGCTGATTCTCACCAAAACTCAAGCAGAAGAAACAATATGCCATTTTAATGACCCAATTGCATAATAATTTTTTTTAATCTTCTGGAATCAATAGATAAATTTTTGAAGCAGTTACAGACAAAGCATCTAGACTATACTGCCGCAGACAATCTATAAATCTATGGCTTATACTTTACTAGCTTGACATTGTAACAAAAAAAAAGAACTAAATAATATGGCACAATATCCCAACGGAGTTTGGATTTGGAACCTCTCAGAGATCCGCGCTGATTATCTGGACAAACTTGTTGAACGCAAAGTACAGCGTGTATATCTTAAGGTTTTTGATGGTAAATATCAAGGTCAACCTACTTTTTGGAGTTGGCAGTGTTCTCCAGAAATTATTCAGGAATTTAAATCTCGTCAGATTGAAGTGTATGGATGGGGATATCACTATGGCACAACTGATATTGCCAGACAAATTGTAAAGGTTAGACAAGCTCTTAACTGTGGACTGGATGGGTATATTGTTGATGTAGAAAAAGAAGTAGAAAACACTAGCACACATACAAATGTAGACAAGCTTCTTTCTGCTTTGCGTATAATCGTCAAGGAAGGAACTTTCGGATATACAACTTTTGGAAATCCTCGACTCCATCCAAATGTCCCTTGGCAGATTTTGGATAAGTATTGCGACTTAGCGTTCCCACAAATCTATTTTGAGAAATTCACATTTCTTCCCACGACTCCAGAAGAAGTTAAAGATTGTCTGGATGCTTACAAAAATTTGGGTTTGAAAAAACCAATCTTACCCATTTGGGGTTCCGAAAGTGACACAGCCAAACCTGCAACAGTCGCGGAACTTCAAGATTACCTGAATAACTATCCTGGTTCATCAATTTGGCGTATTCCTAAGGAAGGTGAACGTGGTGAAGCTTGGAATTTGACATATTCTGGCTTTGTATTACCAATACTTAGACGTAATCTTCGTCAAGGAAGGACAGGAGATGATGTCATGGCTTTGCAAAAAGTGCTGAATGCAAGAGGGTACAATGCAGGAAGCGCAGATGGAAATTTTGGTCCTCAAACGGAAGCTGCTGTCAGAATATTCCAGAAAGAAGCCGTTTTAACTGTAGATGGAGAGGTGGGTAAACTGACTTGGACCGCCCTTGGTGGTAAATTTGATGCATGATGGTAACAGACAGATTTCAGCACACTAACCTGAAATCTGTCTTGCTTGCCGAATATCTATTAAGTTGCCATCTCAGTTTTTTTGAAATGTATAGAAATCAAGGTCAAGAATATAAAGCCAATATTCTAGTCGTTGATGATACACCAGACAACCTACGTCTTTTGTCAGCAATGCTGAGTGAACAAGGTTATGAAGTTCGCAAAGCCTTGAATGGCAAAATGGCACTGACAGCGTGTCAAATGGTTTTGCCTGATATCATTCTGCTGGATATTAATATGCCAGGAGTAAACGGGTATGAGGTTTGTCAGCAACTTAAAGCTGATGAAAGAACTTGTGAAGTCCCAGTGATTTTTATTAGTGCCTTGGATGATGTGTTAGATAAAGTCAAAGCCTTTGATGTGGGAGGTGTAGACTATATCACTAAGCCTTTTTATGGGGCAGAAGTTATCTTGCGAATTCAAAATCAGATTAACTTACGTCTGTTACAAACTAAACTTCAAGAAAAAAATCTTTTATTGGAAAATGCTCTTGACGATTTAAAAGCTGCTCAAGTTAAACAGATTCAAAATGAGAAGATGGTCGCATTGGGGCAGTTAGTTGCCGGAATTGCCCATGAGGTGAATAATCCAATCAGTTTTATCTATGGCAATCTTGAATATGTAGGGCAATACGTGCAAGAACTGGTTCGTGTGATTTTGCTTTATCAGCAAGAATACCCACATTCTACACCTATGATTGAGCAAATCGTCCAGGAGATAGACCTGAATTTTTTGATGAATGACCTGAAAAACTTATTAGGTGCTATGAATAGAGGAGCCGATCGCATTCGGCAAATTGTACTGTCGCTACAAAAATTCTCTCGGCTTGATGAAGCCCAGATGAAGTCGGTAAACATTCATGAAGGTATAGATAGTAGTTTGATGATGTTGCAGCATCGACTCAACGAAACAACATATCGTCCTGGCATTGTTGTTGTCAAAGACTATGGCAATTTGCCCCCAGTCACTTGTTATGCTAGCGAACTTAACCAAGTGTTCATGCATATCTTGAACAATGCGATCGATGCTTTAAAGTCAACACAGGGGCATAGTGAGTGGGAGATGTCGCTTCCTGAATGTGGAGAAATGAACAAAAGTCTCAGTAATAGAAACCATCAAAAATTTCACCAAATAGGGGAAGATGAGCAGAAGCTTTGCGATCAACAGATGTGGCAATTGGAAGATGGTCAGAAGATAAGACCATTACACCCTACCAACTCACCAACTGATGAGGTTAGTTCCATAAGTTGTGTTCCTGTGATTCGTATTCGTACAGAGTTGACAGATAATAATACAGTGAAGATTAGTATCGCTGACAATGGACTTGGTATGGATGAGTCGGTGCGATCAAGAACCTTTGACCCATTTTTTACGACAAAGCCTGTTGGTAAAGGCAGTGGACTGGGATTAGCAATTAGCCATCAGATTGTGGTACAAAAACATCAAGGACAAATTAGTTGCAACTCCTTACCAGGGCAAGGAGCAGAGTTTATCATCGAAATCCCAGTCCAGCATCCAAATACAGAGCTTTTTACTTAGTAATTAAAGTTACTCACTATATCTTCCCCTGCTCATTTGTCGTCCTTCGTAACACAAGCAATATTCTCATCAAACTCCCAAAATATCACTTTTCAACAAAATCTCACGGAAAGCTCGAAAAGAAGGATTTTCTCCTTTGAAATACAAAAAATTAATCATCAAAACTTTTGTGAGTCACCTCTTACATTTTTCCGTCCCATAGCATAATAGAGATGTGACTCATCTGTTAAACCCTTTACGATCCCTCAAACAAGGTCACTGGTTCAAGCTCATCTGCGGGGCCAGCTACCAACATCTGCCTGCGGTCAGAAGTTTGACACTAGCCTACACTTTGGCTGGCGCTGACTGCATAGATGTTGCCGCTGATCCAGCTGTGATTGCGGCAGCCAAAGAAGGGCTGCAAGCTGCCTCTGGCTTATCAGAGGTTGCTGGGCAGCAAGGATTTGGCTTGCATGGAAACTCGCCCCTGTTGATGGTTAGCCTCAACGACGGGGAAGATCCACATTTCCGCAAAGCTGAGTTCAATTCTACAGAGTGTCCCAAGGAATGTGATAGACCATGTGAAAGGATTTGTCCAGCCCAAGCAATTGTTTTTAATAGTATAAAAAACGAATCATCAGGGATCATATCACAAAAGTGCTACGGCTGTGGTCGTTGCATACCAGTTTGTCCATATGATATAATTTATACAAGGTCATATGTCTCAACGCCAGGAGCGATCGCACCATTGATCCTGTCATCAGGAGTAGACGCCGTAGAAATTCATACAAATGTTGGGCGTTTGACAGAATTTCAAAGATTGTGGCAAGCGATTTTACCTTGGGTTGAGCGTTTGAAGTTAGTCGCAATCAGTTGTCCAGATGGAGACGGTCTGATTGACTATCTTCACGCCCTTTATAACGTAATTGCCCCCATACCGTGTGCTTTAATTTGGCAGACTGACGGTCGTCCGATGAGTGGGGATATTGGTGATGGTACCACTCAGGCCGCCGTCAAGTTAGGGCAAAAAGTCTTGGCAGCTAAATTACCGGGATATGTGCAATTAGCTGGTGGAACCAACAGCTACACTGTTGCCAAGTTGAAGGCAATGGATCTGCTGAAGAGAGCAGGGGGAGTTAATTCCTCTTCATCCTCTTCATCCTCTTCCATTGCTGGTATTGCTTACGGTAGTTACGCCCGGGTACTACTGTCACCCATTCTCGAGCAATTAGAAGCAAGGGAGGTGAAAAATAACTGTGTTAAAACAACTGTCCGCTTAGAAGAAGAACCAGAATTGCTCGCTCAAGCGGTTTCGCTTGCACATTCTCTCGTTTCCCAGCTCAAGTCACAGCAGTAGGGAACACTGTTCCTTATGAGCGCGTTGTGGACACTTTCTCTGGGCGGGGTGATCCTCTGCTCGTACTACAAGTGTCCAAGTATCTCTAAAAAACGTCACCATAAAAAGCATGACGATTAAAGACGATCTTCAAAAATTGTTGGACATTTTGCCCCAAGACCTGCAGCAGATACTAGAAAAGCATCCTCAACGAGATAGCCTAGTAGAAGTGGTCTTGGATTTGGGTCGTCGTCCTGAAGCTCGCTTTCCCAATCAAGCAGAGTATCTGGGCGAAACACCCGTTACGCAAGAACAGATAGATGATTGCATCAAGAGAGTGGGAACCTTTGGCGCAGATAATCGGGCAGGAATTGAGCAAACCCTGCACAGAATTAGTGCCATCCGCAACCGCAGTGGTAAGATTATCGGCTTAACCTGTCGTGTTGGTCGGGCAATATTCGGCACAATTGGCATGATCCGCGATTTGGTAGAAACTGGAAAATCAATTCTCATGCTAGGACGCCCTGGTGTGGGGAAAACCACTGCACTACGGGAGATTGCCCGTGTTTTAGCGGATGATTTCCAGAAGCGAGTCGTCATAATTGACACTTCCAACGAAATCGCCGGAGATGGTGACGTTGCCCACCCCGCCATCGGTCGCTCACGGCGCATGCAAGTGGCTCATCCAGAACAGCAGCATCAAGTGATGATTGAAGCTGTGGAAAACCATATGCCAGAAGTCATCGTTATTGATGAAATTGGTACAGAACTGGAAGCCTTAGCAGCTCGTACTATTGCTGAACGAGGTGTTCAGTTAGTAGGAACTGCTCACGGTAATCAGATTGAAAACCTGATCAAAAATCCGACGCTTGCTGACTTAGTTGGTGGTATTCAGGCTGTGACACTGGGAGACGATGAAGCCAGACGGCGAGGGACTCAAAAGACTGTTTTAGAACGCAAAGCACCTCCTACCTTTGAAATTGCTGTCGAAATGTTAGAACGGCAACGCTGGGTAGTCCACGACAGCGTAGCTGACACAGTTGATACTCTCCTACGGGGACGTCAGCCTAGCCCGCAGGTGAGAACTGTGGATGAAAACGGCAATGTGAACGTGACTCGTCAACTTACCGCAATCAACGGTCGTGGGCAAACACTCGGTGCTGAGGAGTCTTTCGCAGCACCAGCACGACAGTCAAATGGCTGGCGTGCAACTGGGCAAATGATACCCCTACCGACATTGTCTAGTGATACCCAAAAGAGTTCGGGACGAACTGAGTTTGACCGCTTACTCGATGAATCTTTTAATGGGTATGATGGGTATGATTTGGACTCCACCACCAGACGCGCGGGACCTAATGGCGAAGATTTGCCACTGCACGTATATCCCTATGGCGTTAGCCGCAGCCAATTGGAACAGGTCGTTGGGGTTCTTTCTTTACCAGTAGTCTTGACAAAAGATCTTGATAGTGCTGATGCTATATTGGCGTTGCGATCGCACGTCAAAAACCACGCCAAACTACGGCAAATGGCTAGAGCACGTCAAATACCAATTCATATGATCAAGTCCAGCACCCTACCGCAGATTACCCGAGGCTTGCGGCGGTTGCTGAATATGGACGATCCGGAAGTTAACGACGATCGCGAAATGCAACTGTTTCTCCACAGCGCCAGTGATGATGAAATGGACGCCTTGGAAGAAGCAAGACTTGCTGTAGAGCAAATCGTGATTCCCAAAGGACAGCCAGTCGAATTATTGCCCCGTTCTCCTCAAGTGCGGAAAATGCAGCACGAGTTGGTAGAACACTATCGGCTGAAATCTAATAGCTTTGGGGAAGAACCAAATCGGCGTTTACGGATTTATCCAGCTTAGAACAGTGAACAGTGAAGGAGTCAGGAGTCAGGAGTCAGGAGTCAGGAGTCAGAAGTCGTAATTCTTTTTTTCTTCCTTCTGAATACTGAATTCAGAATTGCTGAATTCTTCTTCAAACTGATAACTGTTAAAAAGCAATAGGTGACAAGTTACAGTTTCCCTGTACCCTGTCACCTGTCTTCTAAAATCTTTATTCGCGCCTACTTGTCTGCTTACTTTGTGTTGTCCTGTACAGTCTCAGCAGTCCTTTCAGCAGTATCTGGGTACACGTTGCCAAACTGTTTTACAGCTTCTACTGATTGTCCCACAATTCTTTTCGCGCGTTCACCAGGAGCACCTTCGGTTTCGCGACCTTCCTTAGTCCATTCGCCTATAGTTTGCGGTCTGTCGGAAGAGTTCCGCTCTAGCGCTTGGTTAACTCTGTTGGTTAAGTCTTTGGCACTACTCTCATTAGCAACATTTGTTGTCAGCACTAGCAACCCAGCTAGGACTACAGCGAAAAAACGTTTTACTTGAAGTTGGTTAAATAGAGAATTGATCTGAGCAACTGCCTTAGAAATCAAATTTATCATTACAAGACTCCATTCGTTGATTTTCAACACTTTTTACAGTTTCAGAACCGGAGCACACTCGCCTCAATCACAGGTTGGCTCCGGAAATGGAGTCAAAATCAACCTATCTTCAAGCGAATGAGTCGTCCTGAATATAAGTCAAGACTAGCTGTAAAAACGTAATTATTCTTCTAACAGAAGTCATAGTTTGGTTGTAAACAACATAAGACTATGTGCGGATTTGCTGGGACACAACTCAAGGAGTATATTTGAATATCTGGTTAAGATACGTTGGTTTTTTCTGGATTTTGGGGTTGCGACTGTCTTAAACGAAGTCAGAACGGCTATAGATAATCAAGACAGATAAAATAAAGGAACATAAAATCATCATCTATTGTAAACAGATGAGCAAGCTTGTATCCTTACAGACAGTCATTGAATATGTAGAGGCTCTTTCAACCGAAGAGCAAGAT
>NZ_QMEB01000291.1 GCF_012912135.1 Brasilonema bromeliae SPC951 | reverse complement strand
AATATGAATTTTGTTTTTTTTACATATAAAGATTTTTTGACACAAAGCTTAATTTAAGAAATTGATAAACCTAATATAAAGTTTTTAAGAAGAACCGGAAAAAAATGAATTTATTATGAAGAACTCTTGACAAGAGGTACGGAAATTTACTAATTAATGGTTGGGTAGTTTCATTGGAGGACTGTGCTAGATTAATTCTTGGAGTTGTTTTTTTTGCAACTTCGAGACGTCATAACTCATATTCCTGATTGAAAATCAAGCTAACAGATGCTTGATAAGCAAATAAGAAGCCTAGTCTTGCCTGTAGTCAGCCAATTCTAGTTATCCAAGGGAAAAAACGGATTGATACTGGTTTGAAACCAGAGTTAACCGTTTATCATATTCTGAAGTTAGCTGGAAGTTCCTTCTAAACAGAATTCAGTCAAGCAAAGTTCGCTCACAACTTCGCTGAGTCATATATTCATTAGTTTTTAGGTCTTTGTCAGCTCTTAATTTGATTTAAGATACAGTGGTTAGCTTGCAGCATACTTAAAAGGAGTGCGAGTAAGTAATTGCGAATGAAGTGATTGTATACTGTCAAACATAATGTTAACAACATACTGTTGTTTTTAAAGGATCCAACAGCCATGATTTTTAGTGTGTTTACTCAGGGATGCTTACTGCCATTTACTAATAAGATTTTTTATACCTCTGTTAGTCAGTGCGTCTTTATAGCTTTCTCATTCATTAAAAAAAATAAAACTCTAACTTGATGTGTTTGCAACTCTTTGAGTACTCTATTCGTTCTGGTTACCCCAGAAACCGGAAGATAGGGAAACCAAAGTGCGTATTAACCTGGAAATAGCCCCCCTAAACCCCATAACAGTAGGGGAGCGGCTTCCAAGGTGCTGTACGTCAAACACACAATTAATTAGCTTCCCAGGACTAATTAAGTATGTGGCTGTCAAGCCTTTGCATCGGGACTAGTGACAGCTGCAGCGGATTCATGCGCCCACTTTTTTGACGTCAACTAATATTATGTTACACCAGTTCACTCAACGGCAAGCTTGTGCAAGCTTTAAAGGCACCATAGAAAGGTGCATGTATGGTACTCAGCAACTGCTCCCTCAACCAGAGTGTAGTTTACGGTCGTCAATCAATTTAGTTCAGACCAAAGACTGATTATTGTGGTGGAGGAATGATAATGTCATCAGAATTTTCGCAGCAGTTGTGTCAACAAATAGCTACAGCATTAGACGTGGTTGTTTCACAACAGGAACTAGCAGGGTGCATTGCACAGGCAGAAATCCTCGAACCAGCACCCACAAAGCAGTTTTGGCAAACAACAGACGGTATTGCCGGAGTGTATATAGTTCTTCGTGGCAAAGTCAGACTATTAGATAGCGCCGAGAACTTAATCACAACTCTAGGTACAGGTTCTTGCTTCGCAGAAGCTACCTTGTTTCCAGAACAAGACTTTCTACCATATATTGCCAAAGCATCAACGAACCTCAAGCTTTGCTATCTCAAACTAGAGATATTAAAACTTTTAATAGATAAAAATCCTAGCCTTGGCGATCGCCTCCTGCAACGCGCTCAACTATGGGACTTACTACTGCGATGTCGGCAAAATTCGCAAATAGAGTGCCCACCATCAGACGTACCAGAAATACTAAAAGGTTTATCTTATTTCTCTCAACACCAATTGGATAGCAATCAAAAAATATCGCTACCCAAAGATAGTAAATTGTGGCTGGTGTACAAAGGAGAACTGCGACATACAAATGGTCAAAGTTTGACACCAGGACAAATTATTACACACTCAGATCAGGGAGATTGGCAAACAACTGAGCCAACGATCGCCTACGATCTCAAAGAAACACAATGGCAAACAGTGATTGAACACTGGCAGCAATTGGCACAGTTGGTAGAACCCGAACAAGATTCACCCGCACCTCAAGAGCAAAAGGTACGTCCTCGGAAATCAAAAGCAGAACAAATTACTCCTTCTGGAAACGTCATCCCTTTTCCCCAAAGGGAGTCAGCGACAACAAAACAACAGCCAAAAAAATCACGCGCCTACTTTCCAACTCCCAAAGTGAAAGTCGGGCAAGCGTGGGGACAACTAACCAAAAGCTACCCATTTTTTGCACAGCAAAGTGCTGCCGACTGTGGTGCCGCGTGTCTGGTGATGATAGCACGCTATTGGGGCAAACGCCTAAATCTGAATCGACTGCGGGAGTCAGCCAACGTCAGCCGGTCTGGTGCATCACTTAGTGCTTTAGCCGCCGCCGCTGAAAATGTTGGCTTTGCAACCCGTCCAGTCAAAGCCAGCTTTGATAAACTAGCACAACAATCTTTACCAGCCATCGTCCATTGGGAAGGCAAACACTACATCGTCCTTTATGAAATTACCTCAAAGCAAGTGATTGTCGGTGACCCTGCGATTGGTCAACGCATTCTCAGCCCAAAGGAATTTCAGGCAGGTTGGACTGGATATGCCTTATTGCTGCAACCCACATCTGTACTAAAAGAAACAGAAGAAGACAGCACAGGCATCTGGAGGTTTTTTGAGCTACTCAAACCCCACACTTGGGTACTACTGGAAGTTTTCTTTGCTTCAGTGCTGATTCAGGCGTTTGGGCTAATCACGCCCTTATTTACCCAACTGCTTTTTGATAGAGTGATTGTCCAGGGTAGCACCTCTACATTAAACGCCGTCTGTATAGGGTTGATCATATTTGGTTTGTTCAGCATCGCTGTGAATGGCTTACGGCAATATCTCTTAGCGCATACAGCAAACCGTGTCAGCATTGCACTGTTGGTAGGTTTTATCAAACATACCCTACGCTTACCTCTATCGTTCTTCGAGTCCCGCTACGTCGGAGATATTGTCTCTCGCATCCAGGAAAACCAAAAAATTCAAAACTTCCTGACAGGGGAAACACTGTCAATCATTCTGGATTTGTTGACAGTGTTTATTTATGCAACATTAATGTTTTGGTATAACTGGCGGATGGCACTTCTAGGGTTGATGACTGTACCGCCATTTTTTATCCTGACACTAGCTTCGACAAATATCTTGCGTCGGATGTCCAGAGAGATTTTCAATGCAGGCGCTGAACAAAGCAGTTACCTGATTCAAGCCCTCACGGGTATTCGTTCAGTGCGTTCAATGGCAATTGAACATACAGTGCGCTGGCGTTGGGAAGAATTGCTGAATACTTTGGTCAAAAAATCCTTTAGCGCACAGATTATTGGCAATAATCTGCAAATTACTAGTAGTGTCATCGACACTGTGATGCATACGGTATTGCTATGGTACGGGGCCTCGCTAGTCATTAATCAAGAACTCACTATTGGACAACTGATTGCTTTTAATATGTTGTTGGGCAACGTCCTCAGCCCTTTCAAGCGACTCAGCGTGGTGTGGAATCAATTCCAAGAAATTGTCATTTCTGTGGAACGCATCAACGATGTCCTGGACGCAGAACCAGAAGAAGACTTGCAAAACAAACCCCGCAAGCCTTTGCGTCACTTGCGCGGTCACATTCGCTTTGATAATGTCACTTTCCGCTATCACCCAGAAAGCCAAACAAACATCCTGGAAAATCTCAGCTTTGAAATTCAGCCGGAACAAACAGTCGCGGTGGTGGGACGCAGTGGTTCTGGAAAGACAACTTTGTCAAAGTTAATGTTGGGTCTATATCCTGCAAGCGAGGGCAAAGTCTTAGTCGATGGTCACGATGTTAGTAGTATCACTCTTAAATCCCTGCGACAGCAAATTGGTGTGGTAGACCAAGCTACTTTCTTGTTTGGCGGTACAATTCGAGAAAACATTGGTATCGCTCATCCAGAAGCATCTTTAGAAGACATTATTGAAGCAGCACGTTTGGCTGGTGCAGATGAATTTATTCAGCAGCAAGCAATGGGTTACGACACCGAAATTGGTGAAGGTGGTGGAATGCTTTCTGGTGGACAACGTCAACGTCTGGCGATCGCCCGCGCCTTGCTAGGTAATCCCCGATTTTTAATTTTCGATGAAGCCACCAGTAGCCTGGATGCGGAATCCGAACGAATCATTCAGAACAACTTGAAAACTATTCTTCAAGGACGCACGAGTCTGATTATTGCCCATCGCCTTTCCACTGTCCGCAACGCTGACTTAATTCTAGTGTTAGACCGGGGTGTCTTGGTCGAAAGCGGGACACACGACGAATTAATCGCCAAAAAAGGACATTATTACTACCTGAATCAACAACAACTTGCTCATGCAGGTTAAGTTTTTACAGTTAACAGTGATCACTTAAGTGATTACTGATTTCGTGTACCACCAACGAAAACTATGCCAAACACATCTCCTAATCCCTCATCTGGAGTTCCGAAACCCCAGCCTGACCCGCAAAAAAACTACATTCAGTCAGCCAAAAGCGCGGAATCTACTGAGTCAGTTAAGCAGACAGAAACAACAGATGAGACACAAAATTGGTTTTTGGGAACCGAAGAACTGTTAGATGCTTTACCTAAAGTCTGGACACGTTCTTCGCTGTATTTGTTAGTCGCTTTTGCAGTGATTGTCTTACCTTGGGCGATGTTCTCAAAGGTGGATGAGACAGAGAGTGCTAGAGGACGTCTTGAACCCAAAGGTGCAACCCAAAAGTTAGATAGTCCAGTGGGTGGAAGTGTGACCGTTGTCAAGGTCAAAGAAGGCGACACCGTAAAATCAGGTCAGGTTCTACTGGAACTAGACTCAGAGGTTCTCAAAACTGAACTTAACCAGGTTCAGACAAAGCTCGACGGACTGCAAAATCGGCGCAAGAGTTCAGAACTACTCAAAAATCAATTGACGGTTTCTGTGCAAACTCAGCAACAACAAAACCAAGCTCAACTCTTAGCAAAACAGTCTCAAGTGGACCAGGCGCGACAGAATTTAGATGCTCTCAAAGCCGTCTATAACTTACAGAAAGAGGAAAAACTGGCGAAAGTAGACCAGGTGCAGCAGGCTCTCAATTCTAGCAAGGCAGCTCAGAAATTAGCAGAAGTTCGTTTTCAAGCCTCTCAAGGAAAAGTCCCACGCTATAAAAAAGCCTATGAAGATGGTGTGATGTCACAAGAGCGCTTCAAGGAAGTGGAACAGTCAGCACAAGAAAACTACGAACGCCTTGTGCAAGCTCAGTCTGAGATTGCTCAGACTCAGTCGAGCTTAAAAGAGCAACAAACCAGTTATCAAAGGACAATTCAGCAAGCTCAGTCAGAAATCCAGCAAGCTGAACTCCGCTTCAAAGAAGAACAACGCAATTATCAAAGCTTGGTTCATACAAATCAACTTGCACAACTCAAACTAGAGGAACAACTCAAAGAACTGCAATCACAAATTGACTCCCTGCAATCGGAAATTTCCCAAACTCAAAGCCAATTAAGAGCCTCAAAGATTCAGTTGCAGCAACGAGTGGTGCGATCGCCCATTAATGGTGTGATTTTTGAATTTCCCACTACCAAGCCAGGAGCCGTACTACAACCAGGTCAGAGAGTTGCTCAAATTGCACCATTACAAGTTGGTGTAGTACTCAAAGCTCAGATACCTAACCAGCACAGTGGCTTCTTAAAAGCGGGTATGCCTGCCAAAGTCAAATTTGATGCCTATCCTTTCCAGGAGTATGGCATCGTGTCAGGAAAAGTCAATTGGATTTCTCCAGACTCTAAAGTTCAGCAAACACTTCAAGGGAATGTAGAAAACTTTGAGTTAGAAATCACTTTGAATCAGCAGTATATCCAAAGTGGCAAAAAACGTATTCAATTCATTCCTGGACAAAGTGCAACCGCTGAGGTGGTTATCCGCCAGCGGCGTATCATCGACTTCATCCTAGATCCATTTCAGAAATTGCACAAAGGTGGTTTAAACGTTTAGTCAAAAGTCAACTTTAACAGCTACCAACAAGAGTGAACAGCTACCTACGCAGCTACCTACGCAGCTACCTACGCAGGGAACAAGGGGTGGACGAGTCCGTTTCCTACCTGGTAACCCTTCGGGTTCGCAGTCGCCTACGGAGGGAGACCCTCCTGCAGCGCTGGCTCACTGATAACTGATAACTGGTAACTGATAACTGGTAACTGATAACTGGTAACTGATAACTGATAACTGATAACTGGTAACTGATAACTGATAACTGATAACTGATAACTGATAACTGTTTTAACGTTTCTAGTCTAAAATTCAAATTCCTAGGAGAATCGTGTCGTGTCAAAACCTTTGACCATTTCGTCCTCAGACCTGATTCACAGTCTGAAACTATCTTGTCAAATCCCTGATGTTGTGGAAGCGATCGCAACCCAAAAAATTATTGCTGAGGCGGCTCAAGAAGCCGGGATTCAAGTCTCGGAACAAGAACTTCAACAAGAAGGAGATAGACTACGCTTTGCCAAAAAACTTGTCAAAGCTCAAGACACTTGGAACTGGCTCAAAAAACATCATCTCTCTCTGGCTGAATTTGAAGAATTGATCCATAACAAAGTACTTGCCACTAAGTTAGCTAGCCATTTGTTTGCACAGCATATAGAACGGTTCTTTTATGAAAACCAACTCAATTACGTTGCTGCTGTCACTTATGAAGTTATCTTGGATGACAGAGACTTGGCCCTAGAACTGTTTTATTCTCTCGAATCAGGCGAAATCACTTTCCAAGAAATTGCTCGTGAATATATTCAACAGCCTGAACTTCGACGTGCTGGAGGATATCAAGGAATGCGACATCGTAAAGATTTTCGACCAGAGATTGCAGCGGCTGTATTTGCTGCCACTCCACCGTCCCTTATCAAGCCGATTTCGACTTCCAAGGGAGTTTATTTGATTTGGGTAGAAGAAATTGTTCAACCTATCTTGGATGAGCAGTTACGTGACAAAATTCAGCAAGAATTGTTTGATCATTGGTTGAAGGAACAAATTCAAACGATAGAGATTAACACAAATTTAGATTTAAGTCTTGATTTGCAAGGATCGCAAGAGTTGCGTAAGCAAGCCTAATTTTTCGGTTTCTGAAAAAAAGTGTCTGTGTAAACAAATTTTGTATATAGCGACTTATTCTCCTTTTGTTAGAAAGGGGCGAAAGGCTTTTGTTTGATTTCAAATAATTAAAAACTCTTTTTACAAAAGGGTAGCAATATAAGTGATTTTAAGAATGAAAAATTATAGATAGAAAAAATATTTGCTCGAAATCAATTGAGGCTTTCGTCTTCAAGATAACTTCATAATTACAAATAAATAGAATCAGCGAAACAGTCG
>NZ_QMEB01000290.1:6732-7264 GCF_012912135.1 Brasilonema bromeliae SPC951 | reverse complement strand
AGACAGCTACTGAGGTCGGCACTACTGAGGTGGGCAGAAATGAGGTAGGCACTTCTGAGGTCGGCATTAATGAGGTTGGCACTTCTGAGGTTGGCACTACTGAGGTCGGCACTTCTGAGGTTGGCACTACTGAGGTCGGCACTTCTGAGGTCGGCATTAATGAGGTTGGCACTACTGAAGTTAGCACTACTGAGGTAGGCACTATTGAGGTTGGCATCTCTGAGGTAGGCACTACTGAAGTTAGCACTACTGAAGTTAGCACTACTGAGGTTGGCACTATTGAGGTTGGCACTATTGAGGTTGGCACTACTGAAGTTGGCACTACTGAGGTTGGCACTACTGAGGTTGGCACTACTGAGGTTAGCACTACTGAAGTTGGCACTTCTGAGGTTGGCACTTCTGAGGTCGGCACCTCTGAGGTCGGCACAGTTACCGAACAAAGAAGTTACCAGAAAATCAGGCATCCAACTCCACTTTCTTTTTGCCCGACATCCTTGGGTTAGCAACTCAAGCGCTACACGGACTCCAGGAT
>NZ_QMEB01000290.1:0-6722 GCF_012912135.1 Brasilonema bromeliae SPC951 | reverse complement strand
CTCCAGGATTTTTAGGATTTTGAATTGTATTCAAAGCCTGCTGCTCGTTTGCTTTTCTTATAGGTAAAGCAACAACTACAAATACAATCAGAAGAGGAATTGTCAAAATGCTACTTGTTTTTAATCTCCTGCTGCGTTCGTATTTGATACTTTTCTTAATAAACTCACAAGCCAAGTCCGATAAGGCAAAGTTTGTCAATTCCTCTTTCTGGAACGCCTTCGCTTCTTTTAACTGTTTTCCTTGAAGTAAATAATCATTAAGCTGCTTATTCTGTTGCCACTCAGTCGCCAAGCGTTCAATTCTATTCTTTTGGATAATTTTACTGCGATTTTCATCAATCCAACTTTGTAATAGCTGCCAGTGGCGGATTAACGCTTCATGTACAACCTCCACTGTTTGTTGACCAGAGCTATTTCGGCTGGTAACGACCAATCGCGCATCTGCCAGTTGACTCACTCTTAACCAGCTGGCTGCACCCAATTCAGATTTTGTGGCTATCCGACGCGTATCTTCTGTACCTTCGCCTGGGCGTACCAATTGCATGAAAATTCGCTGCACCTGTTGTTGTTCGGTAGCATCGAAATTGTTATAAATCTTATCGGCATGAGTTGCTAGGGCACCTTGGACTTCACCAATCGCTTCATACGCTGCATGAGTGAGTTGTCTATCACTTCGACGTTCCCACAGTAAAGTTAAAGCAAATTCCAGTAACGGTAATGTACCTGGTTCATTTTCAACATCATCTAAAATGCGTTCTATGAGTCCACCTTCCAATGTGACTCCTAGCTTTTGGGCAGGTTTTTCAATTACCTCCAATAGTTCCTTGCGGTTCATTGGTCCCAGCTTGATGTCATCTTGCAGGACATCAGCAAATGGACGGTACTCCAGCGCACTGCCTAAAAAATCCGCTCGCATAGTAGCAACTAGCACCGTAGGCAATTGGTTTGTGGAAGTTTGAATGAGACTCAGCAAGCAATCTAGAAAATGCCGACGGGTGGATTCATTGTTACATAAAGTATAAATTTCCTCAAACTGGTCAGCAATCAACAGCAGCCGATGATTAGAATGATTGCGTTGGATTCTGGTGATTACGTCAGGAAGAAGAACCTTGCGAGCGCAAAAATAGTCAGCCAGTTCGCGTGCTTGGGCTATTTGTTGAGTAGCATTCAAATCTGTATAAAGAGGAACCAGCGCTTCAGCCAAAGCGTAAAACGGGTCAGAACCAGGACGGAAATGAGTAAATAACCAATTCCCCTGTTGTTGCAATTTTGGCACTAGCCCTGCTAATACAACGGAAGATTTCCCGCTGCCGGAAGCACCTAGTACAGGAATAAAGCTCCGCTTTGCAGTTGCTTGTATAAGTTCTTCTATAAAGACTTCGCGTCCAAAGAAGAATTCAGTATGATTGGGACCAAAGTGAAATAGACCGCGATAAGGGCATGGCAAGTTGTCATCAGCAGAAGTTTTGGCAGGGTTAACAGGTGCTGTCCTAATGTCCTCACGGTAATAATAGTTAGTGATATTAATAACAGCACTGCCTGTTGCAGAAGTGGCTGCATATTGTGTTTCCGTAATTGCTTGTTTGATATCGCTTTGTTCAGCCATGCCAGCAGCTCACCTTCTCCTGATTGATGAAAGTACTGACAAGCGTTATGCTTGAGGTTGACCGTGTTCCTCAATATTGCTGATACTGGCGTTAGCAGTACCAGAAGTAGCAGCATATTTGACGTTGTTGATAGTCTGGGTGATAACCTGCTGTCCACCTGGTTGTTCTTTCACCTTGGCAAGCAATTGTTGTGCTAACTGCACAATAACAGAGTCATCTAACGCTTTGGCAGATTCAACTTCTTCTTGTAGCGTGGCTTTACGAGCTTCTGAATTGGGCTTTTGTTCCAATTTGTTGACTGCCTCAACCAACTCGCTTTCTGAACCATATTTCTTTGTGAGAGCATCTTTGAGCGCTTTGTAACCAGCTTTGACTGCATCTGTAGCAAAATTTCCTGCGATGCCCAAAACAATTGCTGAAGTAATAGGATCCATAGTTTCTCCTTAACTTATCTGTACTGGTGGAAGCCGTCGTTTTTATGATTTTTGAATTATTAACCGCAACGGTAGGGTAGCTTTCACCATTAATATTCATTGTAAAAACAGATGATTCCAGAAATGTTTCTTTTTTTTTAGACGCAGTTATTTGCGCTTATGTATAGTTATCAGTTTTATCTAGGAGGATGCGGTTAACTCTATATTGGATGATAGCGTATATGCTATCATCATGACATGGCGATAAAAATTGTAGTTGATACCAGCGTTTTTATTAGTGCGCTGATTAGCTCTCAAGGCTCCAGTAGAGAACTCATTCGACGCTGTTTGAAAGGTGAATATCAGCCTTTGATGGGAAATGCTTTATTTTCTGAGTATGAATCAGTCATTCAGCGAACAGAAATTATCGCCAAATGCCCTTTAACGAGTGAAGAAATTTCTGCTTTACTTACATCATTGATGAGCGTCAGTCAATGGATTTATATCTACTATTTATGGCGACCTAATTTAAAAGACGAAGCTGACAATCACTTAATTGAATTAGCAGTTGCAGGGAATGCCCAAATTATTGCTACTCACAATGTCAAAGATTTCCAAAATGCTGAATTGTTATTTCCTAACTTATCAATATTAAAACCCGAAAAAATTATTAGGAGTTAAACAAAAATGGCAACTTTAACTATTCGTTTACCAGACGATAAGCATAATAGATTGAAAGAACTTGCTCAAGCCAAAGGCATAAGTGTTAATAAGCTGATTGAAGAACTTTCTACCATAGCTTTAGCAGAATTTGATGCCCATACAAGATTTAAAGCAATGGCTGCGACTGGTGAGACAGCGCTGCAGGAGGGTCTCCCTCCGTAGGCGACTGCGAACCCGAAGGGCAACCCAGAAGAAGGGTTAAGAATACTGGCTAAACTTGATACTCTGACAGAATAGAGCTTGTAGTGCAATGATATAAACAGTCTTTATATTCAATACTTCCAAAACTTGGAGATTTTTAGAATGAAATGGACACTTGAAGAAGCCAAACAACAGCTACCTTCAATCATTAATGCAACAAGTCTTGAACCTCAGCTAATTTATACTCAAGAGGAATTAGTGGCTGCAATTGTAGATCCTGAGCTTTTTAAAGAATTTTTAAATTGGCGGCAAAAAACTGCAAAAACATCTCTAGCTCAAGTCTTTAAAGAACTTCAACAGTTATGTACCGAAGAAAATTATAGCTTAGAAATACCAGCACGAAGCAATCGCGATAATCCTTTTACGGAAGATCAGGATGAGTCATCTTTGTGACACGAATATCATCAGTGAATTAACTCGCCCAATGCCAAATTCAGGGGTGACAGCATGGAGTGGTACTGTGACATCCATTAACTTAAGTGTTATTACAATTGAGGAAATTTATTATGGTTTAACAGCCAAGCCTAATGCTAGGATTCAAAACTGGTTTGAAAACTTTCTCTTCACTCACTGTCAAATTCTCCCCATCACCTCAGAAATTGCCAAGTGTTCGGGTGAATTGAGAGGCTTTTTGAGAACTCAAGGTAAACCGCGAACACAAGCTGATATATTTATCGCGGCAACAGCTAAAATACATTCTTTGACACTTGTTACAAGAAATATTAAGGATTTTGATGGTTGTGGTATATCCACATTGAATCCATTTAGCTGATTACAAACCATTGTTTTTTTGTAAAAAGTTCACCAGCCAGTCTTTCACACTGCGGGTTGCGAGGCAGTCGTCTTCGTTGTAACGTTGGATGATTTCAAGTAAGGAGCGATCGCCCATCTCTAACCACTGATCATACCAGTAAATACACTTCATACCGCTGGCTTCTGGATCACGCCACTCAAACCCCAACCATCGTGCGATCGCTTTCAAAGCATAACTTTCTATAGGTAATGCCACGTTTTGCGTTAAGATTTTATAGATATCCACAAACCGATTCAGAACGGGCAACACATAACTTTGTGGAGTCTGGTAAAGCTTTGCCAGTCGTTTGACTGTATCAAGTTCGTAAACACAAAAATGATAAATTGGTGCATCTGGATATTGCCAAACCAAATTCAGAAATTGCTGCCAAACCAATTCTTCTTCTTCTGGGCTTTCTGCTAAAAAGGAATAAAACTTTTCTGTTTTAGCTTGCCTATCAACTACCAAAACTCCTAACAGAAAATCTAAATTCAAATCTGGTTGCGCCTCAATATCAAAAAACATTTCTACAGGCGCTGTAGTAATGGTGTCATTCCTAGGGGTAAGCAACTGTGTAGCTTCTGTATCAATTTCTATAGTTGTGTCGAGGCAAACAGAAGTTTCAACAGTGCAAGAATTTAGGACGTATTGTTGCTTTGGTGGCAAATTCGGTATGATGAACGGACGGTTTTCCAGAATAGATTTTGCTTGTAGTATCAGCTTGGGTGCGACTGCGCTGTCGAAACCTGGCAAGTTTTCTAATTGAGTCGGATAAGTTTTTGCCAAAGATTCTACTGTTGTGATTTCCAGCGCTTGCAGTTGTGTGTAGCGAACAGGTGTCACTCCTGGTAACAAAGAAAGGTGTTTTTGAGATTGGGCAACAGTATAACAATAATCGTACCAAGGACAAAGATTGCACCGTTGACGAGAGATAAAGACTTCAGGCGCTTCCTCTGTTTCTAAAGTTTGAATATACTCTTCCAGAACACGATGCATTTGTGGCAT
The DNA here is from genome assembly GCF_012912135.1 of Brasilonema bromeliae SPC951. GTDB lineage: Bacteria > Cyanobacteriota > Cyanobacteriia > Cyanobacteriales > Nostocaceae > Brasilonema > Brasilonema bromeliae. The sequence goes on along the minus strand of NZ_QMEB01000290.1, from coordinate 1,980 downwards.
CCATTTGAGTAGATCCACAGAATAACCCGCCTCTTTACCACGCAGCATCAGCCAAGCTATTTCCAATTCACTTTGTTGCACCATAGCCAACACATATGCGTGAAATGCTGCTACAACCTGATACTCCTGTTTAGGACGCTTACCCAGTTCAATATTGACTGGAACGTACATCCAATCTCCAAAGCGGGACTCTCCTCTATGTTTGACAAGAATATCTGGACGGCTTAGTAGTGTATGTGTTTGAGAATAACCTGTGACCAGCACCCCTTGATAAATGGACTCAGCCCCTTGTTCCATTAACTCTAAGGTTGCTGTCACTCCTGCTTTCCAGTCTCCCTGTCGATAGACTGGTCGCTGATACGTAAACTCTGTCAAAATACTCCTGTGATGAGCAATCCTGTCTTGGTAAAGTTTCAACAGCAAGTCACTCTCAGGTTCTCGCCGACTTTTATCCCCGTGAACGTCTAAAAAAGGTCGGCGCTTACAGCGTTGGTATTGCAGCAGTAGTTCAGCATTGATTAACATTCTTTTAAGGTAACAAGAATTATTACTTTCTGGTAGTGAGCCGATAACTAAAGTTGAAGTTATTGTCCACAAATACATTCAGGTAGACAAGGAGGACAAGGAGGACAAGGAGGACAAGGAGGACAAGGAGGACAAGGGAGAGGATCTGTATCTAGAATTTAGTGAAATGGTATTACAGGCATGCACTTGAAAAAGTATGCCCTACGGACAGGCACTTGACAAAAATAATTTTAAATTTTGTATAAAAATAATTAATATGTCATGACTCATTGATCACTGATGGCTACTCTTTCTGCATCACCTACCAAGTTACTTCACCATCGACAGCTTTTTCCAGGTTTGGCAAATAAAGCATATTTTAACTACGGCGGTCAAGGACCAATGCCACAAACGGCTTTGGATGCTATCTCTGACGCGCAAGCTTATATCCAACAAATAGGTCCTTTTGGGACTGAGGTCAACAGTTGGATAATAGAGGAGACAAAAGCTGCAAGAAATGCGATCGCCTCTGAGTTAAGTGTCCCAGCCGAAACAATCACCCTCACTGAAGATGTCACCGTCGGCTGTAATATTGCTATGTGGGGTCTTGAATGGCATAGGGGCGATCATATACTACTTAGTGACTGCGAACACCCTGGTATTATAGCGACAGCTCAGGAAATCGGGCGGAGGTTCGGTGTTGAACTCACCACCTGTCCTCTAATGGCAACTTTAAATGAAGGTGATCCTGTTGAAGTCATTGCCCAACACTTACGTCCAAAGACTCGTCTTGTGATCTTGAGTCACGTTCTTTGGAATACAGGTCAAGTTTTGCCTATTGACAAAATAGCGAAATTATGCAGAGGAAAATCCGTCAAACTTCTGATAGATGCGGCTCAATCTGTAGGCTTACTGTCTTTAAATCTCACTGAATTGGGAGCGGATTTTTACGCCTTTACGGGTCACAAATGGTTGTGTGGTCCTGGTGGTACGGGAGGTTTGTATGTGCGACCAGAAGCCCGAGACAGTTTGAAACCTACGTTTATCGGTTGGCGCGGCGTTATTTTAGACAGTAAAGCACAGCCTGTAGATTGGCAAAGCGATGGAAAACGCTATGAAGTAGCGACATCCAACTATCCACTTTACACGGCGCTAAGGGAGGCGATCGCAACTCATCAGCAGTGGGGAACACCAGAGGAACGTTACCAGCAAATTTGCCGCAATAGTGAGTACCTGTGGCGAAAATTACAAGTTTTACCCGATATCAAATGTTTGCGAACTTCTCCACCAGAAAGTGGTTTAGTCTCGTTTCAACTGACAAATCAAACACCATCAACCAGTCGTCAACTTGTGATGTTTTTAGAATCACAAAAGTTATTAACCAGAACAATAGCCGATCCTGACTGCGTACGTGCTTGTGTTCACTATTTGACTCTAGAATCAGAAATCGACGAACTGGTTGAAGGAATTCAACGA
>NZ_QMEB01000009.1 GCF_012912135.1 Brasilonema bromeliae SPC951 | reverse complement strand
CTCTCCCCCTATCCCCAGAGGGAACTGGTGAGTCCCCCTTACACCCTTACACCCCCAGTTGTTTGACTCCCGCTTTCGTCTACTCTCGTTGTCATTTTTGCCAAAATTTTTGAATGATATCTGGAATCAAGAGAATTACTTGTGTAGTTTTCCTTGTTCAGATAGTTCATACATTAGACAGATGATTATACCAAGAACGTGTCAATTGTTTTTGAAATTAAATAATAAAAAAAAGAAAAGTCCGAAAAATTAGCATTTCATTTTAAGTTTTTCATTTCAAAAATCATGCAATTGAGTAAATCTAATGAATGAGGCAACAATAGCGCAAACAATGGTAAGTTAAGATTATGGCTCAAAATAACTCCCGAAAAATACAAGCAAGAATTTATTTTGTGGCAAAGATTTTTTCGAGACAAGATAAATCAAACCATTGACGGAGCCTTTACACATCAATACTTCGGTACGTTTGTAGGTAAGTTCCAGAAAATCAAGAGATTTTTTTCACAGGAGGAATCCGGTGGTAAACAATATCAAAAAGTTTCTTTCCCCCAGTTTATTAGGAATCCCCATTATTGGCGGACTTGTGTTGGTTGGCTTGGTTGTTAATCGCCCTAAACCAGTAATGAGTAATCAGCTTGCATATATTGATCAATCTGCGGAATTGGCTGAAGATTCTCAGTTACCCACTTACACTTGGTTGCAGCAGAACCCCAATCCAGCTTCAGACATGACTAGGGACAAACAAACCCGACTGCGTAGAGTACTGGCAAAATCGGTGACCGTTCCAACTGATATAACGAAATCAAATGATTTGGAAGCAGTTCCTACAACCACAGTCGCAATTGCACAACCCCAAACACCCACCAAAACTGCCAGTGTTACGCCCATAGCAGCCAAGTTCCCTCAACAAGATGGCGTTTACCTCTACGGTCAGTCACCCAAGTCTGGTCAACTGGGGCAAGGGTATATCATATTTGAAAAGCACCAGAGCAAAGTGACAGGTGCGTTATATATGCCAAGCTCTGAGTTTAGTTGTTTTAATGGCACACTCCGTTCCTCTGGAGAGTTGGCAATGACAGTGAATGGTTACCCAGGTGACAAAAGCCCAACTCAAGTAGCAGCAAACAATACATTACCTCGGGTGATGGATGATGAATCCAGCACTTATGCTCACTCAGTAACATTGCAAGATTATTATCAGCTAAATAACATCAGTAGTAGCGATCGCCAGGTTTTACAAATGTGTCAGGCGAATGTTCAACAGTGAGGAGTCAGGAGGTAAGAATACAACTCCTAACTCCTTACTTAGCACTTCTTAATACTCAATTCCTGGTTGTGCCTTAATACCCTGATCTCGGAAGGGATGTTTGACTAAAGTCATTTCCGTTACTAAGTCAGCGCGTGAAATCAATGCTGTAGGTGCACCTCTGCCTGTGAGAATAACATGATTGTTAGGTGGCTTTTGATCTAGCCCAGCTAAAACTTCCTCAACTTGTAAGTAACCAAGTTTAAGAGCAATATTAATTTCATCCAACAGCACCAGTTTGAACTGTGGATTGCGGATATATTCTAATGATTTTTGCCAAGCGGCGATCGCTTTTTCGATGTCGCGATCGCGATCTTGAGTATCCCAAGTAAAGCCTTCGCCCAAAGCGTGAAATTCTAACAAATCATCTTGCCAAATACTAAAAACTCTTTTTTCAGAAGGTTCCCACGCTCCTTTAATAAATTGGATGATAGCAACCTTATACCCATGACCAAGCGCACGCAACACCATACCTAATGCTGCAGTGGTTTTCCCCTTGCCATTACCAGTATTAACAATAATTAACCCTTTTTCGTTAGACGCATTCTTCATTCGCACCTCCTGAACTTCTTTGCGTCGCTGCATCTTTTTACGGTACTGTTCTGACGTAAGGGAGGAATTTTCCCCAACGGCACTTACATCGGAGGTTGTCCAAGTTTCGTCGGTTTGCATAGCGCTGGCGTTCAGTTTAGTATCATTACTACAAGGCTTTATCAAAAATTCGTTTATTTAAATGTTAAATAAATGATAAAAAATATAAGAAATTGGTAAAAAATGCAGCATATTCCTCTAGAAACCTTACCAGATCTGCTCTAGAAGAATAAGATGAACCAGAACACTTCATTTGCAGCAACTGTGCCTCATACGCGCCTTGTATTCATCACTTACACCTCACCCCGCCCTCACGGGCACCCCTTTCCTTACTAAGGAGAGGGGCTGGAGGTGAGGTTTTTAAACGCAACTTGCTTGGTATCAATTATGGAAAATAGAGTTTCCGTTATCCAAGGGGATATTACCCAGCTACAGGTAGATGCTATTGTGAATGCTGCCAATAATTCCTTACTAGGAGGTAGTGGTGTTGATGGCGCGATACATAGTGTAGCCGGACCAGAACTTTTGTCAGAGTGTCGCAAGTTACAGGGGTGTGATACTGGTCAAGCAAAGATAACTAAAGGTTATCATCTTCCAGCAAAGTGGGTGATTCACACCGTTGGTCCGGTGTGGGAAGGTGGAAATTCTGGAGAAGATGAGTTGTTGGCACAATGTTATCGCAATAGTCTAGCATTAGCAGTACAAAACGGAATAAAAACTATTGCTTTTCCAGCCATTAGCACAGGCGCATATTGTTTTCCACTAGAACGTGCTACTAAAATTGCTGTCAATGAAGTTAACAAATTTTTACACAGCAATAACTCTCTCGAACAAATTATATTCGTGTGTTTTGGGCAAAATGCCTACAATTGCTACTTGCGGGTGGTGCAAGAAATAACTCAAAGCTAAGATTGTATGCTGTTTGTTGATTCAGATTTTGACCCTCTGGGAACGCCCGTCGCCTGCGGAGGAGCCAGTACTGATAGCGTAGCGTGTCCGCAGGACATAGGAGGGTTTCCCTCACGCTTGTTCTGGCGTTGGAGATCCTCCCGCAGCGCGCTTACTCACCATGAATAGGTACAATTATTAATTCTTTGTTCGGGGACTACCACAAATGTCAAAACAGCTGGGAAAAAAAATCGCACCTACACCGATACCAACTGATATCGGGGTCGTCGATTTGATTGATAATTACTTCACAGCATACAATTCAGCACGATTGCGGGAGATATGTCATCTCCTGAGTCGAGATGTGTTCAAAGAAGATGTAACGGTAGGAGTTAGCCTTTCTGGTGCGATGACACCAGCAGGATTCGGGGTTTCTGCGCTAGCACCGCTTATCCGCAACGGATTTATTGATTGGATCATTAGTACTGGTGCTAATCTTTATCATGATATGCACTATGGGCTAGGTTTTGAACTCTTTGCTGGTAATCCATTTTTAAATGATGTGAAGCTGCGCCAGGAAGGTACTATCCGCATTTATGACATTATCTTTGGCTACGATGTCCTGTTGGAAACAGACGCTTTCATCCGTAAAATTTTGCAAGCAGAACCATTCCAAAAACGGATGGGAACTGCTGAATTTCATAATTTACTAGGCAAGTATGTCCGAGAGGTAGAAAAGCAATTGGGGGTTAAGCATTCCTGTCTACTAGCGACAGCTTATGAGTGTGGAGTACCGATTTACACATCCTCCCCAGGTGATAGTTCTATTGGTATGAACGTTGCCGCATTGTCATTGGAAGGATCTCCGCTGATCTTAGATCCTTCTATTGATGTAAACGAGACAGCAGCCATTGCCTATAGTGCAAGAGAAACAGGAGGCAAAAGTGCAGCTGTGATTATTGGTGGTGGCAGTCCTAAAAACTTTTTGCTACAAACACAACCGCAGATTCACGAAGTCTTAGGGCTAGAAGAACGAGGACACGATTACTTTGTCCAATTTACCGATGCCCGTCCAGATACTGGTGGGTTATCCGGAGCCACACCCTCGGAAGCTGTCAGTTGGGGTAAAATTGATCCAAATGAATTACCTAGCACAATAGTTTGTTATACCGACAGCACAATTGCATTACCGTTAGTCACAGCTTACGCCCTCAACCAATGTCAGCCTTGTTCTCTCAAGCGGTTGTATGACAAACGAGAACAAATGCTAGACAAGCTGCGGACAGATTATTTAGCAGCGAAAACTCAATCAGTAGATGAAATACCTGTTGCTGTGGCTCAAAGCACATCTTCTCAAGAAGTCGCAACGTCTCCTATAGGCAGGCTTATTCCTAATACAGGAGGCACAGAGTCATAGGAGAAGATGGGAAGATGAGGGAGTGAGCAAGTCAGAGAGAGTAAAATTCCCCTTACTGAGATCTTGCACCTCACCGATAGTATGCCTTGAACTCAAGTTCAAGGCTAATAACCCAAGTCCGTTAAAACGGACTCAAAAACTTACCCAGTCCGTTTTAACGGACTTGAACTTTGAGCCAAGAAATTTATTTCTTGGCGGACGAAAGTTATCGTGCAAGATCTGAGCTTATCCTCCTTGTCCCCCTGTCCCTTACTTCTCTCAACTCAGCTCGCTCCATAATAAAACTCTCAACCTAATTAAACGTAAAATGTCATTACGAGCGAAACGAAGTGTAGACGCGAAGCGGCTTCCCGAAGGGTAGCGAAGTAATCGCCAAGACTCTATTTTACGTTTTTCAATGTTGACGTACTTAAAACTCTCAACCTACCAAGACCAATGCAGATTACTCAGTGTCTTCACACAGCCATTCTTGTCACGGATCTAGAACGAGCCGAACATTTCTATACAAAGGTGCTAGGATTGCCCAAAGTAGAGCGCTCTCTGAAATATGCTGGCGCTTGGTATCAAGTTGGGAATCATCAAATTCACCTGATAGCTGCCCAGGGAGTCCCCACTGAAGATCAAAACGAAAAATGGGGGCGCAATCCCCACGTTGCATTCTCAGTTGCTGACTTAGACGCAGCCAAACAACAACTCCAAAATAACAACTGCTTCATTCAACCCAGCGCCTCCGGACGCCCAGCCCTTTTCACCAAAGATCCTGATGGGAATATTGTTGAACTCAGTCAGCAGTGAGGTGGAAAAGTGGAGAAGTACGAGGGGGGCTATTTTATCTATTTACCCCCTTTTTAAGGCGATCGCCGCAGGCGTTGTGATCTTTATCCGAAGCGTATTGAAGGGCGATCGCCTTTAAAGCAACTTCCGCATCGCCTATTTTGTTCTCAAGTATTGGGCAATATCTAGCGACAAGCCTCAGCACTTCTACGCGGCATAGTAAAAACCAGTAGGTGATTGAGCAGAGGTTATATTACAGCGCTTTTCAAGTAAATAAACTACAGATTAGGGGCAAAGGCTAGCCCATACGTGTCAACTTAAAGCTCAAGCCTTTATTCCACGTTCTAAAATCTCGTTTCCAGGTTCTACCTGGAAATGCGCTTAGGGCGGCTCTGCCGCAAGTAAGGGAGGCAGAGCCTCCCAATGGGTCATTCCCAGTCTCTGACTGGGAACGAGGTAGTAGCTGTAACCTGAAGAAAAATAAAGAATACTTAAGTTGCTATTTATACTTTAAATATTAAACCGCTTACAATAGAAAAGTAAAAAAATAAACAATTTCACGGATGTCATCTTTATCATCCGAAGTTATGGACAATCTCTCAGAAATCCAACTAGGGGGACAAGGCGCTAGTGTAAGTAAGTTCACCCCCGTCCAATTTGGCAAAGACTTTTTTGACAACCTCGCCCAATGTCGTGACGATGGGGAGAAAATCCAGCTATTTTTGGAAACAGCCCAAAGACAAAATGTACCGCTAAGGGCGATCGAAGAGTTGTTGAACTACCAAGATGAATTCATCTTGGCTATGGGGCTTCAAAGTTTTGGTTATATTACTAACCCGCAAATCAAAGCCCAACTTGCAACTCTCGACTATATCCAGGGACTTGACGAACCTCTTGAGGAAATCTCTCTGCTAGCTGATCCAGAAGACTACAAGCGCCATAGTGTCAGGATACTTGAAAAGTTGTGTCAGGAAGCTAAATCGGGTAGCGATTTGATTCGTTTATCAGCGGCTTGGGCAATTCAGCAAATAGGTTACTCTGCGATGATTACAGGAAGATTTCTTCCGAAGTCAGCCGAGGATATTCAAAGTCAAATTATTAGTGAAAGTCTAAATCGTCTTAATAATAGGTCAATCTCTAAAGAATACATTGATTTTTGGGTTTATACACCTAAAAGACATCTGTTACGACTGTTGCAGACAATTCCTTCATCTTATCTGGATGTTGTTGAGAGAATTCTAGCTAGACTCGGTGTTGTAGGTGTTGAGTTTATCGCTCGTTCAGCTTCCACATTACAGCAGTTTGTTGTAGAAGTTGCTTTGGATTTAGCCAACTTACTTCTCAGAGATAGACAATATCGAAAATATCAGGATGCTGGCACACAAAGAACATTATCAGATATTTTGATTCCTTTTTTAGATAATAGTGATATTGACTTACGGCGACTTGCTGCTGAACCAATTAATGAAGTAGGCTCATCGTGGTCTTGCTTGAATGATACTATCAAGGCTAAAGCAGCGATTATCTTAAGAGACTGGAATAAATTAGAAGAATTAGGTGAACTCTCAGTTCCATTTTTGATAGAGGCTATTAAAGGTTCACTTCTACTTGATACACAAAATAACTTACGAGAACAAGTAGAAGCAGTTCGGTGTATTAGCAGAATTTATTTTTATAACGTTGAGCAACAAGTCACAATTCTTTCAGAATTTCTCCAAGATTATCAAGAAGAGATAAGAGATGTAACTGTATCACTTCTGAAACCGCATCAAAAATTACTTGACATGAAATCAAATCATATCCTGACAGGACTATATTTTGGATTTCAATTGGAAGATTTTGATGTAAAAACTATGACGATTAGAGAAATTGATAGAAAGATTGCGGACGAAAGGCTGTATCAGGAAGATTTTGATAAGATATTTCAAGGAGAAGTCATCAAGCCAGAAATATTCAATTTGCAAGGCTACTATCTACCTTACTTCTTTGAAGCTAACAAAGATAACAACATGTTAGCTGTCTGTGATGTTCTCCATAGATTAAAAGAAAAATTCTTACTAGAAATTACTATTCAAGTCTGTCAAAGTTCCGAGGATAGGGAAACGTGGGTTAATGCTCTTAGTCAAATGGTAGCTCAACTGCAACTGCTCACAAGTAAGAGCAAGGATGCTTTTCTAGATACAGCCTTAAAAACTTACAAACAATATCAAGAATTATATGTAAATAGAAATTTATTCAAATACAATATCAAAGCACTGGCAGAAACCCGCAGCAATATTCGTACTGTTTTAATGACATTAGTACAGAGTGCAACCAAATCTAATAGTTCTGGAGAACAAGATTATATTGAAATTGTCAGTCGGGATAAAGACGAGCAAAAGTTTTTAGAAACCTTGAGCGCAACTGAAAATATAGATATTTCTACTGCTGTTGAACGCAAAGGTTGGGAAGGTGATTTTGGAGAGAAGTACATCAGACAACCTATTAAGCCCAAGCTAAGCAATGAGTTGGGTGATGGTTCGACAAATCTTTACTCAAACTCTTTTAATTCCGCAAATTTTAGTCATCCAACTTTACCTTCATCTGGAGGCGCAATTATCCGGACTGGCGCTTCAGCAATAACTCAATCTTCAAATAATTCACGGAGGTTACCTCTTGCACAAATAAAAGACTTAAAACCATTACACCGTCTTGCAACACTGGAAGAAATTAGTGGATTCTTCCGCCTTGTCATTCCTGGGAATACTCCAGTTCCGGGTATGGCGACAACTCGCTTGCGTAACAGCACTGCTGAGGAAATCTTCAACAACTATAAACACCTGATGACAAAAGACGAATATATAGTTGGTTTAGATGATGAAAATAATCCTGTAACATCTAGCTGGAGTGAAATTCCCCATCGCCTAGTAGCTGGGGTGTCTGGCGCTGGAAAAAGCAATTTTCTGAAATGGATTATCTTTCAATTTTTATACGTTAACCCAAAACGTAGGATTTACATTGCTGATTTCGGTGGAGTTGACTTTCAATGGTTAAATCATATGGGAGTTAATGTTGAGATTGAGACAACTCCAGAGAATTGTCCAAATTTAGTAGAGAAAATTCATCAGCAAGAGTACGAAAGACGCTTGCAGTTAATGCAGGAGTATGGAGTCGAAAACCTTAAAGAATTGCAAGAGGAAGGAGTTGAAATTGACCGTACACTCTGGATTATTGACGAAGCCGCTGACATTGCAGATGTTTCCAGTAAACTGCGAGACACTATTGAAAAGCGACTGAAAGAGTATGCTCGTAAAGGTCGTAAATTTGGAATTCATATTATTTACTGTACCCAAAGACCAACTACCGAAGTTATAACTAAACAAGTGACAGATCAATGTGAAGAAAAAGTCGTTTTTCGGGTGAGTCCAGATGCTAGCTATCGCATATTAGAAGATGCAATTGCAGGCGATATACCCAAAGATGCTAAAGGTAGAGCTTACTTGAGTGGTTATAGTGGTGCAAAGTTTGTGAATACTCCTCTCATAAAAATGCCTATTGGCTCAAAAGTCAAAATATCTGAGACTCTTTGGGCTAATCTTCACACCAAAAAATAAAATTTTTTGAAAAAAAAACTGGAGATAATTACATGACCCTTTCATCCGATATTGAAGAATTCCGCACAATGATTAGTAGAATTGTAGACCAGCTTGAGGAAATTAATTCATCATCTAAAACGCTTCCTGAAACAACTGCAACTGAGTTAAGTAGAAAATTTTCAGGGCTTATGGATAATTTAGGAGAAATAGACAGGGAACTACGCTCTGCTACAGATGCACTTGAAGATGTCCGCTCACGTTGGGGCTAAAAATATGACTCTCACTGATGATATCGAGCAATTCCAAACGCATACTGCTAAGTCAAGCGAAACATTAGAAGGTATCAATGAGTTAGCAAATAAGCTTTTTGAATGTTCCACAGATGAATTAGCCTCACTGTTAGCTGAAATAGAAAGCCTATGCGAGCAAGCCAAAACTGAAATTAAATATACTGCTGATTGTCTCGTTGAAATTAATGACAGTTGGGGTTTTGAACCTCTCCAGCACTATTCAGAGAAAAAACAGAATACTAATCAGACGACTGATTCAACAGTTAAAGGTGGAAATTCATCCACACAATCAACAACGGTATCGGAGAATGAGACTAAACAAGTAGAAGCTGGTGATTTTGCACCTCGGATTGAGCAAGCTAAAGAACTTTTAGATAAGGCTGTAGATGTATGTGGAGAACTTTTCAATGAAGCTGTTAAGACTGGGAAAAATTTGCAAGCAAGTCTGATGATAGCAACATCGCTTACAAGTGGATTTCTTACAAAAACAGTTAAGTTGGTCGATGATGTTGTCGATGGAATTTCATCATCAATAGAAATAAGTAATCGTGTCGTATCTCAGCCGGGTATGCCCTTATCAGAAAATTCCTCGTTTGCAGTCATCAAAGAAATATCAGATAAAACTGAGGAGTATTTTGGAGTAGATGGTGAGCTAGCTGCTGCATACGAGATACAAAAAGACCAAGAAGAAAAGGAAAGAAAAAGAAAGCGTGCTGCACAATCAAGAGATGAGTCTCGTGGAGCAAGTAGTAAATGATTTTGCCGTATTTTGTGTTGAGTAAATAACTATATCTGGCGACAAGCCGCTAGCCCCTAAGGGGGCGCTGCGCAAATGTATCTACGTTTTTGTCAGTTCACAATTCCCCTACAAAACGTAAAGCATTCTACACTAAAGGTTCTATAGCAGTCCTAAATTATTCATAAGATTTTCTCTTCTCTTTCTTGGCGTTCTTGGCGTCTATGTCCTTCGGACACGCTTCGCTAAGGCGGTTCGATAATTCTCACAACTCATATAGGATTGCTATACTATCCCTCCTGAACGGTTACGATTTTCATTAGATAGGATCTTGCACCATAGTTTTTGTCCGCCAAGAAATAAATTTCTTGGCTCAAAGCTCAAGTCCGTTAAAACGGACTCAAACACTTACCCAGTCCGTTTTAACGGACTTTGCCTATAAGCCTTGAACTTGAGTTCAAGGCGTACTCAGATCAAGGTGCAAGATCTAAGTTAGGGAAAGTAGCACATCGCCTCATGAAAATCTTCGCCTACATCTACACTGACCCTATACTAGAACCAACTCCTGATCCCACAACCTGGGGATGGGAGTTAGATTTTATTTACCAAGACTTAGGAAAACGCTCTCAACTACAACAATTATTCAACGACTGCAAAACAGAACCGCCTGATTGTCTCCTTATCCGCCGCTTAGAAGAATTGGGAGATTCTCTAGAAGAAGTCAGTTCGCGCCTTGCGGAACTTGAAGCAATGAAAATAACACTCATTGCTGTTGAGCAAGACTATAATTCTTCTCAACAAAATCCTAACCCCCGCGCCCAATTGCTGAAATTACTCTACGAAATTCAGCGTCAACAACGTAGTCGCCGCATTCGCCAAGGACACGCCCGCAACCGTCTGGATGCTGCACCACCACCCGGTAGAGTACCCTACGGTTACCGCAGAGGTAAAGCAAAATACATCATTGACCGTACCACTTCACCAGTTGTCAAAGATTTTTTTGAACATTTCTTACTTTATGGTTCTCTGCGGGGAGCAGTACGTTATCTCGCGAAAAAATACAGCAAGAAAATTTCTGTCACCACCGGACGCCGTTGGTTGACAAATCCAGTTTATCGAGGTGATACAGCTTATCAAAATGGAGAAATTATCTCCAATACTCATGCTCCTATTATTACCAAAGAAGAAGCCGCCCAGGTTGATAGACTGTTACGCCGCAACAGTCGTTTACCTCGTCGCACAGCTAGCGCACCGCGTTCTCTGGCTGGGTTGGTTGTCTGTCAAGAGTGTCAGTCTCATATGACAGTCACTCGTGTGACTATGCGGAACCAAAAGAAAGAATATCTTTATTTACGTCCTATTAGCTGTCCCAAAAATCCCAAGTGTCGCGCCCTTCCCTACCAAGAAATTTTAGAACAGACAATTCAAGCAGTTTGTCGTGATTTACCCCTTGCTGTGGCGGGGATGAATTTTCCTCAGTTAGATGCAGTCAAAAATAGTTTAACTGAAGGCATTTCTCGTCAGCAAGAAATACTCAATCAGCTACCCTCTTTGTTAGAAACTGGAGTTTTGGATGCGGAAACTGCTCAGTTAAGGGCGTATAAACTCCGCACAGAAATATCTACACTTCAAGCAAAACTAGCAACTTTACCACCTGTTAATTTGCGTTCTGTCGCCCAAGCTGTTTCAATTCCACAATTTTGGTTAGACTTGTCTGAAGCAGAGCGACGGTTTTACTTCCGAGAGTTTATTCGGCAAATTGAGATTTTTCGTCAAGACCAAGAGTGGAAATTGCAAATAATTTTTATTTTTTAATTGAACGGAAATGCTATTTCTCAGGCGGTTGATCCTTAGTATATGTAACAGGTCTTGGTCCGGAATTACGTACGTTGATAACTTTATTGAGAATATCAAACCAAAAAGGCGCACCCATAGCAATAGCTAAACCACTTACAATCCAACCAAAAAGAATTTTCAAAACTAGCCAAATTCTGAGTGCAAAAATTTGAGCACTATTCCCCCGACTCGTCTTTAATGGCTCAAATTGTTGACTGATGTTTTGCCATCCAATAGGTACAGAAGCATTTTCTATAAGTTCCTGAAATTGACTTCTGGCATTTTGGTCATTAATAAAATCCTTTTGTTGAATTGCGCTTTGAGTAATGGCAGAGCGTACAGCCGAATCTTGCGACAGTCTTTTCAAGAGGAAAAATGTATCAGTGTTGGTTAATATAGCAACTGATATGCCAATTAAAATAGCCACTCCTTTGGCATTACGCTTATAAACACCGCTTGCCCGATCCATAGAACGGTCAAACCATGTTTCAACCTCTCTTTGAAACTGATTCATCTCCTCTTTAATGTCACCAATTTTTATCCTACTCCGCTGAGCTAGAAGACTAAGACTCGTGATGAGATTATTAGGTACGTACTCAGGTAAACCCTGAACAAGCTTTTTAAATTCGTTATTTTCACTAATGTCTCCGTAAATATTTTGAATGGTTTGATAGCTATCACTACCCTTGTCGTTAATAGCTGTTTTCAGTTCTTTGTAAGAGGATAATATCATGTGCAAGTTTGTTTTCGTATCAGAGGGATTTTTAACATAATTAATTAACTCTGGAATTCTTAAAGCTTCTAATAATGTAATTGCAAATGTTTCAGAAGGAATGTAGGAAGGAGCGCTTTGTTTTCCTTTTAATGTTTTTGGATCAACCCTAAGTTGATTCAATTCCTGCAATTCCTTTTCAACTATTTCTTGACCTTGTTGATTCAGTGTGTTAATTAAGGGATCTTGATAAAGTTTATGTACTAAAACTGTGGCATCGTCAATATCTGACTGTTGAGTTTCGCTACCACCTGCTACAAGCAATTGAATTGATTTTTTTAAATGTTTTGCTCTCCATTGTAAAAAGGTGGAAATTAATTCCTGAATTTCCGAAGTCAGTAAGCTCAAAATCAAGTAAATAAAAATTAAGCCAAGAGCAATATCTACAACAACAGGTAGATTCATAAATCTTCTCCCGAAAAAACGAGTTGGGTATTTTGATTAGTAATAGTTGTAGCACTTTTCTCCAAATAAAAAGTATGAAATAAAATGAAAAAAAGAGGAAAAATTTGTAAGAAATGTTATGTGTTTACGAGAAAATATAAGTTAATTTAAAGAAGAAGGGATTGTTTCAGAACACTTGTGGTAACAAGTGGCAACATTCAAGACTCCAAAGCGTCTGGAGTTTAATCGAACCAGCAAGCACAATAAATATCCACCGAACATGCAAGAAGGAAGCTTTATTTGGGGTCGTCTGGAGAAGCAGTATCGCACGGTAGACAAATGGATTGATTGGGTATGGGTGATAGTGCTGCTTTTGGCAGCAGTTTTACTTTACACCATAAATTTGGGAGAATTGCCGCTGCGAGATTGGGATGAAGGTACTGTCGCACAAGTTGCACGCGAAATATGGCGTGCCCCAGCTGGTTCAATGCATTGGCTTTACCCAACGCTTGGAGGTGAGCCATATCATAATAAGCCACCGCTGATGCACTTGCTAATTGCTTGGGCTTACTCCTTAGGAGGAGTTAATGAGTGGACATCACGCCTACCGGGAGCACTGCTGACAGCGATGTCAGTGCCTTTACTGTATTACATTGGACGAGAAATATTTCACCAACGTTGGGCAGCTATTTATAGCGCCTTGACTTACCTGACAATGCTACCAGTGGTACGTCATGGGCGGTTAGCAATGTTGGATGGGGCAGTGGTGAGTTTTTTCATGGTTATGATACTGTGTTCGCTGCGATCGCGCCGCAACTTACGCTACTGCCTTGGTGTTGGAATCGGTTTTGGGTTAATTTGTCTAACTAAAGGTATATTAGGTTTTTTGTTGGGGGCGATCGCGTTTGTTTTTCTCTTTTGGGACACACCGCGACTACTCACCAGTCGATACATGTGGACAGGAATTCTACTTGGCATTCTACCTGTCACTTTTTGGTATGGTGCCCAGTTCGTATACTATGGCGACAAATTTACCAAAACCGGCATGATGGATCAATCCCTGAGCCGTGTGTGGAAATCTGTTGAGGGCCATTCTCAACCGCTATGGTATTATTTACTCGAAATCTTCAAGTACGGATGGCCCTGGCTCATTTTTTTACCTTCTAGTTTGCGCTCCACTTGGGAAAATCGCAACTTGAGCTGGGCGAAACTTGTACTAGTGTGGTGTGGTGTTTATCTCATCGCTATTTCCTTGATGGAAACTAAACTTCCTTGGTACGTGTTTCCAATCTACCCAGGCATAGCCTTAGCTTGTGGTGCTAAGCTTGCGGAAATTGAAAATATGCCAATACTATCATCTTATCCTCGGTATTTGGTTTTATCTTTAGTATTAATATCTATAGTGGGAACTGGAGTCAGTATTTACTATGGTTTAGGGGGTACAGCACAATCAGACTTGCAGCTGGTTTTTGGAGCAGTCGCGATCACAATGGCAATGGCTGCTATTTTGGCAGAGCGAGGTGACAGTCAATTCCTCAAGATTCTATTTTGGGGCAGTTATGTTTCACTACTGCTGTTAATGAAATCCAATGACTGGGTTTGGGAACTGGGGGAAGCTTATCCAGTCAAACCAGTAGCACAAATGATCCAGCAGGTCAACCCACCAGTAACGAAGATTTACACATCTTTTCGTGATCATCGTCCATCACTGGATTTTTATAGCGATCGCACTATTGTTCCCGCTTCCTCTAATGAACTAAAGAATTATTGGAAATCTGACAAACAACCTTACTTTCTGCTTGATGAAACTGCACTCCAAGATCTCAAACTGGAGTCGATAAAGGTGAAAAAAGCTTCCGGTTGGTCACTAGTTACAAAAAATACTAAATAATATTGGAAAAGACAAGATAATATAAAGCTTCTGGTTTGAATCACATACACAGCAACATGTAGAGACCTTGCATGTGAATCAGTGTTGGAGGTTTCCTCGGTTGTAGGGATCTACGTAAGCGTAAAGCGCACGCCAGAGTATAAGTCCCAAAGGGACACGCTGCTTTCCGGGGAGACCACGCAGCTGTGCTACAACGGAACGGCAGGTGCTATAAAGGTAAAAGAAGGTCTGTTGAAGCTTCAAGAGGCAGACTTAGGGGGAACCCCCAAGCACTGCCTCTGGAATCTCCAAGGGCATGCTGCCTTCCCTTGTGCAGTACTGGTTTACCACTCGCTGCTGAAACATTCACGCATTCACCATGAGACATTCAAAAATTTTTTTTGAATTGGGAATTTTGTAAAGTTCCTACCCAAACGCGAGTGCGTGTTCTGTGAACATAGGGCATACTTTGAATTAAGCGAAGGCCAATTTCTAACGTTGCTTCTCTGTTTTTGGCAACCTTGGAGAATTCTGGTCTGAGGCTTGCTGTGTCATACCAATGACACTCAACAGAATAGCACCTCCTATAACCAGAGCAACTACAGGGCGCTTGAGGATGGTAAAATCCCTGAGAATCCTAGCTAAAGGTCGGCTTTGGCGACGGAGCACCGACGATATCATTATCTGTTTGTAGGCAAACGGGTCGCGGACATAATGACCGCTTTGACAGACTACTAGCCTTTCCTGGCAATACGGACAGGTATACAATCCCATACACGTCTTTACTAGCTTGGGCTTAGTATTTTTTTGGCAAATTGGGCAAGTCACATAATGATTATCAAAGGTGTGTGTATTCATCTACCTCGTCCGTCTAGTCCACTTACTTGCTCTTTTAAATACCATGTCGAGAATCTATGCTCAAAATGCGTGTAGATTACTTGGTCTGCTCTGACATTAGCCAGAAAGCACGCATACAATATCCATAATTTAGACAAGCAAAAGCTTGTGCTACCAGCATGGCAAAATGGTTGCAACACGAGTATAGCTAGATTTTTCTGAGAATGGCCAAAAAAGGATAAAGGATCAATGACTCCATAATTCACTTTATAGTTCATACCACCCTGTAGGAAGTCACCCTCAAGGTGTATATGCACTTTTGCTTTAGTTCATAATTTATCGTAGTCTGTGGCAAGCCCTATGGCTGACGCCACGCCTTACGGCTATTGGGTATCTCTATCGTCTTGCGGGCACGTTGCTTTGTAAGTCCCAAAAGGACAGGTTCTTGCAATGCCCGATTCGTACGTTTTGTGCTTACGCCAACGCCAAGCGTCTCTCAAAGAGATACACACTCGCCAAGGCACCAGAAAACGCCACTTGCACCGACTGCCAGGAAACCCTAGTCGAACAGTGGCTCCCCTCCATAGAGCGCTGTCTCATCGTCATAGGGCGTCTACACTCTTTAACCTTCAATTTACTCCTCACTACTCTAGATGAGCGCTGCAAATAACCATTCACCTTCAATTCTTTCCCATTTAAGCATTGTCCTTACACAAATTGCCAGCAACAGGAATTAATTTACTAAAGCTTTGTAAAACTAACATATGCAATGGACTTGTCTTGTTGCTAAATGATCACTCACAATGAAATGTAAGACAGAAAAATTTAAATTTTTTATTAGATTTACTTCTCCACTCAATGACTCTTCTGCCTTCAACTGAACTAAGGAAGGTGGTAGAACAACCTGCTTTTACCACTTTTTCTGCCCGTCTGACTCATCTGCTTAACCGTTTTCAACCATCCCCAGAAACCCTTGTGCTGCTTTTAGCAGTCCTTATAGGCGGTGGTGGTGGAATGGGTGTGGTGACCTTTCACTATTTAATCGAGCTGATTCATCGCTTGACACTGGAAAATTTTATGGGTGTCATTGGTGCTTGGGGCGCTTGGACTTTAGCGTGTGTTCCCATCCTTGGTGGACTCATTATCGGATTGATGCGCTGGCGCACCCAAGACTTTGGTCCTGGACTGTCAACTCTGATCGCCGCATCCCAAGGAGGAGAGATCAAGGGACAATTACGACCAGTAACAAAGATGCTGGCAGCATCAGTGTCTTTAGGAAGTGGTGCTTCTCTAGGACCAGAGGGACCAAGTGTAGAAATTGGCGCAAGTTTTGGTATGCTGCTGTCTGTTGTTTTACAAGTATCTCAAGAACGACAGCGGTTGCTTTTGGCTGCTGGTGCTGCTGCTGGTTTAGCTGCAGGATTTAATGCGCCCATCGCCGGAGTTTTCTTTGCTTTAGAGGTGGTGTTAGGCGCAACATCATTTGCCACTTCTGCCGTGAGTGTCGTGCTGCTTGCAGCGGTCGTTGCGGCATTAGTTGCTCAAATTGGTTTGGGTGCACAGCCTGCCTTTGCCCTACCCGTTTACCAAGTCCGCAGTCTTCTGGAATTACCGCTTTATCTCGGCTTAGGTTTAGGAGCCAGTTTAGTTTCTCTAGCTTATACCCAACTCATTGCTTTGGCAAAAGCCTGCTTTCATGGGAAAATACCTTATTTGCGATGGCTAGGTAACATACGCGAACCCATTCATCCAATTATTGGTGGAACCATTGTTGGCATTGTTGCTTTACAGTTTCCTCAAATTTTGGGCATCGGTTACGGCACTATAGAAGCTATGCTTCAGGATGTGAAGTTTTCTTTACAGTTGTTGCTGGTGCTGCTGGTGGTGAAGCTGTTGATGACGGCTGTTAGTGCTGGTAGTGGTTTTGTTGGCGGTGTATTTGCACCAGCGATGTTTTTAGGTGCTTCTTTTGGATCAGCTTATGCAAAAATTTTAGCAAGCCTAGTACCTCCAGTCACACAGTATATGGCAGCTCCCCCAGCTTACGCAATGGTGGGGATGGCAGCAGTTCTCGCTGCAAGTGTTAGAGCTCCATTAACAGCAATTTTGTTGCTTTTTGAATTAACGCGAGACTATCGCATTGTTTTACCGTTAATGGCAGCAGTGGGTTTGAGTGTTTGGCTTGTAGAACGAATCAAACCAACTTCTAATTCTAATTCCAACCTACAACAAATTGGTCTTCCTGAGTTGAAAGACGAGCAAGCAGAAATTTTGCACCAAATCTTGGTACAAGATGCCATGTATTCTTCTCCCAAAAAGCTGCTACTAACGATGAATGTGATAGAAGCAGCTTTGGAAATGAGTGGTGATCTCTGCCAGAGTGCTTTAGTTATTAATGAAGCAGGGCAATTAGTCGGTATCGTCTCTTTAGAAGATATCAACCGAACTCTTCGCCTTTGGGAAAAATATCCAATTTCCTCAAGTGAAATCCAGGCTAACACAGCCAATCAAACACTCATGGATATCTGTACCACTGATATTCTTTATGCATTACAAGATGAACCTCTAGCCGAAGCTTTAGACCGCATGGCTCTTAAAGGTTTGCATCACTTACCAGTGGTTGATCGAGATAACCAAGAGCGTATTTTAGGTTTACTAGAAAGAGAGCAAATTGGATTAACCTGCAACGTCGCTGTAACGCGCAGAGCACTTCGCCACTACTTACCAATGACTCGCAAAACAGGTGTGAGCATAAGTCAATAAGCCAACAGTCAAAAGTGAGTCCAGTCCTGTAGGCGGGTCTCCCGCCGCAGGGAACTGGGGTTCGCCGTAAGGGTCATTAGTCAACAGCTTTGCAGTCTAATGACTTTTGACTAACGACTAATAACTATTTACACAGCAACTTCTGCTAGCTCAGCCTCTTCTCTCTCGTCTGAGTCTACTTGTCTCAAACGAATGTGCTTTTTGCCTAAAGTAATGATAAACTCATCTCCTGGTTTGAGATTCATTTGTTTGGTATAGGCAGAACCTATCAACAAGTTACCGTTCGACTGCACGCTAATTCTATAGCTTGCACTGCGTCCACCTCGACCATTTGCACTGGGAGCGCTGTCTAACTGAATGCCCTCAGCATCAATAAGAGCATTTAAGAATTTCATCATGTTGACGCGCTCTATACCGTTTTTGGTTACGGTGTAGTAGCCACAGTGTTTAGCTTTTTCTTCTTTGCTTAGGTTTTCTAGCTCTTTGACTTTCTTGAGCAGATCTTCACCAACTAGGGGTTCAATTTTTTTCTGTTTAGCCATCAACTTAATTCAAAAACGAATGGTCAAATACAGTGAATCGATTTTATTTTAGCTGAGGTTATGCTAATGCGAGCGCTATTCTTTATTTTTTCTGGTGGTGCTATCGCCAAGTATATTACACTCAGAGAGCAAAATTTTGACTGAATGACCAACATTACCAATACAATATATTCTAAAGAAGATAGGCAATGGTGATAACTATAGTTTGTATGTTTGTCAATGACCAAATAAAGGATAAAGTAAGAGGAAACAAGTCCTCGATTGAACCGTAGAGAAAATATTCCAGTGGAGTATCCTTATTTCAACCAGTTATCACTTATCAGTTATCAGCAATTGCGGCCCACTTTTGAGAGAGAGCTAAAGTCTCCCACTTATTTAAGTGGTATGTTTCAGTCGCGGTCTAAATCCCCGTCACCAAATCCTGATAACTGTTCACTGTTCACTGTTCACTGTTCACTGTTTTAAGCCCCCTAATGGATCGTACAGGATAATTCATACTTTACAGTTCTAGCTTGGTGGTGACGACTACCCTGTATTTGTTTAAGTTTTATAAAGCATAGCTAAAAAAGTTGTCTACTTACAAAATTTGATCACTGGCACACAGAATGATAAGCAAAACTGATTCTTAGTCATTAGCACTTGTCATTAGTCATTACAAAAGACAAAGGACAAAGCTTATCAAAATGAAACTAACAACTAGAGGACACTACAGTGTGAAAGCGTTGCTCGATTTGAGTTTACAGCCTGGGTATGGTCCTGTTTCCACTAAGGCAATAGCCTCTCGTCAACATATCCCAGCGCCTTATTTAGAAAAACTGCTTATAGAAATGCGTCGTGCTGGATTAGTAAAATCAATGCGTGGTAGCATCGGTGGATACCAGCTAGCTCGAGAACCTGCAAAAATCTCTTTAGGAGAAGTTTTAGAAGCAGTTGGAGAAACTATTGAACCTTTACCCCATCACCAAGCTTCTCGAACACAAGCAGAAGATTGGGTCACATTTACTCTTTGGCAAAGACTGCACCAAAAACTCAAAGAAGCTTTGTACAGTATTACCTTGGCAGATCTTTATTACGACGCTCGTAGTTGGCAAGCTTCTCTTGGGGAAGAAGCAAATTTTATTGTTTAGTCATTAGTCATTAGTCATTAGACTCTTGACTCTTGACCGTTAACTCTTGACTTTTGACTTTTGACTAATGACATCAGCTGTTGTTTTAATTATTGCTGCTACTTTAGATTACTTCATTGGCGATCCGTGGGGTTGGCCTCATCCAGTACGAGTCATGGGGTGGACAATTTCTCGCTTGACCAAATTTAGTATCACATATTGTCATAATTCCCTGACACAGCGCCTTGCGGGAATTGCGTTAGGCATTATCCTAATAATTGGTAGCGGGTTTATAGGCTACCTACTTATTCAAAGTGCTAGGTTACTGCATCCGTTTTTGGGAGTCGCGTTAGAAAGTATTCTCTTAGCTAGCTGTTTTGCTTTTAAAAGTTTGAGAGTAGCAGCCGAAACAGTTTTACAACCATTAACAGCAGGACATATTCTAGATGCCCGTTCTGCTTTAAGTCATTACGTAGGACGAGATACACAAAACTTAACAGAACTAGAAATTTTACGAGCCGTTCTAGAAACAGTAACAGAAAATGCGACTGATGGAGTTATGGCTCCTCTTTTTTATGCCATTATTGGTGCATTTATCCCAGTTATCGGTCCAACTCCCCTGGCTTTGGCATATAAAGCCAGCAGCACTCTTGATTCAATGGTGGGTTATCGAGAAAAACCTTATACATATTTAGGATGGTTCAGTGCGCGGTTAGAAGATTGTTTGACTTGGATTCCTTGTCGGTTAACTGTGATAACTCTGGCACTTCTGTCGGGGAAACCCTTATATGTTTGGCGAATTTGCCGTCGGGATGCTGTTTGTGATCCTAGTCCTAACTCTGGCTGGAGTGAGTGCGCCTATGCTGCTATTTTAGGCGTGCAGGTGGGAGGTACAAATTGGTATCGTGGGGTTGCAAAACATAAACCTCTGCTGGGAGACCCCATCCATCCCATCACCCCAACTTGCATTTATCAAGCTTTGCAACTCACTCGATATTGTTTTTTACTGTGGCTGGGGGTTGCAATAGTTCTACTGCTGAGTAAGTGAGGGAGTGAGGGCTATTTTTTTTTGAATTTTGAACAAGCAAACTTTGAATTTGAGCGAAGCGAGCGTCATGATGGAAATAGGGAATTGGGAATGGCTAGTTGTGAGTAGTTAGTGGTTAGTAAAAAATTTGACTAACCACCAAAGCTGCCAGTCACAATCACCCATTTGTTATAGTCGTCTCACTCATTGTTCAGGGGTATTGGTCTATGACTGCGTCTGTCGAAACCAAAGTGGTTGAGATTCTCTCACCTGAAGAACTCCGTCGTACCGTGAATCGTCTCGCCTCTCAAATCGTAGAAAAAACGCGTGATTTGTCTCAACTCGTACTGCTAGGTATTTATACCCGAGGTGTACCTCTAGCCCAGTTACTGACGCGTCAAATTGAGGCACTTGAAGGTATACCGATAGCGACGGGAGCCTTGGATATTACATTTTATCGTGATGACCTGGACCAAATTGGGTTGCGGACTCCTGCAAAAACTGATATCCCTTTTGATTTAACAGGGAAAACAGTTGTCCTCGTCGATGATGTCATTTATAAAGGACGGACAATTCGTGCTGCTTTAAATGCGGTAAACGAGTATGGCAGACCAGAGATCATTCGTTTAGCTGTGCTGGTAGATAGAGGTCATCGGGAGTTACCAATTCATCCAGATTTTGTTGGTAAGCAACTACCCACTGCTAAAGAAGAGATTGTCAAAGTTTACTTAGACAATTGGGATAGACGTGATGCAGTGGAGTTGATTGGAGACTAGGAGATAATTATTTCTTCCTCATCTTCCCTATCACTCCTTCAGCGCATAATTGGACTGGCGTGATGATGCACAAGATACCACTTACCGCCTAGAAGCTCAAACATATTCGTAGCAATTGATTGTGCTTCTAGTCTTCTCTGACCGTTAATGATTTGAAGAACATTTTCTACAAGTACAACATAGGCGATGTGATCACGCACTTCTGTCGTCACTATCTCCGTATTTATCTCGATGTAAGCAGTGTTTTTAAAAATGTTAACCCAGGAGGAGCGAATCTCCTTCCAACCGCGCAGTACATTCCATCCGGGATGAACACAAAAACTGCCAGTTCCTTGAGACCAGACAGTACTCATTGCCTCGATATCTTTTTTTTCAAAAGCTCGATAAAAAGCTGCGTTGACGGCTAAAACTTCAGAAGATTGGTTGCTCATTATTCTTCGTGGAGATTGGGAATAGCAAATGTTGTTTATTAATTGTTAGTAGTTAGTCACTACTAACAATTAACGATTTCCCTTATTTTAATTCCCACTTTTGACAGCACTAATAGTCTGTAATAACTGCTTGGCGGTATACGGTTTTGATAAAAAGGCTTTAACACCCATGTTATTGACTGTATTCACCTTTTCACTAGAAGCAAGTCCACTAACAGCAATAATCTTGACTGCAGGATTTATTTTTTTTAAGGTCCGGATTGTGGTTATTCCATCCATAGAAGGCATAACCATATCTGTTAAGACCACAGAGATTTCATTTTGATGTTCTGCATAAAGGGCGATCGCCTCAATGCCATCACTAGCAGTTATTGCTTTGTAATTATAGCTTTCTAGCGATGTTTTCGTAACATCCCGAATTGAATCTTCATCATCCACAACCAAAATGAGTTCTCCATTACCGTTTGGTAATTCCAGCTCTTGTTCTTCTGGAGTTTCCATTGCTTCTTGTGCTGGTAAAAACACCTTAAATTGAGTGCCTTTTCCTACCTCACTATACACATGAACAAAACCACCGTGGCTTTTAACAATCCCAAGTACAGTAGAAAGACCAAGTCCTGTTCCTTTGCCTAGGTCTTTCGTTGTAAAAAATGGTTCAAAAATGCGGTCTATAATTTCCTGTGGGATACCAACTCCAGTATCAGTAACAGTAATGACAACATACGAACCGACTTGAGCATCAATATACATCTTGGCGTAATTTTTATCAACAATGAAATTTTCCGCCGAAATTGTCAATTGACCGCCATTAGGCATTGCGTCACGAGCATTAACGCACAAATTTATCAGGACTTGATGCAATTGAGTTGCATCACCTGAAACTGTCCAAAGGGTTTGCTCTTGTGAAGTGGAAACTTCAATAGATTTGGGAAACGTTTCTTTAACAATTTGCTGAATTTCTGTAATTAAGTGCTTTAATTGCAAGAGAGTGCGATCGCCCTCAATCCCGCGAGTAAATGATAGCACTTGCTTAACCAAATTTGCTCCTCGTTTAGCATTAGATATCAATATTGGCAGCAGTCGTTTACTCCGCTGATCATTCAGTTGCGATTCTAAAAGTTGAGCGGTCATTAAAATGGGTGCAAGAACGTTATTGAGATCGTGAGCAATACCGCTCGCTAAAGTTCCAATACTTTCTAAACGCTGAGCACGAAAAAATTGTGCTTCTAATTCTTTTTTTTGTGTAATATTAGTATTAACAACAAGAATTGATTGTCCTTGTTTATCATACTCGTGCACGAGTGTCCAGCGACTTTCAACGATAATTTCTTTATCAAATTTTGTTATTTGATGTAGTTCGCCCTCCCAGGAACCATTTTTCAATAAACTATCAAGAGCTTCTTGAAATTGTACTATATCTTTTTCATACCAAAGTTCTGATGTATTCTTGCCAATTGCTTCAGTTGCCTTCCAACCATATAGTTGTTCGGCTGCTTTATTCCAAAATAAAATTCTCTTGTTTAAATCGCGTACAAAAATGGCATCGGTCGCAACATCAAGGAGTGCGGCGTGTTCGCGAATCTTTTGTTCTGCTCGCTTGCGCTCAACTGCGTAGCGAATAGAACGTTCAAGCAAAGGAGCAGTCAATTGACTTTTTTCTAAATAATCTGCTGCACCTGCTTTCATCGCTTCAATGTCTATTTCCCTATCTCCTTTTCCTGTGAGTAAAATGATTGGGGAAGAGCAGCCTTGATGAATGGCTTCACGCAACAAATCTAGTCCGTTACTGGCACCCAAACGATAATCTACAAGACAGACATCGTATTGATTCTTAACAATGGCATCCATTGCTGCTTGATAATTATTTTTCCATTCCAATTCTCCACAAGCGACTTGAAATTCACTGAACCAATCACGAGTTAAAACGTAGTCATCCTCATCGTCATCAACAAGAAGAACTTTGAATGGACTTTCTTTCATTTCTGCCTCCTTTTGCTTATAGTGGCAGTTCCACGATGTTAAACCAGTACTTTCCTAGTGTTTTCATAACTTCTACCAAAGACGCGAAGGTGACAGGTTTGATGATAAATGAGTTGGCACCCAAATTGTAACTGCTATAAACATCTTCTTCTGCCTTGGAAGTCGTCAGAATAACAACGGGAATTTGCCTTAAATGTGGATCAGCTTTAATCTCTCTAAGCGCCTCACGACCATCTTTTTTGGGCATATTTAAATCTAACAAAATTAGATGTGGTCGCGGTGCACTGCTTTTGTGGGTATACATACCACGATGATAAAGATAATCCATTAATTCTTCACCATCGTTAACGATGTGTAACTCGTTTGCCACTCGACTTTCTGCCAACGCCTCGCGAGCTAACATACAATCATCCTCATCATCATCAGCCATCAAAATGGTGACGGTTATTTGCCGACCCTTCACTCTGCATTTTCTCCTTTGCGTTGGTTTTAGGATTAATTCATTATTAAATTGCAACAAATGAATGAAGATAGGTTGCCAAATCCTCGACAACCTCTGGGGGTATGATAAACCCTTTTAAGCAAGAGCATATTATCCAGGAGGATGCATTGGAAGTATGATAAAAAATTTCGATCCTTGCCCAGGTCTACTTTGTGCCGAGATGCTCCCATTGTGACGTTCAACAATTTTCCGGCAGATAGCCAAACCTATACCAGTCCCTTCATATTCGCTACGACCATGCAGGCGTTGAAAAACGTTGAAGATGCGGTCAAGATATTTTTCATCAAAACCAATACCATTATCTTCTACAATAACGTGACACAATTGGGCAGCATCTTGATGGTTTAATGTCTGACTATAGATTTTAACAATAGGTGGTTCGTCCTTACGGTGGAATTTCAAAGCATTGCCGATGAGGTTTTGTAGTAGTTGACGCATCTGCAGGGGATCAGCGTGAATGATAGGTAATTCGCCCACCTCCACATACGCCTCAGTTTGTTGGATCCGCACCTCCAAATCAGATAAAACCTCTCGCGTAACCCGTGTCAAATCCACTGGGACAAAAGGCTGCCCTCTAGTAGTCACTCGCGAAAGTGTTAACAAATCTTCAATCAAAGCTTGCATCCTACGGGTTGCATTTTGCATCCGTTCTAAGTAATCAAGTCCCTGTTCGCTTAAAACGTCACCATAAGAAGCTTTTAATCGCTCGCCAAATGTCTTAATCTTACGTAATGGCTCTTGCAAATCGTGAGAGGCGATAAAGGCAAATTGTTGCAGTTCTTCATTGGAACGGGTGAGTTCTTGGCGTTGACGAGTTTCTTGTTCCAAGAGTTGAGCCTGCGCAAGAGCAATGCCTATTTGATCCGCCAGATGTCGCAAAAGTTCAGTTTCCCAGCTCGTCCATTGGCGAGGTTGAGTACACTGATGGGCAATCAGCAGCCCCCAAAGTTGGTTTTTTAGGAGAATAGGGACAATCAGGTTAGATCTAACATTAAGTTTTTTCAGAAATTCCATATAGCAAGGCTCGATACTACCTTGCTCAATATCGGTAACAGCACTAATCCGTCCATTGCGGTATTTGTGGACATAATCTTCGATAAAGCAAGGATCATGCAGGTTATGTCCGAGAACAGCAGGTACACCAGGAACGACAGCTTCTTGCACCACTATTCCAGAACCGTTTGAAAGTAGCCGAAAAATAAGGACACGCTCAGATTGCAGTAGCTTTTGTACCTCTTTTACGGTGGTTTGCAGAATTTCATTAATTTGTAAGGACTGACGAATTTTTACAGTGACATCGGCAAACAATTGCGATCGCAAGTTCTGACGCTGTAACTCTTCTTGAACCCGCTTGCGCTCAGAAAAGTCTATCATCGCGCCAATCATTCGCACTGACTTGCCTGTGTTGTCATGAACAACATAACCGCGCTCAAAAATGTAGGCATAAGAACCGTCTACACGGCGAAAGCGATATTCATTCGACCAGAATTGTTCATTGCTGTTGATCACAGCATCAATATCAGAAACAATTCTCTCTCTATCGTCTGGGTGTATATGCTCATGCCACCAAGTCACTTCATTTTTGACTTCTTCTGTTGAATAACCAAACAGAGTTTGCACGTTGTTATTCCACCACACCTTATTTGTCAGTAAATCCCAATCCCAGACAGCATCATTCGTAGCACGAGCGAGTATTTGAAAACGCTTTTCACTTTCTTGTAGTTTTTCGTCTGCCAGCTTACGTTTGGTAATATCTGTATGGGAGCCAGCCATCCGCACGACTGTACCTTCATCATCCCACAGTGCTTGACCTCGATCCAAAATCCATTTGTAGCTACCGTCCTTACACCGGATTCGATACTCACTAATGTAAAAAGGGGTAATTCTTGCAAAGTGATTTTGAATGACTCGTGTTACCGAAGTCATATCATCTGGATGCACGCGCTTCATCCATTCATCAAAATGATTGGGGATCTCATACTCAGAGTAACCGAGCATTTCCTTCCAGCGAGTCGAGAAGAAGACTTGATTCGTTTTAACATTCCAGTCCCAAATACCATCATTATTGCCCCGCAAAGCTAACTGCCAGCGTTGCTCACTTTCTCTGAGGGCATCTTCGACTTTTTGACGCTCAATAGCTGTAGCCAACATATTGGCTACAGCTTGCAAAAAGTAAATGTCATCTTTGCCAAAGGTACGCTGTGTGGTTGTGTGTGCCCCTAAAACGCCAAAAGGACGCTCTTTGCCATGAATGATGACTGATAAACCGCTGACGACTTGATGCTGATGCAGTAGCTGAAGTCCGTTGAATCTCTTTTCTGTGCCCAGATCATTAACAATAACTGGCTCTTGGCAAGACAGGGTATAACCAGCTTGAGAGTCCATTTCAGCACTAACAGTTGCATATCCTACAAGCCCTGGCTCCCAACCCACTCCCGCCCGTAGCAGTAAGGTGTTATTATCGCTATCGAGTTCCAAAACTTTGCAATACTCAACTTTCAAGCTTTGAGCAACCAGGGCAACAGTTTCGTCCATGAGCGTGGTTAAATCTACACCAGCGAGTGCCATTTGACTGAGTTCTGCGACAAGTGCCTGTCGGTTGGCATAAACTTCTAACGCCTCCTCCGCTTGCTTGCGTTTACTGATGTCCATCCCTATTCCAGTCATCCGCACCGCGACTCCAGAAGAATCACGAAAAACGACACCTTTACTTGCTACCCAACAAATCGTACCGTTGTGCCAAACAACACGAAATTCGATGTCGTATTCTGTCCCTTTTTGGAGAGTCTGCATCACCGAACGGTTGACAAAATCTCGGTCTTGGGGATGAACACGTTCAATAAAAGCTTCATACGTAGCACTTTCCAAGCCAAACAGCGGTTTGAGGTTATCCGGCCAAGTCAACTTGTTATTTAGGATGTCCCAGTCCCAGGTAATCATGCTGGCTGCTTCTAATGCCATCACCAGTTGCACCTCCCGACTCTGCGCTTGCTCCGTTTGCTGTTGCAATTTCTGCATCGCGTCACGGGCTTCCAAAAGACGACGTACTCTTTGACGCAAAACTTGCGACTGAATTGGTTTAGTAATGTAGTCAATCGCACCAGCAGCCAAAGCGCGTTCTACTGTTGCTGACTTGTCCAAAGGAGTAATCATTAAAACTGGTATTTTCTTAGCACCAGGGAGTGTTTGCAATTGCTCACAGCAGGTAATGCCATTCATCACTGGCATCAGGGCATCCAGCAGCACCATGTCTGGCTGTAATTTAATATACAATTCTAATGCTTGCTCAGTATTGATTGCCTCTGCTACTTGATACCCTTGTTTTTGTAGCAAAGTTCGTAGTTGTAACCGCGTTAAAGCGTCGTCGTCTACAACCAGAATCAAATTAGTCATTAGATATTTATTATCAGTTATTTGTTATCACCTATTTGTTATTTTCCCTCATCTTTTCCGACTTCAACAAAAAACGGCTGGAGTCAGGGACCTTTGCAAGTGGACAAGGTAAACGCCAGCCGTTTTAGTGATTATTAAGAGAAAACAGGCAACAGGGGTTGGACTAATGATTAATAGACCTCTTGCAAAAGTGAGATTTTACGAGGTTCTGTTAAGAGTTCCCTATTCCCTGTTCCCTGTTCCCTGTTCCCTGTTCCCTATCTCATAACGAGAAATAACCGAATGCAAAGTTTTTAGTAACTCCTGTGCTGTATGGGGCTTAGGTAAAAATGCTATGAGATCAGAGACATTGTTTAATAGCATCTGTTCGCTTGTTGCTAGTCCACTGACAGCTACGATACCTAGCAGTGGGTTCATTTTGTGCAAGGTATTGATGGTGGTAACTCCATCCATCTCTGGCATGATGATATCGATAATTGCTCCACTAATTTTATCTTTATGCTGGGCATAAAGTGCAACTGCCTCTATGCCGTCACTAGCAGTCATTGCTTTGTAATTATTCTTTTCTAAAGAAACTTTTGTTATTTCTCTGATCGCAGGTTCGTCATCTACAACCAAAATCCATTCCCCATATCCTATTGGTATAATTTCTTGATTTTCCGTTAACTGCGTCGCAGCTGCCTTGATTGCTGGCAAGTAGACTTGAAATTTTGTGCCCTCGCCGACGCTACTAGATACAGTAATGAACCCACCATGACTTTTAATAATACCCATGACAGTTGACAATCCAAGTCCGGTTCCCTTACCAAACTCTTTAGTTGTAAAAAATGGTTCAAAAACTTTATCTAATAATTCGCGCTTAATACCAATTCCTGTGTCAGAAACTGTGAGGACAATGTAAGAACCTACTTGAGCATCTTGATGCATTTTGGCAAAGTTTTCATCAATGAAAACATTCTTGGCATAAATTTTCAACATTCCGCCATTCGTCATCGCATCACGCGCATTGAGACACAAATTCATTAACACTTGATGAATTTGGGTGCTATCACCATATAAAGGTAATAAATTTGAGGGAATTTCAGTTTGGACGACTATTGATTTGGGAAAAGTTTGTTCGACAACTTGGGTCATTTCTAAAATCAAGTGCTGTAATTGAAGTACAGTGCGATCGCTCGTATACGCCCAGCCAATTGAAGATTGGCTCCCTGAAGGAAGTTCAGCGCAAGCATTTCCTGCTTCGCCGCCCCTATGGGAGTCACGCTTTGGATAATCACAGCCCTTGCCATCGCCCGTAGAGGGGCTGCATTTTACCCAATCGCCTTCAGTTCCCCTTGCAAATGACAGCACCTGTTTGACTAAATTTGCGCCGCGTTTGGCATTATTTTCTACAATGGTTAGCACTTGCCTACTACGCTCATCATCGCAACTCGCTTTGAGCATTGGTACTGACATCAAAATTGGAGACAGCACATTATTTAAATCGTGAGCAATACCACTTGCGAGAGTACCTATACTCTCCAGGCGCTGATTGCGTAAAAATTGCTTTTCTAATTGTTTTTTCTCTGTGATATCAGTATCAACTACAAGGATTGATTTCGGTTGAAAATGCTCATCGCGTATTAGTGTCCAACGACTTTCAACAATAATTTTTTTGCCAGATTTCGTGATTGTTTGCAACTCACCTTGCCATGAGCCAGATTCCAAGACATTTTTATAAATTTCCCAGTATTGCGGCAAGGGTTCGTTAGAGAAAATTTCGTCTGTTTTTTTACCAAGAGCTTCTTCTACTTTCCAACCATAAAGGTTCTCGGCACTTTTATTCCACAGCAAAATTCTATGACTGCTTAAATCACGTACAATAATTGCGTCCCTAGCCATATCGAGTAATACTGCTTGTTCACGAACTTGCTGTTCTGCTAGTTTGCGTACTGTGATATCCTCAAAAATATATAACCGTGCAAAATATTGGTCATTTTCATCTAGAATACATTTAGAAAACTGCCTGATAATGCGACCATCATTCAAGAAGATTTCGTCTTCACATAGGCACGTTTCACTGGGAATTAGTTGACAGGAAATAAAAGGCGAAACTTCTGTCAATTCGTCGCATTTGTTCATGACATCCTCATGTTTAAATTTGCCGCATTCAATTTGTTCTTTCAGGTGTTGAATGCCCCAAATTTCACAAAAGAGTTCATTGACATACAAAATCTTACTAGTACGTTGTTCAACAACGTAAAATGCTAGTAGAGAGACGTCAGTCATTGAGCGCAAAAGTGCTTCTTTCCAACGCAATTTCTCTTCTGTTTGCTGATATTCTGTTTTTATGCTAGCGACTTCAGTTAAATTTCGGCGTAACTCTAGTTGTCTCATCACTAAGCGGCTAATTGCTTTTAGCGACTCCAGTTGTTCAGGGCTGATTTTCCTTGGTACGCGATCAACAACACATATAGTCCCGATCGCGTGTCCTTCTGGTGTTATTAAAGGAACTCCAGCATAAAATCTCACATAAGGGGCAGAAGTGACTACGGGATTAGTGGCAAACCGTTCATCACTCAAAGTGTCAGGAATGACTAAAATATCACGTTGTTGGATACAAAGAGGACAAAACCCAAAATCCACAGGCATTTCCTCTACATCCAATCCGACTTTAGCTTTGAACCACTGACGGTTAGCGTCTATCAAATTTATGACTGCAATGGGTGTTGGGCAAGTCTGGGCGGCTAAGAATCCCAAATCGTCAAATGCTTGTTCTGGCGATGTGTCGAGAATGTCATACTGATGCAGAGCCACAAGCCTTGTTGCTTCA
Source organism: Brasilonema bromeliae SPC951 (assembly GCF_012912135.1). Taxonomy (GTDB): domain Bacteria; phylum Cyanobacteriota; class Cyanobacteriia; order Cyanobacteriales; family Nostocaceae; genus Brasilonema; species Brasilonema bromeliae. Next base: position 18,724 of record NZ_QMEB01000009.1, on the reverse strand, counting down.
TTGTTAGACAATAAAGAATTCATTATATCTTTTCCTATAATATTGAATGATTGCTTGCCTTGATGTGATATATAGTTCTCCAGATTCTTCAATAACTGAAGTTTTAACAGTGAACACTGAACAGTTACCAGTTATAAGTTTTATCAGCCTGTTCACTGATAACTGATTTAAAATGACGCCTTGAGAACAATGTCTACTGTAAGTTGGTTTGCAACTGCCATGTAGACTTGGTTTTTAATTTTCAAAAACCAAATATACCTGAGTTGAAAATAAGGAGAAAAGAAGGGAGGGAGTGATGGAGTGAGGAGGTAGTGCGTTGCGCACCAGTACTTGATGAGGGTTTTCCTCTGTAGGTATCTAGCGTTGGGGTTCCCCTGACGGTGCAAACTGCCGTGCAGGGAGAGAGTGAGGAAGGGAGAGAAGGAAGGAGGGAGGCAGTCACAGAGTGAAGGAGAAATCTTTTCATGTGTTTTGGTATACGCAGTTCATGACGGCTACTTAAACTACTTGCAACTGGTAGCTCGAAGTAGGAACTTACCTTTAGGTCAAATCGGTACTTGCTGCACTTAATAGTTCAACTAAATTACTATCGCATTCTCCATTTGAATCACTTCATTATAGTAATATGCCTAAAGGAGGATGACAAAGAATTTTATTTTCAGTGAAATTACGTAAGAGCAACAAAATTTATATAATTGTTGGTATTCTTTTTTGAGAATTCAACTTAAAAGAATAAATCCCCCATACATATAGAAATCATTCAAATGAACTTGGGTCTCGTAGCTTCAGTTACCTCTCCCGTTCAGCCGAAAGCTGAAGATAGCTTTGCGATTAGCTTTGCGCCATTGTCTATTGAGGAGGTATATGGCAAAGCGGATGATTGTAAAAATGGCGCAGTTGTGCTGATGAGTGGGATGGTTCGTAATCAAACAGATGGTAAACCTGTGATTGCCTTAGAATATCAAGCTTACGAAGCTATGGCAATGCGAGTGTTTTATCAAATTGCTGCTGATATTCGTCAAAAATGGTCTATTGTGAACCGCGTCGTTATTTATCATCGTATTGGACGCTTGCAAGTTGGTGAAATCAGCGTTTTAGTTGCTGTGGGTTGTCCGCATCGTTCCGAAGCGTTTGAAGCTTGTCGCTATGCGATAGATACTCTCAAACACAACGCCCCAATTTGGAAAAAAGAACATTGGGCAGATGGTTCAAGTAGCTGGGTTAGTATTGGCGCTTGTGAACAGTCAGGAGAAAATTGTTAATATCCCTAAAGGTGTAGTGTATTCCTGTGTTTCCAGGTGAGAACAGGCTGAAAATTCCGCCCTAACACTCACCAGCCGATGATTTTAGCGGTTCTCATCTAAATGATTCCTGAAGAAACAAGATCCCCGACTTCTTTAAGAAGTCGGGGATCTCTAGTCGGAAATTTGAGTGTATTGTTCCAAAAAAAATATATTTAGCTCTGAAGGATATTTTGGTGAAACGCGATTCCATTTATTACCAAATTTTTAAGCGGTTTCCTGGGTTACTCTTTGAACTCGTTGATTACCATCCCTCACAAGCGCAGAACTACCGATTTGAATCGGTTGAAGTGAAAGAAACTGCCTTTCGTATCGATGGGGTTTTTTTACCGCCAGAGGGTGCAATACCTAGAATTATTTTTTTTGCTGAGGTACAATTTCAGAAAGATGAAGCCCTGTATCATCGGTTCTTTACTGAGTCGATGATGTATTTGAACCGGAATCAGTCTCAATATGATGACTGGTATTGTGTGGTAATTTTTTCATCACGCAGTTTGGAACCAAGTGATACAAAAACTCATCGAATATTTTTGAATAGCGACCAAGTGCAGCGAATCTATCTTGATGAGTTAGGTGAACCCAATCAGCAGCCAGTAGGTATCAATTTAATGCAGTTGGCGATCGCTTCATCTGATGCGATGGCGGAGCAAGCAAAGCAATTAATTGAGCGGGTACAATTAGAGGAAACGGACGCACTGCCGAAAAACGAAATAATAGATATTATCACCACAATTGCTGTTTACAAGTTTTCGACCTTGAGTAGAGAGGAAGTGGAAGTTATGCTGGGACTGACTTTAGAGCAAACAAGGGTTTATCAGGAAGCGAAAGCTGAGGGACGAGAAGAACAAAAAACTGAAATGTTGAAAGTTACCGTGCCCCTGTTACTAAAAACAGGGATGAGCGTGGAGCAGATTGCTCAACAGCTTAATGTTGATGTAGAATCTGTCCGCAAAGCCGCACAGTAGAGCGTGTAGAAGGGGCGGGCACGCTCTAGCCGTTTATCAGTTTTTGTAAGTTTTGCCCGGAAGAGGTGGAAGCCATGTTAGGACTGACTTTAGAGCAAACCAGGATTTATCAGGAAGCGAAAGCTGAGGGTCGAGAAGAAGGTCGAGAAGAACGAAAAGTTGAAATGTTGAGAGTAACTGTACCTCTGTTACTAAAAACAGGGATGACTGTGGAGCAGATTGCTCAACAGCTTAATGTTGATGTAAAATCTGTCGGGCGAGCCGCACAGCAGAACACGTAGAATCAACAAGGTACCCGGTCGAAGCTTGAGATTTGCACAACTTGCGAGGGTATTAAAAGGAAAAAACTGTCCGCAAAGTGCCTGTATAAATAGTGTTTGCTTGCGAGTTTCCAGGGTCAGTTATGACCTGCAATATCGGCGAAACTGATATATTGTTGTTGATTGGTAATCTGTAGAATGCTTCGTAGTTGGTTTGAGTACTGTTAAAAAAGCCCAGAAGGTTATCTTTTTCTTGGAAGATGAGAGGCTGTCCCACAGAAAACCCAAGATTAGCACCTTTAGCTAAAAAATCTGGGAATACAATACCTGCTGACCAAGAGGTAGGTTGGATATTACCAGGAAAGTTAAATGCATAACCGAAGCGACCAAAGAGTCCAACTTTCTGACCAAGGGCTAGCTCTAAATTAGCGCCCACGACATTATATTCTTCCCCACCTTGCGTTCCCCCACTATATTGCAGCCGAATCGCAAAAGTTTTAGAAGGTGAAAACTCTAGTTCCACCACACCCAGGTTGGGGTCATCAAATAGACCTCCCCGTTTATCACTGTTGGTAAAGTCAGGTTTGGTGTTAACAAGACCGGCTTGCTGTGCGCGATAGACTCCCCTAATTGTAAACAAACCTTTACCCGGATTCCAACTGATTGCTGCTCCCGCCCCCGCCCTATCGTTTGCTAGCAGTAGCTGATTATTGACTAAGCCATAAGTTGAGAAGTTTCCTGCACTGTTATTGGCGAAGCTGTTTCTATCCACGTAGTCGGAAGCAAAGCCTTGGGGAAAGACGGACACGCGGAAGTCTTCAAATAGCGGGAAAGTGTAACTGAGTCGGTAGAGGTTTAAGTCAGGACTAGCACCAGAGTAGTCTAAGGTACTGTTGATTTGCAGGAAGTTATTAATTTCTCTGGTGGTGTCAATCGCACTGGACGAGTTGCCGATTCCTCTATTTCCTCAACTTCTCGTCTTAACTACTTCTAAGATTAACTTGTAAAACAATGTCATTATAGTCGCGATCGCCTCCACCATAAATATCTTCAAAACCAAACTTGTTATCTCCCAACAAGCGTATGTGGTCTACTTTGTCTGGGTTAGCTCCCGAAAAGGCAAAATAGGCGAGTGGGTTTCCACCTAATTGATTGTTGTTAGGATTTTGGTTAAGGAATTGCTCTAGGCTACCATCAGCGATAATAAATGGTGCAAGCAAAGCACTGCCATTTAACTGCTTGTTGAAATTTTCATCGCGTTTGATGTCAAAAACGCTGCGTTGCAAAGCTGCTTGAGCATAACCTGCGTCTTCCGGACGCAGATTTCCAATGCGTCCTGTAATATCATCAATAGTATAAAAACCAACAAGATTATCAAAAGCAGCTTCGCTGTTAGTAATGAAATTTGCTGTTACTGCGTCTGAGATATCTCGTAAATCAATCAGTTCGCGTTGCACTTGAAGTTTGTTACCTAACGGAGCGGCATTATTAGTTACTTTTACTGATACCAATGGCTCATTAAAGTCTTGATCGCCACCACCTATCAGGTCTTCCCAGCCGATAAAAATGCCGCCATCACTGGTGTTTTTGAATTGTACGTGGTCAAATTTATCTGTATTAGCAGCAACAGTGGAGAAGAAGACATTAGGAGTTGGTTTATTTGCAGCTAAGTTAGCCAATACCTCATCAGTGCTGGCATTTTGAACTAGATAGCTACTGAGGTAAGTATTAGGTGCAAAATTGATGATGCGATTATTCCCAGCCTTGGATGAGGGGTCATTGGCAAGTGCGGAGAAAACTACTTGTGATCGCTTGATTGCAGCTTGTAGATATCCTGCATCACCGGGAGCGATACCATTAATTTCCCCTTTCTCGTTATCAACAACAAACACACCCAGTTCGTTGTTAAATTTAGCGGTGTATCTATCAGTTGCAAATTCCAGACTGACTTGAGAACTATTTCCAGAGCCGGGAATAAATATTGTGCCACCCTCGTTTTTGAGTCTACCACCTAGTGTATTGTTGCCACTTGATGTGTTGTTGCTACCTGGCGTGTTATTGCCACTTGGTGTGTTGTTGCTGCTTAGTGTGTTGTTGCCACTTGGTGTGTTGTTGCCACTTGGTGTGTTGTTGCTGCCATCAGGTGGAGTTACACCAAGAGTTCCACCTTTGAGGAAAACGGCAGAATCTAATAAACCATCGCGGTTGTCTTTAACATTTATAGTGAGACTATTGCGGGCATTGGGAATTAAATCGCCACTAAATATAATTGTTTTAGTGTATCCATCTAAGCGGGTTGAGTCGCTAGCGGGTCCGGTATTAGCAGGATTGTAGATAAAATCGGGATTGCTGCGGTCAAAAGGATTTTGTGCTAAGTTATTAATTGTAACTGTATTATTATTACTGAGTTTAGCAAGGTTCAAGCCATTAAGTTGTAGGCTAAAACTATCATTAAATTGACCTGCAAATTCTGCAAATTCTTCTGAACCAAAAACATATTCAAAAAATAGTTTTCTACTAGTGCTATCTACATCAAAATCAATCTGAAGCGTGGTGGAATCATCTGCTTCACCAGGAGTTCCAAAGTCTGTACTCAGGTCACTTAGCCCGCTAATAGGTCGGTTAGAAACGCTAATTTTTCCGGCTGCAACCTCCCCATTATCACCAACTTCACCAATATATAGATAAAGTGGCAGTTGTGAAGTAACTGTTGATTTAAAGTTAAAACCGACTTTACCGAGATTTCCTAAACTAACAAAACCATTCGCGTCATTGCCAGTACTAGAAACACCATCAAAATTAGCTAAATTTGCAACACTATTATTAATAGTGCCGTTAATAGTGCCAAATAAATCTGGGTTGGTAGCATCGCTAGGTGGACGCTGATTACCTGGTGTAAAAATAGTGTTTGCTGGACTAAAATCAAAGACATTCAAACTTGGTAAGGTTTGAATATCTGCAGCGTTAGTAATCTTAGTATTGCTGAGTTTAATTCCATCTAAATCAAACCCAGTAAAGCGACCATCGCTACCACCAATTACACCACCATCATCGATTGTCAAAGATTTTAAGTCAAATCCTAACTCAGACAAATCTGCACGGTAGATAGCTGTTTTTGCATTACTAGGACTACCTGTTGTTCCATCGAGTTTCTCAAACTTCAGTTTGACATTTGTACCTGGAGACAAGCCACCATCAGAAATATTTCTACCTGCTAATTCTGAAGCTTTACCAGTGCTGAGAACTACCCCAGATTTTAAGTTAAAAGGGTCATCTTGAAATTTGCCAAATGCAGCGCGATCGCCTGTGAGTGTAGTTGTGAAATTACTTAGCCCTGTGGTATCGCCAAGCAACTGTTTGAGAAATTGAGAATCTAAGGAAGTAATGTTAAAAGTCATGGTTTTAGTCTTGTAGTTGGGGAATGAAGCGATGTAAGTCTTGTAATTGCTTCCCTTTTGATACAAATTAAGGAAAGCAACTTGCGAAGTAATACTGCTAGAAAATTATTTAACTACTGGTGGTGGTGGCGGTAAGTAAGTAATATAATTTGCATTCTTCTCAAGGTCAGTCACTCCTTGCACAACCGCAATTAGATCTGGTCCGTATGACTCATAAGTGCGAAGAATAGAAGTGCTACCCGCATTGACCTCAAATGTATATTGATCATCACTACCAGATAGTGTAATTTTGTCACCTTCGCTAGATTTGAAGTCAGAGATAATTGCGTAATCTTGGAAAAGATTACCAAAATAGTATTTGTCATAAGGACTGTTACCTAGAACGAAGGTATCTGCACCCGTTCCTCCAGTTAAGGTATCTATATCCTTTGGATAATCATAATTTTTAAACTCTCCCCCACCGCCGATGAGGTAGCTAATATAGTTAGTACCTTGTAAAATGTCATTGCCATCGCCACCAAACAGCTGGTCATTACCTCGATTTCCAATGAGGGTATCATCACCACCCGAACCGCGCAGTATATCTGCGCCATCGCCACCCATAATAGTATCGGCTTTGCTGGTGCCTGTAATATTAAACCGCTCAAAATTGCTGAAGTTAATCTTGTCTAATAACTCACTGCTGGTACCGCCTTTTGTTCTAGAAGCACTGCCAACCAGCTTGAGTGGATCGACAGTCATACTCATACCACTTCCTGTATCGCTAAGAGAGTAGTTGATATACAACAAGTCGTTCAAATCGCCACCATCAACATTATCAAACCCTAATCCAGCATCGACTGTATCGTTACCGCCACCAGTTGCAAAGATATTATCAACGCGACCAAGTTGCGTCAGGAAATCATCACCATTGCCTGTAATGATGTCTTTGAAAATTTCAAAGTTCTTAATTGAAACTGTTCCATCCGCTATAGAAAACGATTGATAAGGATTTTCTTGGGTTGAACTAAAACTAAATAGAGAGATTGAATCCTTTTTGCCTGATAGGTTGACTGATAACGTATCAATTCCAGCGCCACCGTCTAACTCAATTACTGCTTTGGCATTATCGATAATTCCACCAATTCGTCCAAAAAGGTCATTCTGCGACACTACAATATCATTACCACTACCAGCAAAAACGCGATCGCTTCCTTGTCCACTAGTGATAATGTCGTCTCCATCACCCATATTCAAGAAATCATTACCGGAAGCACTAAAAATGCTATCTGCAAAGGATGTACCAATCAGCGTCAGATTTTCAATCCCGAAAAATGCGACGCTATCTAGTACTTTTGCACCATCGCTGGTTCTTCTAGAGATGAAACCATTTTCAACACTGCCAACACTGCCAGGATTATATGTTATGCCACTTGAGCTATAGGAATAGCTAGGATTGGTAGCAGGATAATATCCACCTGTAACACCGCTACCTGGCTCAAAGAAATCAACTGAATTGGAATAGTTGATGGACAGGCGATCGTTTCCTCCTTCACCATAAACCGTATCCTGCCCATAGCCCGGTTTTATCTCATTGTTCCCATCGTCGCCTGTCAATGTATCGCTAAACTTGGAACCTAATAAGTTCTCAATAGTTGATATTGTTGGTGACAAGCGGGCAAATGTGTCTCCTTGAGCATCGCCACCTAAACCAGAGTTAGTTTTTAAATTTACAATTACGCCCGCAAATGATTCGCTGTAATCAGCCCAGTCAATACCATTTCCGCCATCCAATACATCTGCGCCTGCACCACCAATAAGGGTATCATTACCATCACCACCCGAAATTTTATCGTTCCCTGCCAATCCTCGCAAAATATTGTCTTGTAGATCGCCCTCTAAGATGTCGTCAAAGTTCGAGCCTTCGAGGTTTTCAAACGAGCTTTGGTCTTTTATTACATTATTATTGGCATCTTTAGCAAATTCAAGTGTATCGTCTTTACCGTAGCCACCACTGCCTATTTCAATTTCAATTGGTGGAAAACCTGGTAATATATTAGGCTGAGTTATGGTGAGAGCTTTGCCTAATCCACTTTTGAGGCTAACGTTAACGCCAGAGTCCGACAGTTGATATGTTACCCAATCGATTCCAGGACCACCATCAAGGATTTGAGCTTCTGGTGCAGCAATGATTATGTCATTACCCAATAACCCATCAACGCGAGAGTCTTTACCATTGGCGACTAAAATATCGTCGTAAACAGAGCCTTGAACATTCTCGACATTGAAAATTTTGTCACCCTCAGCATCCCCACCTACACCTGCATTTGCGTTGAGTTGGATTGATGTTCCGAGATTGATTGGCGATGTGATGCGAACCCTACCGCTAGACAGATTGACATAAACCGGAGCAGTGGAATCTAGGTAAGTTGTAGTATCCAAGCCTCCTTTGCCATCGATAAAATCCGCTCCCGCACCCCCTAACAAAACATCTTCACCCTCACCTCCAATTAAGGTGTCATTACCAGCACCACCATCAAGTAAACTACCAAAGTTGTTGTCTTTTGGATCACCAGAAGCACGTCCAATTAAAATGTCATTGCCGCTTGAACCTTCAATGTTTTGGATATTAATTAAAGTATCGGTTGTACCGAAGCCATCATCCAATGCAAAGTTTTGAACTAAATCAACCTTAACCCCTTTCCCTTCCGGCGCGTTAGAGTATACTGCTGTATTCCGTCCACCTGTTCCACCATTGAGGGTATCTTGTCCAGAACCTCCTGTAAGGTAATCATCGCCACGTCCTCCAATCAGTGTATCGTCCCCTTCTCCGCCGTCTAATTGTCCGCTGGCAACAATATCTTTACTTTGTTGAACGTTCACAATTGGTAAGTTTGTTTCCTCTTGGTCTTTAAATTCGATGCGATCATTTCCCTTACCCCCGTTGATGACAATAAGTTGAACATCAGTATATTCTTGAGGTTTGGAATCTAATCCGAGTAAATTGACCTTACCGTTAACGACAGTATTGCTATCTTTAAGTTTTTTGGGTGCGTTAACGAGAAATAGTTCTGTTCCTTCTAAAGTTATTACGTCATTTTGCTCAGTACCTTCGCGCTCAATGATTCCCTGTCCTGCCAATTGAGCGCGAATTTCAGAAGTTAGAGGGGGATTTTGTACTTTATATTTTTCGTCTCCACACGTCTTGCCTCTATAGTCAATTAGGTCAACGTTTGCCAAATTCAGGCGTTTTGTAACTTTAAAAAATCCAAAGTTGAGTCTGAGGGATGCAAATACAACCAGTGATAAAGCTCCTGTCTTGTCAAACAAACACAGAGGATTACTCTGTTGTTTTATGTAGGATTTGTTTTCATCTTCTTGACTTCCTTTGACTTCAAGCCCAGCCGTGAGAAAAACCCCTCCACCTGCTGCAAATTCAGCAATTCCAACATCAACGGCAGCCCTTGCATTTATCCCACCAAAGACCTCAAAACTGTTTTCTGTTGTTTTACCATTGAGATTACGAGGCTCGGCTTTACCGACATATAGCCCATTCAAAATCTTTGAGGGGTCTTTGAATCCCTCTTCTTTATATTCTTTAAATCCTTTGCTATCTAGTCCTAATGTCAGTTGTGCTCCTGCTCCCGCTGATGCTCCAAATTTCAGCACCACAGGACCAAATACCGGAACTATAGGTTCGGGAGCTAATTCAAACTTAAAACCAAGGGTTGGAGTAGTGTACTCAAATAAGTTAGTGTCTTGACCTCCTAGTAGTAAATTAACAAATTGTGATGAGTTATTGAGTACGGGAAATAAAGTACTTAAAAGATTATCAGAGTTTGGGCTTGAGGCAAGAGTCGGAGCTAATGCGGCAAATTGTGGTACAACACTTTGAGGTACAAGAGCATTTCCCTTGAGTTGGTTAATAATTGGAGCCGTTTCTCTAATTGTAGAAAAACCACTTTTATCTAGCTTGTAATCACCTAAGTCGATAGTTGAAGAACTGGGTTTCAAACTATTAATTGCTGTAGCAGCATCAGTAAAAGTTTTTAACCCTTTGAGGAATGGATCAACTGAATCAAATCCACCACCTTTAGGAAATTCTTGTGCTAAATAAACAAGCGACTTTTTAATAAGTGGTAGTGGGCTTGTAATAATATCTATCGGCTTTTGAAAAGCTCCAGTTACTGACTGAACTGGTTCGAGAACTTTACCCAACAAGCCTGATACCAGTGAACCTGAATCTATAGTTACGTTTTTAAGTTCTGCGACTGGAGTAGATTGTGTAGAATCGCCAGATTGATAATTCAAACCCGACAGACTAAAATCTGATTTGAGCGAGGGTAAAATTCCGTTCAGCAATCCTGTATCTAGTCTCAGATTGAGGCTAGCATTGGCATCTAGTTTGGGTTTATCCGTTGATATACTCGGTATTGCTGTTGATTTGACTCTTCCTTTTCCATCGGCTTCTGGATTTTTTATGTCAATCGAGAAGTTACTCGTGAGATTACTACCATTATCTGTTGCATTTAATTTGACAAACCCCAAATCACCTGTAAAACTCAGTGGTTTATTTTCTTTATCGGTGAACTTAACATTCAACTTGCCGTCAATTTCGTTTGTTGTTCCAACATCAACAAAAAAGGCATCAGCACTTGGTTTACCGTCAAGCAGGGATGTGTCATCGACTCCAAACCCTAGCATGACTCCCAAAGTTAGCTCTGGAGTTAGGTTACCTTTTAAATTCAGCCCTAATGAATTGCTATTTAACGGTAAATCAGGGTTAAAGTTTTTGCCCAGCTTAAATTTGAACTCAAGGCTGTTAGCATCTTTTGGAGCTTGAATATCGCTCAACTGAACCTTTCCATCAGCGTCCAAATCAAGCAGCAAATTCAAGCCACTCGGACCAAGTGCATCAAAAAGTGCCTGTTTAATGCTTTCAACAGATTTATTCTCTGTTTTCTCAAATGCACTAATCAGTTTGTTTTCAACTTCATCCGAGATGATTTTGTTCGCATAATCTTTGAGTGAAAACGTATTCAAAAGAGGTATGTTATCCAAAACCAACGTATCAATTGCACTTCTGACTTTCTCCAAGTACGGTTTGATAGCTGTGGCAATAATCCCTAAATTATCCTCTGGCTTGGTATCAGCTGCTTCTGCTTGCAGCACTTGTCCATTTATCTGAATCGTGATGGCATCGTTTTGATTTCTGAGATTCTCAAGTTGCTGGCTAGTCAGAGTTTTCCCTTGAATCAGGTTTGCAAAAATTTCCCCCTCATCCCCTGGTGCATCAACCGGATTGATAACACTGTCGATGAAGTGCCCAACTTCTTCTAGCAAAACATCGTTAACATCTGCCGGATTACTCGCATTCGTGATAAATTCCTGCGATAGGTATATGGTATTAGTTTGAGCAGAATATGCTCCTCGTGCCCCATTTAAATTATTACCAGGGAGAATCGTAATTTCGGGTAACGCTGAAAAATCTCCTATTTTCCATTGTTGAACTAAATCATTGAGCCGGTTTAACTCAATGCGATCGCCGAATGCAACTCTGCTAGCTTCAATAAGTTTCGTCTCTGAGGTTCCTTCTAGAATGGAATGTATGACATCAGCGAAACGGAGTTGTTGAAGAGATTCCATAGTTATTGCCTGAAGTATGTATATTTTTAGTCGTGGTGCAGGGCAAACCACATGTGTAACTCGTTTCTAAACCAATAAATAACTTAGGATAAAAACGCTAAGGAATCGAACAAGCGAAAATTTCATAGCTGATCTTGGGATAGAGGTGAAAGTCTTCTCCTACAAGGGTGACAGTGACTCCCGAAGAAACCAAAACTTTGTTATCTCTTGTACCGAACCTTATAAGGTATGGACATCCTTGAAAGCAGAACTCTACAAGGTGCTTCTAAATTCCCATTAGGGTTCTAATCGCCCTGTCATTACCTGCAACACCTGGGGTGTCGAGAATTTGATTAATAAAGTCTTGGCTAGCTATAACTGCTAGTCCGCGTGCTTGAGGATACCCAGGTCTGCCCGGTTCATCCTTATTGAGACCATTAGTACACAAGCCAGATACACCATGACGAGTTTTACCTGGAGGTGCACTGCAATATGGCGGCGTGACAAAGTAGCCAGAAGTTAGTACAGTAAGACCAGGGAGAAGGGTACTTTGGTCATTTGCGGGAGATGTTGGAGTGGTTATAGGGGGTTTTGGAATCGTAGTACGACCAAGCTGAGTGTCGATACTGGTGTGACCTAACTCTACCCAGTTGGTATGAGCATAAAAATCCTGAATTGTATGCAACGCGCCGCCCAGAGCAGTTCGCGCATTTTTGCCATTAGGTGAAAAACTTGTAATTTGACTAATGATGTAACCTTTAAGCTCCAATAAGCGCGTTGTTCCAGCGAAAAATTCCTCATTGTCAAAATGCTTTTCGGATCTAAAGAAATCGCCACTGCTCAGGTCGTCAGTAGATTCATTGGCTTTGCGAATCTCTTCTAAAGCTTGTGGAGAAAACCTGAGTCTCACACCACCCACAACTCTTTCAATAGGTCTTACTGCATCAGACGTAATACCGAGGTGTCCCTTTTCATTTGGCTTGAAAGCTAAAACCGATTCGGTTGTCAATAGTAACCCTATCAGCAGCAGCGTAGCTGTAATAACTGTAAAGCCTCTAATGAAGTGCCTGCCCTTATTGAGTTTTAGCCTTAACATAAGTTTCTGCACGGCTACTCGTTTTCTTCTCAAACCTGCAACTAAAACCACTAAAAAGACAAAAACTGCGCGAATTCTTTTCATACTTTAACTACCTTATTGAAAGGTAAACAATTCCCATCTGCAACCTGAGCCTCTAAAGGCTTCTTTAGGCTTTTTTTAAAGATTTTCTACGGCTGCTATTTCACAACCGACCTATCGCAATACTTTCCTTCACCTGAGCCAATGCTTTGCTACCCCGATTTCTGCCCAGGACTACCTAAATTTAGAAAGAGCGATCGCCCTGCAAAACACCTGCTTAACGACTCCACGCGCTACCACCGAAAATTTCCCCGCCTGAGATTTTTCTCATGCGATACGCGTAGCGTCAAGCCTCCGGCTTATCGCCTGAAATTGAGAGCGTCATCTCGCCATAACTTCTGATGCTACCGTTTGGTGCATTCGCCCAGCTATCAATCATCTTCTTTCCTCTGATAGTGCTTTGGAAAAGGAATGACGCACCCTAATTCATCAGTCATTTTTAAGTGTTAATACCGTGTGTCAGGTTATCTATAAGCCTACTTGCTCTAGTAATGGGAAAGGAAAAATAATGAGATAACCTTAGCTAACATTGCCAATTGAAGTCGAATATTTTATTGCTATTTTGAACACAATCTTGCTACATCTTGCGAAATTGTTTGGGTGTCACCCCTGTATGTTGGCGAAAGTGCTTGGCAAGATGACTCTGATTTGCAAATCCGCACGCCATCGCCACATCCGTAACCGTTAGTTCTGGTTGCCTCAACAACTGCTTTGCCCGTTCTACCCGCTGTTGAATCAAGTATCGATGGGGAGTCATTCCCGTAGACTGTTTGAACAGACGACAGAAATAGTACTGGCTCATATGCAATTGGGCAGCAATTTCTGTCAATAATAAATCCTCACCTAAATGCTCATTGATATAGTCAAAAGCTTGTTGTAATTTGTGTTTGGGTAGACCATCTTCATACTCTTGCAAAGTATGTTTACGGGTTGCGTAGTGGCGTAGCAAGTGTGCCGATAGTGCAGTTGCCATCGAATCTGCATAGAAGCCGTTTCCACTTCCATCAACATCTAAATCTGCTTTGAGTGCTAGACAAATCTGATAAACTAGTAAATCGACTTTCTTCGGTTCAAACAGAAGCTCAACATGATCCGGATCGATTGCTTCATGAGCTACTTGAGAAACAAATGTAGGCTCAAGATAGAAATGAGTAAAGTCAATCTCTTTATCCCAGGAGATTTTAGAACATGGACCTGCAGGGAATATTTCAACGCAGCCATCTATACGATCGCTCGGATGATATTGGATTCTATGTAGATGACCTTCCAAAACAAATTCTACGCTTACTGTGTGATGCAGCGCGATTGGAATGCTGATGATATGTTGGAGGCTAGAGAATTTAGGTAATTCCCAAGCTGGCTGGCGAAAATGTCCTAGATGAATACTGCTCCATCCTGATTTCTGACTGGTCAAAAGAGGCGGATTTGGCATAACTGGTAAAGTAGAATCTTTCTGCAAATGGTCAATAACCAAAGTCTGCTCTTCTGGCATCACTTTCTCCTGGTGCGAGTTGACTAGACTTGTTGCAAAAGTCTAAAAAAATAACTATTTAACCGCAGATGCACGCCGATGGACGCAGATGAATTTACAGAAGCTTTGCGCTAATGCCCTTTGGACGGTTCCCTGCGGGAGTGTAGTACCCCTTGAGCGATCGCTAGCCCCTAAGGGGGCGCTGCGCAAACGCTGCTGCGCGGAGCGCAGATCGCCACAAAACAACCAAACTTATACCAATTTGAGGACAGAATGCGACAGATGTGTAGGTTGGGGAGGACACTTCTGTGCGGGGGTTCCCCCCGTTGAAGAAAGTGTCCGTTAGAGCGGAGCGAAACCCAACATTTACAGGCATTGTAGGCGTTGGGTTTCGTGCCTCAACCCAACCTACATGTGTAGCAATCATTTTTTGAATTGGTATTACTACGATAAAACTAATCAGTTACTGATTTGGCAGCAACAGAAATCTGCCTGAGCAACATCAGCTTCCTGATAGGTACTCGGTCTCGCCCATATGCCCGCAACTACTGTTTTATCCAAATAAAAATCCTTGTCTTGGACAGCCAATGAAGCAATGTCTCCTAGACCACTTGCAATTGTTGTTTGACCAACCTTTTGTGTCAAAGATTTTCCTTTGTAAGAAGGGGAGTAAAATTTTCCAAATTCCCCGCAAGCCTGAGCGCAGGTCTGCCCATTTCCTTGATCCGTCGTGCTTGAGCTTCTGTCATATACAAAATTACGACGAACAGCGCCGACGAGTCCAGGAGCTGTAGCAATCTCAAAGCCGTCTGGTGTGAACGTCGTGCCTGAGTAACTCGTTAGATAAGGGTGTTTCGCTAGGCAATAAGCTCCTGCTGTTGCTGTCGTATAATCGGACCACCCTGCAGTTGCTGGAGCTGCTTTGGATAGTTGTATCGTCAGTGCAGTACATACAATAAACGTGAACAAGCCTAGTACTGTTAACAACAATCTTTTCATGATGTCCTCCTAAATTTGGAACTGGTGACCGTTGCTGTGACTGGAAATTTAATTCTGAGGGTAGGAAAAACTCTTAAAAAATATGTAACCTCTGAAACTATAATCTAAGAAATTACACTATAAATTTTGTTCTGACAACTACCTGATTTATAAGAATTTCAAATGAGCCTCTGTATTTCTCCGGAAACTTCGGAATAAGTAAACTGGGTATACTTACATCTTGCACCAAGCGACTGGAAGTCGCGGCTACACAGACAAAACCCGCCTACGCGGGTTTGAAACCGCTGATTTTCTGTTAGTCCGCGCAGGCGGACTTGGTTTGTATAGCCGCGATTTCTAATCGCTAGGGCTAGGTGCAAAATCTGAGTATACGGATGATATGAGGAAAGGCAGAATGCTCCCACGCGACTTTTTAGCGCAGATGGCTCGTAACTATGAACTGTCCAAAGACCAGGAGGAAGTTTTTCTGCTTCGCTATGGCGAGGAACTGAATTATTACGACATCGCTAAGAAGCTAAATACATCTGAGGGAGCCTGTTTGAAGCGAATGGGACAGGTGTACAACAAATTTAAAGTTAGTGGTAGCAGTCGAGGTAAGGAGAACCGACTGCGAATTTTTCTCACTGAGCAATTACAACAAGGTGTAACACAAAAGACTTCAGAGTCAACTGTTCCCGCAAAAACTCCTAAAGAACTGCAGGGTGAGAGTACAGTTTCTCCCAAAGTTATAATCAAGCCAGTAACAAACACCGGAACTGCATCACCGCCTATCTACGAAAACTTACCCAAGCGAGAATGTACCACTTTTATCGGTCGCCGTCAGGAATTAGCTCGCTTGTTGGAGCTGCTTTCCTCTGAGCATTCGGCTCATTTAATCAGTGTTGATGGTGTTGGGGGTGTAGGAAAGACAACACTAGTCCTAGAAACTGCACATCGTTGTCTCGAAGCTAGTCAGCCAGGTTCAGTAGTGCAGTCCTTTGAGGGAATGACCGTACCGACTTTTGAGGCAATTATTTTTACATCAGCTAAACAGCAGTATCTCAAAGCTTTGCGGATTTTGCCTCGCCTCAAGCGCGAACGTAGTTTACGAGACATTTACCGGACGATCGCCCATACCCTAGAACGCCCTGAAATTAGCTACAGGTCGCCAGACGATCAGCTTGATTTGATTCGAGATAGCCTCAAGCGCCAGCGAACTTTGCTAATTGTGGACAATTTGGAAACTATCGAAGATAAACAGGAATTATTAAGCTTTGTGTATGATTTACCACGTACAGTTAAAGTTATCCTGACGACACGCGAACAAGCTTTGTTTGTACCAATCCGTTTGGAATCGCTACACGAAGAAGATGCTCTAAGCCTAATCACACACCAAGCCGAAGAAAAAGGAGTCGAGTTACAGCCAATTGATGCAAAAGTACTGTGCCAGAATACCCACGCCATCCCAGCAGCAATAGTTTATACTGTTGGTCAGTTAGCGGCAGGATATTCGCTCCAAGATGTGCTGACAAAATTACAAAGTGCTACAGGTGATGTGGCTCGCTTCTGTTTCGAGGCTTCTGTGGAACGTATGCGAGGAAAACCGTCCCACCGAATACTCATGACGCTATCGCTATTCCCCGAACCAGTTGAGAGAGAAACCATTGCTGAAATTGCTGAGGAAGACTCGATGAATACTGGTGATGGATTAGCCAAACTGCAACAACTTTCGCTAGTTCGCCAGCAGGACGCAAGGTATAGGTTACACCCGCTGACTCGTGAGTATGCGCGTGCTGAACTCACAGCCAATCTAGAATTTGAGGAGAAAGTGCGATCGCGCTGGGTTGAGTGGTATCTCGACTTCTCGCAGAAATACGGAAATATAGATGAAAAGAAATGGTATCCCGAATACAGTCATATAGATTTGGAGTGGGAGAATCTTCAGGAGGTCATGAAATGGTGCAGGGAAAGGGAAAAGGAAAGATATGAAGATATCCTAACTTTATGGAGACAAATCAAAGGATATGCTCATGTGCGTGGGTATTGGGATGACCGCCTTATGTGGACGGATTGGTTGCAAGGGGCTACTGAAAGGCGCGGCGATTGGTCAACACTGGCAGAGATTTTGTATGACAAAGGTTGGACACTCACTTTGACAAGACAACCAGAATGTCTGGAAGAAGCCAGCACACTTTTGGAACATGCTTGGGATTTACGGAACCATAAAGACATCACCTTCCAAGTGGAATTAGCAGCTAGGATGGTTGTTTTGTGCATCCATCAACAGAAATTTGAATTAGCACATGAGTGGATTAAAATCAAGCAAAATATGCTGAAACAGTCTGGTGTAGAAGAGTTAGAACGCCAGCGACAGCAGATTCAAACCCATTATTATCAAGCTAAAATCCTCTTCCTAACTAAGGATTATGTGCAAGCCAAGAAACTTTACCAACGAGCACTGAAACAAGCAAAGGATATAGGATGGGAGCGGGCGGAGATTGCCATCCAAAACTGGTTAGCTGATGTCGCAATTGAGGAAGGAAATTTAGAAGTCGCTCAACAAATTTTGGAGCAGGGTTTCCCTGTGGCGGAGTGTAACAAAGATAAGCATTCTATCGCCTTTCACCAGCGTTCCTTTGCTTACTTGTTGCAGCGACAAGGAAATTTGGAACAAGCTCGCACCTGGGCGCAAGAAGCCGCCCTTAGTTTTGAGAGCTTGAAAATGATACCGGAAGCAAGAGAAATGAGAACCTTGCTCCAAGCTATTGAGGATAGGTAATGCAGTCATTACAAAAGAACCTCACCCCCTGCCCCTCTCCGATGTTTTGGAGAGGGGAGCGTTTGCGATACTCAAATGCGGGGTGAGGTGTAAGCGTGGTTACAAATCTGCACACGCACTTGCTTGCTGTAGTTTATTTAAGCTGATGCCAAAATGTTCTGCAAACAATGTTTTGGTGTCAAAAAACGCCCTTTCTAAAGCTAGTCTGTCTGGCTCACTGCCAAAATCAAAGTTGGGATTGTGATGTACAAAGTAACCAAATAACCATTCACAATCAAAAGCATACTTGCGAGTGTCGAGAATGTGGTAATGCCAGACAATATCAATTTCGCGGGTAGGGACAATTGCGCTATTGGGGTAGAGGTAGAGCAAATTGAGAAACATTTTGTAGTGGGCGATCGCCTGCTCTACTTCTTCACAACTCCATCCTAAACCGTGTTCAGGATACATCAATCTTTGGGCAATTGGTTCCAAGTCTAAAGCTTCTAAATTTTCTTGGAAAGTTTTGTTGTTATCCTCGCCCCTCTCCTTGGTAAGGAGAGGGGTGCCCGTCAGGGCGGGGTGAGGTGATACGTATGAATGAGCTGTCAGATTGAAACTCATCTTTGATTTGCTCCAGTTTTTGTTCTACTGAACATGTAGCCGCTACTGGCTTGAGGTTATTCACTTTTTCTGTAGTTCCTCTCGTTCCTCTCGTTCCCATGCTCAGCATGGGAATGCTATCAAAGGAGGCTCTGCCTCCCAATAATTATATTGAGGCAGCAGCCCACAGTTATGCATTCCCGCTCTGT
>NZ_QMEB01000289.1:6903-7331 GCF_012912135.1 Brasilonema bromeliae SPC951 | reverse complement strand
AATTTATGCTTATATAGCTTTAAAAAGATAAATTGATTGAACGATTCTCATGGCTAAGCCTCTTCAAACTCCAGAGCCTGAGTTGCAAAAGCCCGGTGTGAAAGCACCTGTGCAAGAAACATTGTTAACGCCCAGGTTTTACACGACTGACTTTGACGCTGTAGCGAAGTTGGACATTTCAGCGGATGAAGCCCAGTTGAGAGCTATTGTGGATGAACTGCGGGCTGATTATAACCGCCATCACTTCGTGCGTGATTCTGAATTTCAGCAAAGTTGGGAACAGATTGACGGGGAAACGCGCCGCGCTTTTATTGACTTTTTGGAACGATCATGCACTTCAGAGTTTTCTGGGTTTCTTCTGTTCAAAGAGTTATCGCGCAAACTGAAACAGCGAAATCCTCTTTTGTCAGAAGCTTTTAATTTTATGG
>NZ_QMEB01000289.1:1736-6893 GCF_012912135.1 Brasilonema bromeliae SPC951 | reverse complement strand
ATTTTATGGCGCGGGATGAAGCACGCCATGCGGGATTTCTCAATAAAGCAATGGCGGATTTTAATCTCTCGCTGGATTTGGGTTATCTCACAAAGAATCGTACCTACACCTTTTTCCCACCAGAGTGGATTATTTACACAGTGTACCTCTCTGAGAAAATTGGCTACTGGCGCTACATTATTATGTTCCGTCACCTAGAGAAACATCCAGAGTTGAAATTCTATCCTCTGTTTGGCTATTTCGAGAGTTGGTGTCAGGATGAGAATCGACATGGAGATTTCTTTAAGGCGCTGTTGCGATCGCAACCCCAACTCTGGAACAACTGGAAAGCGCGTTTGTGGGTGCGGTTCTTCCTGCTGTCTGTGTTCGCGACTCATACTTTGACAGTACTGGAGAGGGCGTCATTTTATCGCTCTATTGGAATCAATCCATACGAGTACAATATCCAAGTGATTGAAAAGACGAATGAAACCGCTGCACGGGCATTTCCTGTGATATTGAATACAAATCATCCAGAGTTTTTCCGGCGACTGGAAGAGTGTTCTGATATTAATCTCAAGCTGACGTTGATTAACAACAGTAATAGTCCAAAGATTCTCAAGTTCTTTCAAAAGTTACCCTTGATACTTTCAATTATTGGGCATTTGTTACGGCTTTATTTCATTAAGCCAATTAATGCTGAATTATCTCGACAAGCAGTTTGTTAAAGTCGAAAAACAGCTTGCCAATAGGTTGTTATAGCGCTTCTCGATAGCCCTCTGGGCGTGCGCTTTGCGCATATGCGTGCAATACACGACTGTAGAGACGTAGCCCTTCGGGTATGTCCTGCGGACACGCTGCGCTAACGCCAGTCGCCTGCGGAGGGAAACCCTCCCGCAGCGCTGGACTCACATGCTACGTCTCTACATTATGCATGGTAGTGTATATGATTCAAATGAGAACTGCTTTTGAGATTGGAAACCTCAACACCAGAAGCGAAGCGCTTGTTGAGGTACTTCACCGTGTTCATCCGATCATGATATTACTTCTGAGACATCCTCTGATCGTCTTTTACAAGAACTATCAAACATAGACAGCTAAGTAGAAGTTTGACTGGATTCAATGCGCCACTTTTTAAAACAATAAAAGCACCCAATCCCATCAAAACAAAAGGCACAAGATAATTGCCGTATTGAGTTAAAATTTCAGCTATTCCTTGTTGATTTGTGAGTTTGTATGCGGTATAGCACCAAACTCCTATTAACAGAAAGAATACGACTAGAATTACCAAAAAACTTCCGAAATCACTACTAGCAAATAATGGTACATAAACGCTAATGTTATCGCTACCATTAGCAATAGTGACAGCGGCTACACTGTAAGTCTGAGGGGAAAGAAAATTAGCAAAAGTCGAATCTTCTGATTGTTCTGTTTCTGCTGCTTCTTCTGAATCTTCTTCTGGGTTTACCAAACTACTAATACCTATAGCAATAGGAATTAAACCTAATAATCCAATCCAGTTTGGCGACAAGATGAATCCACCAAATAAACCAGGCACACTGGCAATAACAAGTGCTGTAAACCCCAAATATTGACCAACAATAATGTGCCTACGAGTAAAGGTAGAATTCACCTGAGAAAAAAAGACCAAAAGGATAACAATATCATCAATGTTGGTGGCGGTGAAGGCAACTATTCCCGTGCTAATTCCAGAGACTAACCCACTCATATAGCAATCCGTTAAGAGGTTATGAACTTACTCATTGAGGCAGGGAACAGGGAACAGGGAACAGGGAACAGGGAACAGGGAACAGGGAACAGGAAACAGGGAACAGGGAACGCTTAACTCTTAACACCCGAACGCTTAACTCTTAACACCGAAGAAGGAATAAAGGTGTACGAAGCTTCGCAAAAATCTTTGGAGGAGTCCTATATCATCTATTTTTTTAATTTTTTTAGTAGACAGGCGGAAATAAATCCAGCTATATAAAGATTTGTAAAAATGCCTTCAATAACTCTACAAAAACGCAAATGACCGCCCTATTGCCCCCACCAATCACACCCTTACACCCTGTACGGGCGCAAGGCCGCAGCGCCCCTACACACCCCTAATTGTTGACTCTAGTCATGGCATCTGTTTCAAATATTGCTCGTAACCAAGCTCTTCTAGTTTTTCTTGCTTTGCCATGACTGATTCAGACAAGGTTTGACGGTACTGCTGCACCTTGTTAAGTAATTCTGCTTGATGAGTCGCAAGAATTTGTACTGCCAAAAGTCCAGCATTTTTAGCATTGCCTATCGCAACAGTTGCTACTGGTATACCTGCGGGCATTTGGACGATAGAATACAACGAATCAACTCCTTGTAAGTGACGGCTAGGAACAGGAACACCAATAACAGGCAGAGGAGTTAAAGATGCTACCATTCCCGGAAGGTGAGCAGCACCACCCGCCCCAGCGATAATGACCTTAATACCTCTTTGGTGAGCAGATTTAGCATATTCCACCATACGTTCTGGAGTGCGATGAGCACTGATAATTGCTACCTCTGTGGCAATACCAAATTCTTCACAAACTGCGATCGCACCTTGCATGGTTGGTAAATCCGAATCACTACCCATAATGATGCCGACAAGAGGAGCCATAAGCAATTCAAAATATGTCCTTCGGACACGCTACGCGAACAAAATTCAAAATTCAAAATTGGAATTTGACTTTCCGATTTACAATCATCTCACTCTGTGTGTATCTGCTGACATTTGCAACAGGATTTTTGATTCATCGCCACCGCTTACCTCTAAAATCAGGTCAGATTTCACTATCTTTGGTGCTGAGTCATGACCGAAGCAACACACAGCTTGCCAGGTACTTCTGTAGACATTATCAACGCTAAAGTACCTGGTTACACAGATTTGCAGATTCTTTCAGTTAACCCGCAGGGCATAATTGAACAAATCCTGCCAATGTCTAAAGTCCTTAAACGTGTTCCGCCAGTTGACTTACGGGTGTTGGATATTGGTGGCGACTGGATTTCATTAGGTGGTGTAGATTTACAGATTAACGGCGCGTTGGGATTGGCGTTTCCTGATTTATCAACAGAAAACTCTCGCCAAATGCTAGACATATGTCGTTATTTATGGTATGAGGGGGTAGATGCTTTTTTACCTACCCTGGTGACAACTTCGGTAGAAAATATTCAGCGTGCGCTTTCTGTGATTGCTGATTGTATCAACTTGACTCACTCGCCCTCTTTGTCTGCAAATAGAGGTTATGCGAAAATTTTGGGAGTACATCTAGAAGGACCATTTTTAAATCCTCAAAAGCGTGGTGCACACTCACCTGAGTACCTCTTACCACTTAATCTTGAGGAAGTAAAGAAGGTTTTGGGAAATTACGCTCATCTTGTGAAAGTCATGACGCTAGCACCAGAGTTAGATCCAACGGGTGAGGTGATTCCATATTTACGTTCTTTGGGTATCACTGTCAGTTTAGGACATTCCCAAGCGACTGCTGCAGAAGCGCAACGTGCTTTTGAACTAGGTGCAACAATGGTGACTCATGCTTTTAATGCTATGCCACCATTACACCACCGTGAAAGCGGATTGTTGGGAGCAGCAATTATCCATCCTGGTGTGATGTGTGGTTTCATTGCTGATGGTGAACATGTCTCGCCAACGATGCTGCAAATTTTATTGCGCGCTAGCACTCCTGTGTTTTCCCATGAAAGGGAAGAGATACACAAACAACAACTTTTCCTTGTGAGTGATGCCCTTGCTCCTCTGGGATTGGCTGATGGGGTGTATCCTTGGGATACTCGCCAGATTTCAGTGAAAAACGGAACTGCACGACTTCAGGATGGAACTTTATCAGGAACGACTTTACCTTTATTGGTAGGTGTGCAAAATTTGGTGAAGTGGGGAATCTGTAATGTGGAGAGGGCGATCGCACTCTCAACAATTGCACCACGAAGTGCGATCGGCTTGTCCACAATTCTCTCTGGTGCTAGTGCTAGTCAATTATTGCGTTGGCATTTGGATGAATCTAGACAAGAACTTTTATGGCAGAGGTTGTTCTCTTAAGATTTTGCTTCCAGGTACACCAGGCAGAAAAATATTTCTGGTGGTTCCTGGTCATGGTACTTTTTAGCTTTGGAATGGATAGATATTGAGTTTCATGAACGTAACTGACGATAAGACGATTGTTAAAGAATATTTCAACTCTACAGGCTTCGACCGTTGGAGACGTATCTACGGTGATGGCGAAGTCAACAAAGTGCAGCTAGACATCCGTACTGGACACCAGCAAACAGTAGAGACGGTACTCAGTTGGCTGAAAGCTGATAACAATTTAGCAGGGTTATCTATCTGCGATGCTGGATGTGGCACAGGTAGTCTCAGCATACCGCTTGCGGAAGCTGAAGCAAAAGTCTATGCCAGCGATATTTCGGAAAAAATGGTAGGAGAAGCCAAGGAAAAAGCCTCACAAATTCTCGCAAATGCTGAAAATCCGACATTTGCTGTACAGGATTTAGAAACGATTAGCGGTAGCTACCATACGGTGATTTGCTTGGATGTTCTCATTCACTACCCTCAGCAAAAGGCAGATGAGATGATTTCTCACCTTTGTTCTTTAGCGCAGTCACGGATTATTCTCAGTTTTGCGCCGAAAACTTTCGCCCTTAGTTTATTAAAGAAGATAGGGAGTTTCTTTCCAGGTGCTAGTAAAGCGACTCGCGCTTATCTGCATCGCGAAGCTGATGTGGTGAAAATTTTGCAAAAGAATGGTTTTTCTGTTCAGCGTCAGTCTATGACTCGAACTCGCTTTTATTTCTCTCGTCTATTGGAAGCGACGCGTCAGTGATTTCAAAATCGCAGCAAGATAAGCTTTATTTTTTGCTGCGATCATGAAGCCAGAAGCCTACATTGTACTGAAAGAGTCGGTGTAGGTTATTCATACTAAGTTGCGTATGTCTCAAGGGGATACGCTTACGCGAACAAAGAAAAAAAAACCGCAGAGGCGCAGAGAACACAGAGCAAGAGAGAAAGAGAGAGGAAAAATTCTCTGTATGAATGCAACTTAGTATCACGCTGTTTTGAAAAAACGAATAATTTCGCGCACATGATCTAAAAATAGTCCATCTGTGGAAAGTTGGGCGATCGCCCCCCGTGCTTCCCTTGCC
>NZ_QMEB01000289.1:0-1726 GCF_012912135.1 Brasilonema bromeliae SPC951 | reverse complement strand
TTCTATTTGATTTGTGGCACGTAATTCTTCTACACTAGCGGCAATTCTGGCTAATTCTTTGCGCGTTTCTTCTAAATAAGTTTGCTGATTTGCTGCTAAGGAGTAGGGCTGTTCTGGATTAAGTTGTTCTTCTAAACGCTTAACGGTTTCTTCTAGAGTGTTGAAACGAAAACGGAGTTCAACAACATCTTCACGTGGATATTTCCATTCTTGGCGAATCATAACCAATCGTGCATACAAATATTCATAAGCACTGACAGCTGGGCGTAATCCAGTTAAGAGCAAAGCAGCACCAGAACTGACATAGCCGACTGCACTAATACCAGTGGCGGCGAGAAGGTAAAGACTAATAGCTGAAAATAAGTGTAGGGCAAGAGCGACGACAAGCGATCGCCGTGCCAAAACTTTAACGTACTCCAGTTGTTTCTCATCCACTGGAATTCCTTTTTCAGTTGATTGTGACCCTTCTGCCAAGACTTCTTTTGCCTGAAAATAAACATTCCACGGTACAGTCACAATCACCAACAACCACCAAAAACTTGCTCCTCCAATCACCCAGTCAAGAAAGTTGCCAGTAGGAATATGGAACCATTGCAGTACGCTAAAACCCAACAGCACTAGAACCGTAATTCCAAAACTGGAACCGATAAAGAAGTTAAAATACATATTGTCTTGTGTTCAAAAGGTATCACCTCAATCTTGGCGAGGGGTTAACAGACACGCACAAATGCTTGTGATGGTTTTTAGAGTTACACACAGACATTAGATAGAATAACTGCGCCAAACTTGTTTAGAATCCTTGCCATGATCTTCGGGAACCAGTAATCGCCAAGTTTTACCTTCTCTTTGGAGTTGCAGGTAAACTTCAAAAGGTTTTTGAGGTTGTGTCAATTTTCGTTTTGGAAGTTTGAACGTGAGGTTGTAGGTTCCCTGAACGTGGTATGTGGGTAAATTCTCAACTGTCAAAGCTTTTCGCTGAGTAATTGATAGGCGATTGATTTCAAATCCCTGAAAATCTAAATCTAATTGTTGGTTGAGTTGCTGTTGGGTTTGCTGTAATTCAAGTGCAATTGCTTTTTCCACTAACTGGCTAGTTGGTGCGAGAACACTCGTGGTACACGCAGTTAATAGCCACAGCAGAATAATCGCGATCATTAGCCGCATCATCACTCTGACTCCTCTATACTCATGTCTGCTATTCCAAAGCGATAGTCTAGCCTGTTGCTGGTGTGATTATATAACTTTTTGTGACTCGCAAAGTTAATAAGTCTAGATTAATACTCAGTTTCTACTTACTAATCCAGAACAATATTTGCTTTTCATCGTATCCACAATTTACTTTGAAAATAAATAAATCTTACCTTGTGTCAGAGCGTATATTACTTAGTCTGGGCAAGTATCTTCTCATTTACTATAACTTCAAGCAAAACAGCAACTTGATGACATATGTACAGTTAGTAAACAGACATATTATGAAGCTGAAATCTTTTACCAGTAGAGGTTTCATCGCAGTTGACACAACAACAAATAACTAAGAATGCGGATTATACGCATTACTAATAACTTATCTGTATCTATGATCAAGTCAACTTCTTAAGTGAAATTTAAGTTTTTTGATAAAAAAAACTACCCGGAAAGTTAGTTGTCATGCATGAATATTCAGATATAATGAAGCGCAGTCATCCTGTAGCCTACTTTATGTGAAGTCAATAGAAAGTTTATTCCT
>NZ_QMEB01000288.1 GCF_012912135.1 Brasilonema bromeliae SPC951 | reverse complement strand
GTGTTGTATCTTCTCCTTTTTCTTTGATGTAAACGTGCTTTTCACGTTCGGGTATGCTTTCGTCGCACTTCAATAATTTCAATGGCATGGTGTCATTGCTCCTTATGCAATTCCAATACTAGAACAAAGCTTTTTTTCTTCAGTTCTTTGAGAAGAAAGATTCTTTTCTCTTTTCTCTTTTTAAATAGTAACTACAATCAGACATTTTTAACGTTATTTTGATAACAAAATGTCAACAAATATCAAAATAAATAATTTAATTAGCTTGGCAAAATAGACAGAGCTGTCTATTTTTGATCTCGTTTTTAAGCTCAGAATATTTTTTAATTAGACGTAATATTCTAACTAAAATATTTAATGATAAATATTCTTGACGTTTTATATAACGATTATAAATCATTTTTGAGAAACAAAACCCCCGACTTCTTATAGAAGTCGGGGGTTCTAGGTTTTTCGATTCTTGCAAATCAGATAGAATTGCTATTAAAGTCGATAATCTTGGTTAATATTCTTCTTTGCCAAAGATTGAGGACTGTCGTCAATCATTCCATTTCTACTTTTACTTAATTGCATCCAACTTTCTTTGAAGCGTTCAATGGGTACAAAAAAGATGCAAGACAACCCTAAATTCAAAATTCCATTATTCTTCATCATGGGAATATGCTAAGTTATTCTCTACCAGTTGCAGGGCTTTACGTAACATTGGTGGGGCATCACCGTTTAAACTTTGTACTAGCATATATAGAATATCGGGTATGGTATCATATTCTTGTGCTCTAATAGGAGTTACACCCTCCTTCATCAACTTGTTTCCTGCTGGTTTACCAATAGCTTTAACATATACAATTCTGCAGTCAAGAACTGCTTCCATTTTTGGTGTAATCTTATCTTCATGGGGAGCTTCTTCTAAGTCGCCTTCAAAGGTTAAAGTCTCAATAAAATTAAATCCATCTTTAGAGACTTCATACACATCAATATCTTTTGCCAAGCCAAAGTGAGTGTTAATATGGGTTCCGTCGCTTGTCGTAAAAGCTACTTTCATTTATTGACTCCAGAAATTTAGTAATTGTTGTTTGTACTTTGTCATTTGCTGCTAACCAAAACTAATAACGAATTAATCATGGTCATAAAACAAGGGTGTAAGGGTGTAAGGAAAAAATAAATAATTGTCTATTAACTCTTTCTTTCCTTTGTCCCAAATTGCCCCTTATCCCTTTCTTCCCATATACCCCTACACCTGCCCTGAAAGGACTTGGTCGATTTTTTCATTCCACCAAGGAGCAGGTTTTCTGACTTGCTCCCACACAGGACTATACAAGGCTTTATACAATTCCTGTGCCATTTTCAGCATCCCTGCATAACCAGCGTAGGCATGATGACGTTCATGGTTAACATCCAAAAAAGGAATCTTTGCTTTCAGTGCTGTGTATTGATTGCTAGCCCCGCCAACCAACATATCAGCTTTTGTATCTTTCAGTACCTGTAGTAATACATTGGGGCTTCCCTTTGACAAAACCATGCCATCTTGACCGAGCAATTGCTTAATTTTGGCTTTCTCTTCTGGTGTACTCTTTCTATCACTGGTAGCAACAACTTCCATTCCTAAGTCTCTGGCTGCTAAAATAATCGACCAACTTTTTACGCCACCACTATAGAGAACAATGCGTTTACCTTTTAACTGGGAACGATAGGAAGCTAAAGCAATATCTAGCGCAGCGGTTTCTTCTGCAATCAGCCATTCTGTGCGTTCTTGAAGATAGCGTGAAGTGAGGTTCTCCCCAAGAGATTCGCTTAATGTTGCTGCAATATTGCGTAAGCAACGATTTATGTTTTCCACACCGTAGAAAGATTCTTCAATGTAAGGAATTCCATAACGTTCCTGCATTGTTTTTGCCATTCCTAGTGATACATTTGAGCAAATCACTACATTTAACTTGGCACGATGAGCATAGCAAATTTCTTGATAGCGAGCATCACCCGTCATTTTGGAGAGAACACGAATACCCAATCTATTGAACAGTGGCAAAACATTCCACATTTCACCAGCAACGTTGTAGTCACCAATGATATTGATATCAAATGGTGTAGTAATTTCTGGTTCTGCAGTTCCAACCACATGTTCTAATAAAGCTTGACCACCGATGCGGTTACCTAAATTCTTACTACCAAGAAATCCAGGTGAATTTATATAGACAACTGGAATACCAATTTTCTTTGCAGCTGCTTTACAGATACTATCCGTATCATCACCAATCAAAGCAGTGACACAGGTAGAGTAGACAAAGACAGCCGCAGGATTGTAGCGTTGAGCAATGTCGAGAATAGCTTGATAAAGCTTCTTTTCACCACCAAAAATGACATCATTCTCACTCAAGTCAGTGCTGAAGCCGATTTTATATAATTCAGAACCTGAAGAGAGACTACCACGATTTTCCCAAGGGTTACGAGTACAAGCAGCGGGACCATGCACTAAATGAGCAACATCAGTAATTGGTACAAGAGCAACCATCGCCCCCTCAAAAGAACAATTCCCTTGGGCTGCACCTGGTTGTGGTGGTTTTTTGCAAGATTTCTTTTTCTTGTCCTCCAATTTCTTCTGGTTATGTTCGCAGACTGTCTCGTTGAGTGGTTGGTTGATTTTTACTTGAGTGTTTTTCATGTCTTTCCTTGCGTTGAATAGGATGAGGTGGAGGAAGAAGGAATGAGGAATAAGTAAAATACTTATTATTGATTTTGAGCTTGATTGACATCTTGTGCCAATTTTTTAAAATTTATTTTTTCCTCCTTATTTACGGAAAATCATTCTGTTTTCGTGCAAACTATGAATGGAATTACTTATAGCTACTCAATTCTTATTTGGTAGAAGGTGACTTCTCAATACTTGTATGTATAGTTCTTGTCTATTTCAGCCATCTTCACTTAGTTATCCAAAATTAAAGGTGAGTCAAACCCATATTTAGTCAAGATTTTTTGTCCATTTTGGGAAAGAATATACATAGCTAACATCACTCCAGAACTGCGGGCATCCTTCATCAAAGTCATACCATAATTAGCCTTGACTGCCAGATTTTCTGGTAATTCCACTATTTGCATACTCGATGCTGCTAAAACAGCTAACCTAGCATCAGTACGGTAGCTTAAAAAGATATCTACCTGTTGTGTCTCAGTAATGAAGTATGCAATTTCATTCTTTCCCTTGGGAACAACAGGAGAATTACGCCCACCTATCAAGCGCAGTGCTTTCCGATTTAGTTCGTTAAAGCTACCTGCTTGTACTTTTTCAGCTTTATGGAATATTTCTTGTGCGTAGTCCCCAGAAGTATCTTCATTCGGTGTTGATGTTCCTAATCTGATTTCTGGATTTAACATCCAATCTAAAAGATTATTTGGCGTCACCTTTAAACTGGGTTTGACAATTGCACACATTTTATTCCTGATGAAATTCACCACAGGACTGCTTCTATTAGCTTTCATCAAAGCAGTTGGATTTTCCATATCAACGCTAGCAAATATATCACTGTGTTCTCCACTCAAAAGACGTTTTTGCAGCAAGCCAGAATGGTCAAATTCAAGTTTTATAGGAATGTTGTATTCCCTACTTACTTCTGGAGGCAGCGCGTTGGAGAGTTTTTCCCAGCCCCACGATTGTGGGCATCCCAAAATCTCTCATTGTAGCGACTGCCGTCATAAATGCGTTTTTAGTATGAAGAGGAAAGATAGGGGAGTGGACAGTGAGACAGCGCTGCAGGAGGGTTTCCCGACAGAGGCGACTGCGTTCGCCCTTGGCGAACGCAGGCATACCCGAAGGGTAAAAGGAGTAACCAGGTATAGAGTCAGAAGGTGTTCTATAGCGTATTTACTCCACATCCCCTATCGGCAGAAAAGCTATCAAATAGCAATTTCCAACTCCTGGGAAGACACACTGTCAGTCAGTTTTTTCTCTTGTGTGTAGAAGTCATAATCTTCTTTGTCGTTGATTGATTGTAGATATCAGAAAGTGTGACCAGAAGTGGTGTTTTGGTGAAAGTATTCAAAACTTTTTTGGGAGTTCTCTAAAAGTGTGGGAATGAGAGGAAATGGGAAAGGGAAATTTCCCTTTCCCCCAGTTGGATACACCTAACCCAGTAAAGTTAAATGCACCTCATCCAGCAAGCTTTTATATTCAGTGAGAAGTCACAAAGCTAATTATTTAGCCGCACTAAACAAAACTTTTCAATGTCATATGAAGTCAATTACAGCAAATGAAATTGCCTAAGATGTTGCGATTGTCCAAGACCACAGACGAACTGTAAAAAGGTAAAACTTTTATCTTCATCAGGAACTATGATCTGTCAAATACCTCAAGAATAGAGTTACTGAAAATCGTAACCGATTCAATAGCACCTTCGGTGGAAATAGCTAAGTCTTCTAACGTTTTCCGTTTCTGTAGGAAGACTTGTTAATGCTTTGGCTCTTTTTATCCCCTTGATGCAAGCATAGCATACATCTTGCAAAAGTATTTGCTGTTGGGGAATTTTTTTTTGCGGCAACAATATCATGTATCTTGCAAAAATACTTACTAAAGCTAGATTCTGTGGCAAGCTGTACACAATCCTAAAATAATAGCGTTAGGACAGATACTTTGTCTGCACATGGCTTATAATTACGCTTTAGCTTATTGGACACGAGCCTGTTATCCTACGATGACGATTGCCTACCCTACTCTTCAAAAAGCCTTATCCTAGAGGAATGCCTGACGGCGATGCGGAAGCCGCCTGCACTCTATCGCTTAACACTTGCTGTAAAAAGCAAAAAAATGATAAATATTTTAGCAATTAGTATACTATTCTTGCTACAGAGAATCAAAAAATAGCAAGTATTTCAGCTAAATGTATGCTATTCTTGCAGTAGGATCATCGAAATTGTAAAAGCATTCTTCTAGTCTTCCAAGGCAAAACAGCATAGACTAGAAGACCTTGCTATAGCCTCGGTAGATAAAGTTTGCCCACTGCGACTTTTTGTAACGGAGAGATACAGCCTCATGAAGCAGGACGGTAGTCTTTGCAACAATCTGAAGTCGATTAGAACTCGCTTGGGCATGAGTCAGCAAGATCTGGCTAATATAGCTGGCGTAACTCGTCAGACTATTAGCGGTGTGGAATCGGGACAATATGCTCCTTCAGTTGCTGTGTCACTGCGTTTAGCCAAAGCGCTTGGCTGCCAAGTCGAGAACTTATTCTGGTTCGAGGAAGATTTGCCGGAAGTTGAGGCCGTTCTTACTAAACCAGTTAAGAGTGGACAGCAATTGCGAGTAAGTCTAGCACGAGTTGGGGGTCAATGGATAGCTTATCCCCTGGTTGGAAACGATGCTTTTCGCATCGAAATGATTCCAGCAGACGGTGAGACAGTTGCGGTGAGTCCAGCACTGCGGGAGGGTTTCCCTCCGCAGGTGACTGGCGAACCCGTAAGGGTGGACGGGTTCCCCGGCATAAGCAAACTGTCGAACCCGAAGGGTGAGGCACAAAGTAAGACAGGTACAAATAAAGTCCAAGTCAGACTTTTGGATGATACGGACAAACTGCACAATACAGTCGTGATAGCTGGTTGTACGCCTGTGATTTCCCTTTGGGCGAAAGCCACCGAACGTTGGCATCCCCAGTTGCGAGTTCATTACAATTTTGCTAACAGCATGGCAGCATTGCGTAGTTTAGAACGAGGTGAAGTCCATATCGCGGGGATGCACTTGTACGATCCGCAAACTGGGGAATATAACATTCCCTTTGCGCGGGAAGCTTTAGGAGGTAAGAATGCTGTCTTAATTACCATCGGGGTTTGGGAAGAGGGATTATTAGTTGCACCGGGAAACCCAATGGGAATTAAAACAGTTTCTGATTTGGTGGATTTAGGAGCAACCATTGTTAACCGTGAATCAGGTTCTGGCAGTCGGATGCTTTTAGAACGAAAACTCCAAGAGGAACAAGTGCCATTCCACACTCTCAAAGGATTTGACCATATCGTCCACAGCCATAAAGATGTTGCTTTATCTATAGTCTCAGGAATTGTTGATGCAGGTGTTAGTACGGCATCTATAGCTACTGCCTTTGGGTTGGGATTTGTTCCGCTGCATCGTGCGCGATACGACTTGGTGATTCTCAAGGAATACTTGGAAGAAGCACCAGTACAGCAGTTACTTAGTACTTTGGGACATCGGCTAGTCCAATCGCAATTAGAGGTTCTCGGTGGTTATGACATCAGCAAGATTGGAGAAGTTGTAGCTAATATTTAGTTCCCCTGTCGCACCAATGACTCAATGCCAACCTGATCAAGTTCCCGACCAATCAACACTAATCGCGTTTGACGGGGTTCGTGGGGTTGCCAAGGACGGTCATAAAAGTAGTCAAATCGATTACCAACACCCTGTAATACCAGACGCATGGCTTTTTTCGGAACTGCGACAAATCCCTTTATTCGGTAAATTTCTTGCTGTTGTACCAATGTTTGCAAACGTTGAACCAAGACAGACGGCTCAAATGCCTGGTCTAGTAGTAGTTGCACCGCATTAATTCCGTCATCATGTTCGTGTTCGGCTTCGGTATCGTGGTGACTGGGGCGACTATCCAAGTTGTCTTCTACCGCAGCGTTGAAACCGAGTAACAGATCGCAATCAATTTTACCGTCCTGGCACTGAATGAGTTTTACACTAGGAGACAAGTTCTGCTTTAACCACTGCTGCACTTTAGCTTGGGTTTGGTCATCAACGCGATCGCCCTTAGTAAGCAACACTAAGTCAGCACACGCAAGCTGATCTTCAAACAGTTCTTCAATCGGTGTTTCGTGTTCTAAGCTAGCATCGGCTTGTCGCTGTACTTCTAGGGCTTCTAAATCGCCCACAAATTGATTGGTTGCTAAAGCCTCACAGTCCACCACGGTGATGACGCTGTCCACTGTAGCGTGCGTGCGAATCTCCGGCCACCGGAATGCTTGCACCAATGGTTTTGGTAGTGCTAGTCCAGAGGTTTCAATTAACATGCAGTCAATGCGATCGCGTCGCTTTAGCAATTCTTGCATCGCTGGTAAAAATTCCTCTTGCACCGTGCAGCACAAGCAACCGTTGGTGAGTTCAACAATGTTACTGTTGGGGTCTTCTTCATCGTCACAGACTTGACAGGAACGCAAAAGTTCGCCATCAATTCCGACTTCCCCAAATTCATTGACCAAAACAGCAATGCGTCGTCCCTGATTGTTTTGGAGTAAATGGCGAATCAACGTCGTTTTGCCTGCGCCAAGAAATCCTGTAATGACTGTAACGGGAATTTTATGCATAGAAAATATGTTGTTTGTTCTTCATTAACAGTTAACAGTTATCAGTTATCAGTTATCAGTTATCAAGTACCAGCCGCAGTTATCAG
>NZ_QMEB01000287.1 GCF_012912135.1 Brasilonema bromeliae SPC951 | reverse complement strand
GTATTATCTTGTTTTTTTGTCTCTGTATTTTAACAAGTTAAAAATTTTTCTTTGAACACGTTTAGCTGATTCATTAAACTTTATTATTTTTGAATTGGATAGACTTCTTAAACGATTATTGTTGTGTAACGTGTGTTTCTGTATCTCCCACTAAAACAAATGTACTAATGTATAATTTGTTCTCCGAATGAGCAATTGACAGTTACAAAATTTAATGAAGTAAACAATATTAAGATTTTGCGATATTGGACGTGAGAAAAAGTACTTGTTTGGATTATCTTAACCTTATCTTTACTCTTAAGTTGTATATTATGATCGCTTAGCTGGAAAATCACCAAAAAAACATATCCATGCTTTTTCGTTACCTTGTAACTAATATTTCTTGCTTATCAAGAACAGTTTCAGTATTAGCACTGAGCCTCAGCTTAGCTGCTTGCGGTGGTCCGCAAGCGGAAAACGGTAATACAACTAGCCAAGCCCCTGGTGGTGCTGCAAAGGATGCTACTGCTAGTGCTCCTGGAAAACTTGACCTTGGTGGACAAGTCAGATTAACAGGCGCTGGAGCCTCTTTCCCAGCACCTTTGTATCAAACTTGGTTCCAGGCTTTAAACCAGAAATATCCTAATCTCCAAGTGAACTATCAGTCAGTTGGTAGTGGTGCTGGAGTCGAGCAATTTACCAAAGGTACTGTAGACTTTGGTGCTAGCGACGTTGCCATGAAGGATGAAGAAATCAGCAAGGTGCAAAACGGCGTCCTTTTGCTGCCCATGACTGCTGGTAGCATTGTGCTAGCTTACAATGTACCTGGAGTACAGGATCTCAAACTTCCACGAGATGTTTATACTGGGATCTTCTTAGGCACCATTAAGTCTTGGGATGACCCGAAAATCACCGCTGCTAACCCTGGTGCCAAACTTCCTAAGCAACCAATTACGATTGTGCATCGTTCTGATGGTAGTGGTACAACAGGTGTGTTCACAAAACACCTCAGTGCTATTAATCCAGAATGGAAATCCAAAGTTGGTGAAGGTAAAACCGTAAACTGGCCCGCAGGAGTTGGTGCTAAAGGTAATGAAGGTGTGACAGCCCAAATCCAACAAACTCAAGGTGCAATTGGATATGTAGAGTACGGTTACGCTCAACAAAACAAACTCACTTTTGCTGCTTTGCAAAATAAAGCAGGTCAATTTGTCGCAGCAACAGATGAATCGGCATCTAAAGCTTTAGATGCTGTAGAATTGCCCGCAAATCTCCGCGCCTTTATTACAGACCCAGAAGGAAAAGATTCTTACCCAATTGTTACCTACACTTGGCTTTTGGTTTACAAGAAATATCCTGATGCAGCAAAAGCCAAAGCAGTGGAAGCCATGATTGAATATGGCTTGACAGAAGGTCAAAAGGCTGCTTCACAACTAGGATATGTTCCTTTACCTGAAAAAGTGCTGAAAAAAGTTGCTGCTAGTGCTGATGCTATCAGTCCAGATTACAAAATAAGTGTCGGTGGTGGTAGCGGTGGTGCTAGCGCCAGCAAGTAGCACTGGCATTGCTTGTCAAATTTTGAATGGGCAAATGCGTGAATTTTGAATTCTTCTGTGTGGTTCGCTCCCACATTTTTCAGTTGATGGGTGAAGTTATTCATGAATATACAAGCCGGAAATCGTCAAGGCACAATTCAACCCCGGTCGGAATTAGAAAAGTCAGTTGATCGAGGCTTTATTCTCCTGACTCGGATTTTTGCACTAGCGGTCGCAGGTATTCTATTATGGATTGCGATACAAGTTGCCATTCAGGCACTGCCTGCGATCCAAAAGTTTGGTGCTAGCTTTTTAGTAAAAAGCGCTTGGAATCCAGTCAATAATGACTACGGTGTTATACCGCAAGTCTATGGAACTTTGGTAAGTGCATTTATTGGTCTATTGATAGCCGTACCAATTGGCATTGGCACTGCTGTTTTGCTGAGTGAAAATTTGCTACCATCATCTGCACGAACAGTCTTGGTTTTTTTGGTGGAACTATTAGCAGCTATTCCCAGTGTCGTTTATGGCATTTGGGGAATTTTCGTTTTGGTTCCCATACTGACAGGTATTGGAAAATGGCTTAACGCTTACTTTGGCTGGTTACCAATTTTTAGCACCCCTCCAACAGGACCAGGAATGTTCCCAGCAGGGGTTATATTGGCAATTATGACTTTGCCAATTATTACAGCTATATCCCGTGATGCACTGATTTCTGTCCCCCCGAGTTTACGCCAAGCAGCTATGGGATTAGGAGCAACTCGTTGGGAAACAATTTTGAAAGTTATTATTCCGGCTGCCTTTTCAGGTATTGTAAGCGCTGTGATGTTGGGGTTGGGTCGAGCGATGGGAGAAACAATGGCTGTGACGATGATCATCGGTAACGCCAACGTTATTAACGCCTCGATATTTGCACCAGCTAACACAATTTCTTCTTTGCTGGCGAATCAGTTTGCCGAAGCAAATGGTCTGCAAGTCAGTGCTTTGATGTATGCGGCGTTAGTTCTGTTTGTTTTAACCCTTATAGTCAACATTTTGGCAGAGTTAATCGTTCTGCGAGTCAAGCGACTGTAGCATTTGGGTGTAGTAAATAATGACTTCTACTTCTGGTAACAATTTTTCTCCCGGCTTTACTGGCGGCTTATCTCGCTCCGCGACGTCTCCCCGGACGCTATTTGACAAGGTGATGACAGTAGTCGCTTTTTCGTGCGGGATATTGGCTCTTGTGCCTTTGATCGCAGTGCTGTCTTACGTTATTATCCAAGGCATAAGCACTTTGAGCCTAGACTTATTTACCAAATTGCCACCACCACCTTTGGTAAAGGGAGGAGGCTTTGGGAATGCCATATTGGGAACGCTCGTTATGGTAGGAATTGGAGCTTTAATTAGCATTCCCTTAGGAGTTTTGGCAGCAGTCTATTTGACGGAATTTAGCACTGGTAAGATGTCTCGTTGGATTCGCTTTGCTACCAACGTTCTCAGTGGAGTTCCATCTATTATTGCTGGTGTGTTTGCTTATGGTATTGTAGTCAGTTTAACAGGCGGATTCTCAGCTGTAGCTGGAGGATTTGCTCTGTCTATTTTGATGCTACCAATTATTGTCCGAACCACTGATGAAGCATTGCAGTTAGTATCGGACGATTTGCGACAAGCAGCTGTGGGGTTAGGTGCGACTGAGTTTCAAACTGTGGCATTAGTAGTTCTACCAGCAGCAGTACCAGCAATTGTCACTGGGGCAACTTTGTCGATCGCCCGCGCCGCCGGAGAAACTGCACCTCTACTATTTACTGCTTTGTTCTCTCAATTTTGGCCTCGTGGTATCTTCGAGCCTACTGCATCTCTTGCGGTACTAGTTTTCAACTTTGCAATTTCTCCGTTTAAAAATTTGCAGTCATTAGCTTGGGCGGCGTCATTGATTTTGGTGTTGTTGGTTCTACTCACCAGTATCATTGCTCGTTGGGCTACGAGTCGCAAAATTAAATAACTAAAGCAAATCGCAAGTTTCATTCAGGTTAAAATAGAGTCTCTAAATTTATGGCAACTGACATTAGAAACGGAAATCAAACTGACACCGTTTTTCGTACAGAGAAGCTCAACGTTTACTACGGGAACTTTTTGGCAGTACGCGATATTTGGCTTGATATCCCGAAAAATAAGGTTACAGCGTTTATCGGTCCTTCTGGATGTGGTAAAAGTACTTTGCTACGTTGTTACAACCGCCTAAACGACCTAATTGATACTTTTCGGGCTGAAGGTAATGTATTTTACCAAGGTGAGAATTTGTATGCACCTCATATTGACCCTGTTGTGGTGCGTCGTCGAATTGGGATGGTGTTTCAAAGACCGAACCCTTTTCCAAAGTCAATTTATGACAATATTACCTTTGGACCGAAACTGAATGGTTATAAAGGTAATATGGATGAATTGGTAGAGCGATCGCTCAGACAAGCGGCTTTGTGGGATGAAGTGAAAGACAAACTACGGCAAAGTGGTGCGTCCTTATCTGGGGGACAACAACAGCGTTTGTGTATTGCCCGGGCGATCGCAGTTCAACCTGAAGTTATTTTAATGGATGAACCCTGTTCTGCTCTAGACCCCATCTCCACCCTACGGGTTGAAGACTTGCTGCATGAACTCAAGGAGCAGTACACAATCATTATTGTGACTCACAATATGCAACAAGCTTCCCGGGTTTCAGATAAGACAGCCTTTTTTAACGTTCAAACTTCCGAAAAAGGAGGTCGTACTGGCTATCTTGTAGAATATGACCGCACAGAGACTATTTTCCAAGACCCGCAACAGCAAGCCACTAAGGAATACGTCAGCGGTAAATTCGGTTAAAGATCACACATTCTTTTTTGTCGCAATAATGCTTTATCACAACAAGTTTCAAGTTTTCAGGGTTACCCTGAGAACTTTTTTCATTTTTAGATAAGCGGGCGGCGGGAATCGAACCCGCATTAATAGCTTGGAAGGCTATAGTTTTACCACTAAACTACGCCCGCAAATTCACTATTAGAACATAACACTATTTTCGCACAAAGTCAAGCTAGGGGCGCTCGATTTTTACACGTACAGACAGATACCTTAATCCTGACTTTTGCTTGCCAGTTGCAGGGTCTTTATCGGTTGCGGGGACAAATTTTTGACCTTTAAAAATTTCATTCGCATATTTCTGGTATTGGCTTCTTTGTGGTTGGGGTATTTCTTGATCTACTTTGATCAACCACAACGTCCCTTGTTCATCAATGGTTAGCCACACTAAAAAATCTACAGGCTGAAAATCGCCTGCTGTGTCGGGTAAAACGATGTTTAATTCTTTTCGCCTACTGTTGTCTTGGGGTTGAGCTAGGTTTTCTGGTATATCCCAGAACGCTACCAGTCCTCCCACTTTTGGCTCATCCAGTGGCGACTGTTCTGGTGTAACTAGTGGACCAAGATCTGGTGAAGGTGTTTTTTTCCCAAGAATAACCTGATCATCAGATTGTCTGGGAAGAGTACTAGGTGATTCTGTAGACTCATTAGCTGGCTTTGCTTGCTCACCTGTTTCAGGTGAAGAATTAGTACTAGTTGAATCTGTGGTGTTATTCTCGGGATTTAAAGCCTGATTTTGCTCGCCTAATTCTTGTTGATTCCCTTGATTCTGTGTGTCTGGATTATCCGCCAAAGTTGTCGGTTCTGGAGTTGGCTGGGGTTGTTGTGCTTCTGGAGTCGGCTGTAACCGAGGTTCTGGTTGTGTTTGATCTGGGGTTGGCTGAGGTTGTTGTGCTTGTGGGGTATCTTCTGGAGTCGGTTGTAGTGGAGGTTCTGGAGTCTTTGCTATGAATGGTTCAGGTTGGCGAGTTGGTTGAGATGTTGCAATAGGTTGAGGATTTGGTTGTGGTTGTTTTTGCTTGATAACCTGTTTTTTTAAGGATTGTTGAGTTGTATTCTTGACTTGAGATTGAGAAGTTTTTGCGCTTGTGGGGTTTGTGAGTGCAATCGCATTGCTATCTTCTACACTAGAGGTGGATTTTGGCGTTAAATTTCCTTGACTAGCGAGCTTTGGTGAGCTTGTTACAGACGACTTTTGAGTTGTCGAAGGTTTTTTGAACAAAACTGGTTTTGCTTTTGATGGCGCTTTTGGCTGTGAAGAAATCTCCACAAATTCCACTGGGATAGGATTTGATGAATTTCGTTGTGATAAAAGGTTATACGAATACGAGCGCAGCAGCCAAAAGAGCAATAAGTGGAGGGTTAAAGAAATTGTGGTTACAGCAATCCACAAACTAGGTGGATCGGTGTGTCGCCTCCATGATGTATCTGGAATAGGAGTTTCATCCGCAACCGATTGTGTCATACCAAGTTCTGTGTTCTCAATCCTGAGCCAGTGTAACACTGCCTTATTGCTTGTTGTGAACTCTTCAACAACAGTTTGTTCACTGAACTCAATATGTTAAGTTTTTTGCCAGAGCACCGGCTTTAAGATGTGCAAGTAAGTTTCCTTTGTGCCAATCATGGTAGAGTTTGCGATATGGCAACAATTGAGATTCAATAGCAAAGTATACTATTCAACAAATACATACCTCCAATTTAGCAATCGGGATCTTCAGAAAGCTATGCTAAATTACTTGCTCACAGTAAACGGTTCATCAGTGTTGAAGGATCACAAAGTTTTGCTATAGGTTTGATGATGTTTTACGATATTTGAGAATATTTGTATTGGATAAAATCAAAACTGAACTAGCTTTGAAACCCTTGTTTTTTCACTCATTTCCTCAAGAACCAGCCTTAGCCGCAGCGTTTCCAGCTTCTTACCCATTTCAAATGCGTGCGGCTACACCCGCTGATTTGATTGGTGTTGCCCAAATCATTGCCGAAAGCTTTCATAGCCAAAGTGGTCTATTAAAGTGGCTTTTTCCATTATTGCGTTTGGGTATATACGAAGACTTAAGGCATCGTTTTGCATCTCCTGCACCTCATCATCTCTGTTTGGTTGCTGTTGACATGACTGCCGATACTGCAAGCAACATCGTTGGAACTGTAGAGTTGGGTGTGCGTTTTAGCGATTCTTGGATGCAAGCAGGTAAAAGTTTTCCGTACCTGTCCAATTTAGCTGTACACCCAAAATACCGTAGGCAAGGTGCTGCTTCTGGGTTACTGACAGCTTGTGAAAAAGTTTCCCTCTCTTGGGGGTTTCAAGATTTATACCTTCATGTTTTGGAAAATAACTGTCAAGCACGGCAGCTCTATTTCAAGTTGGGATATCAAGAGCATAAAGTGGAATCCCATTTGAATATCTTGTTTTTCAGGCGCTCACGCCAGATTCTCTTGCGTAAGCGCCTAAATGGTAACTTAATTGTCTGAATTTTCTACTTAATGACTTTTCTGGCGTATGGTGTATCACAACACCACTTGTAGGATTAACAGATCCAGACAGTCGTGCTATTCGCCTCGGGTTCACCACTAGACAGCCTCTATCTCTACCGTGAATAGCTATTACAGACATTTCAAGTTAATACGACTTGATCTGACACGAGGACATTGTGTCTGCTTAGAAGTTGATTTCGATGATCTGGAAATCTGTGTTCTATTTGTAGTTTGACATTGAGTTTCCAGCAATCATAAGATGAGAATTTTTCGCTATTAGCGTTATTCTAAAGTTAGATAAGCAAAATAAAGATATTTACCGCAAAAGAGAGCATTACTACTTCTTGACTCACTATTTACTAGAATACAAAGGTTGTGATTAAGAATATTTTCCTTAAAATGTTAGGTAATCCTAATAAAATAGACTTGACTAGTTACAATAAATAAATATTATCATTTTGATTGGAAAATCTTTTCTTTACAAAAATTCATAAAAAGATAAATTAAGAGATTTTTATTTGTAGATTTT
>NZ_QMEB01000286.1 GCF_012912135.1 Brasilonema bromeliae SPC951 | reverse complement strand
GTCCTAAAAGTTTTGCCATTTCTCGCCCCAAACGTGCCACACGAATTGCCTCTTCTGCAGTTTGACAACCGGCAGTATTAGGCAACATCCAGATTTTTGTCCAATCTAATGCTTCGGCTAAACCTTCATGTCCAGGGGCATTGGTTTGTACTCGCCTTACCGCAACAGTGACAATTTGACAACCACTCTTGACAACACTTTGTTGCATCTCCTCGATGCTGCGATACTTGCCAGTTCCCGTCATCAAGCGAGATTGGAAAGTTTTTCCGGCTATTTGGAGTGGTGAATCTTCTAAAGTGCTGAGTTCTAAATTCCTAGCTGCGGTTTCTGAGTTCTGAGTTTTGAGTGTGGGGTAAGTAAGCATTGGGGTAGTAGATGACTTGGTGTGGAAGCGCGAGTAGTGGAAATGAGATAGTAAAGGATCTGTTTTTTGTTCGAGAATCAAATCAGCTAGCAATCTTGCTGTTATGGGTGCTAGAAGAATACCATTGCGATAATGACCTGTGGCAATGGTTAAGTTTTCACAAGGACTGGTGCCAAGAATAGGTAATTCATCTGGAGTCGCAGGGCGAAATCCCCACCATAATTCTTGAATGGGGTAATTGTGTATTTGGGGAAATAGACGAATAGCCCTTTGTAGTAAGGTTTGAATTCCTGCTGGCGTGTTGTGGGGAGTGAAACCAACATCTTCAACTGTCGCACCAATAATAATTCGTCTGTCGCGCCTCGGTACGATGTAAATTTCTTCTCCAAACAAAACCCGTGTCAAGGATAAATCTGGCACAAATTCTGGTACTTTCACACTCAGCATTTGACCTTTGACAGGACGCACAGGGAAAGGAAACAATGAGTTTGACCAAGCACCTGCTGCCAAAACATAATGTTGTGCATGAAGGACTCCTGCACTTGTTTGTACACCAACAACTTGCCGTTGCTGCTGTTGAATTCCTTCAACGACAATACCTTCTTTGAATTCAACGCCAAGAGATTTAGCAGCTGTTAGCAGTGCTTGCACTAATGCCCTATTGTCTACTTGTGCGTCTTCAGGATACCACCAACCTCCAACAACTTCTTCTCCCAATCCTGGCTGATATTGATGAATGGCTTCTTTTTCTAGCCAGTAAGTAGGGGAAGAGGAGTGAGTGAGGGAAGTTTCCTTTCCTCTCTCACTCTTTTCCTGTTTCGCTCCTTTTTCCCCTTGTTCCGTTGTCTCGTCCTGATAAACTGGAGCCAGGATACCGCAAGACCAATAACCAGTATTGATACTAGTAAACTCTTCGAGCTTACGCGTCCAGTCAGGGTATAAATACAGAGAGCGCATGCATAACTCTTGCATCGCTTCGTCTGAGATTCTTTCGGCACCCGGTGCTAACATCCCAGCAGCAGCATGAGTAGCACCTGCGTGAATATCGCGGCTGACGACTGTCACTTTGGCACCGCGTAACTTTAATTCAATGGCGATCGCCATACTGATGACGCCGCCACCAATAATTAAAACGTCACTAGTCATTAGTCATTAGTCATTAGTCATTAGTGATTAGTCAAGAGTCAATAGTCAATTGTCAATGGACTTTGGACTAATAACTCGTGACTTATAACTCATAACGCATAACTCATAACTTGTAACTCATAAGTTGTAACTTCTAACTAATGACCTACTACCATAAGGCTCGAATTGGTTCGTTGTTCTGATTCTGATTTGTGTCGGGAGAGGATTGATTGTTACCGGATGATTGACCACCTGTTGGCTGATTGTTGGCAGCGCCTGTGTCATCATCTTGTTTTTGCTTGTTATTCGTTTCGCTGTTCTGATTTGTCTGGGCAGCAATGTTATTTTTCTTTTCTGCAGAACCATTCCCAGCCGCAGTGCTATTAACATCGATATTAGCTGGGAGAACTTTTGATTCTTTCGGTCTTTGTGTAGTTGTGGGTGCAGGTGCTTGTGCAGTATTTTGTCCACCCATAGGAAAACTAATGCCTAGCAATGTCCCAAGCAAAATTGCTAAGCCTCCAGCCATAAGAATAAGTGGTGTCCATCTACCCATATCGTTAATTTCTCCGTCTTAAACTTGTGATGTTCAAAGTCTTTGAGAACCTAGGGTTCCGAAAATTGATCAAATCTTGTCAGTTTCACATTGCCCAAAGCCTTGGTTTGACATGCCAAACGCACCCTTGCTTACTGAACAATGGGGAGGTAGTGACCGCCGCGCTTTTCGCGCTTGAGCTTAGACACTTCACCTTCTACAAGAACTGCACAAGGATTGCAGCTACCAAGGTTCCAATAGTTTACTACCTTAGCATCGTTATTGTAGAGGTCAACACCATTTTGCAGCAATATTTGCGGCAGATTGGCTCCGCGTTCGCGCGTATGGTGCCAAGGCGTTTTTGAAAGAAATTCTTTCTGTTGTCTGGCAAAGACAAGTACGACGACGTTGGCTGTCTGACCTTGAGTTTGTGCCTTGGGCATTTGTGATCACTTTAGCTTTTTGTTGTATTGTAACAATTCATTTCGATGCAGAAAAACACAGAAACAATATATAATCGATAACCCAAGACTCGAAAAAACTCAAGTACCTTGTCCATATCTATATTGGCACTATACAATTGGCGGTAGGTAGCAGGGGCGCTACACTCAACACCCTACTTTACAGTTCTGGGGAATCCTGCAAAAAACCTGAAAGAAACGATGCTTGACTTCAGTTTCTAAGTTTCAAGCAATGAGTCCGGAAAATTTTTCTCTTAATCTCCCTTATCAGACTCAAAACTCTGGTTTTGCTTAAGAAGCGATATTGTTAAATCCTGCTAATCTTTTGATGAGGATGTTCTAAATTCTGTGCTCTGAGTTCTCCTCAATAAAGAAATACTCTGCGTTAGTTTTATTGTTCTATCCTTAACTATACTTACACATTAGCTTGAAAGTTGTCTCCAAGAGTTCGCATCTTATGACCGCAAATTCCTCACACCAACTTTGGATCTATGACACAACGTTACGGGATGGCACTCAACGTGAAGGGTTATCGGTGTCTATAGAAGATAAGTTACGCATTGCCCGGAGGCTAGATAAACTGGGAATTCCCTTTATAGAGGGAGGTTGGCCTGGGGCAAATCCTAAGGATGTACAATTTTTTTGGCATCTCCAAGAAGAGCCGCTTCAACAAGCAGAGATTGTTGCCTTTTGTTATACTCGACGTCCTCACAAAACAGCAGCAGATGATCCAATGTTGCAACCAATTCTTGCTGCTGGCACTCGCTGGGTGACAATTGTTGGTAAGTCTTGGGATTTACACGTCACAGAAGGACTCAGAACAACCCTCACAGAAAATTTAGCGATGATACAGGATACGATTGAGTATCTTCGTTCTCAAGGGCGTCGCGTTATATACGATGCAGAACACTGGTTTGATGGCTA
The DNA here is from genome assembly GCF_012912135.1 of Brasilonema bromeliae SPC951. GTDB lineage: Bacteria > Cyanobacteriota > Cyanobacteriia > Cyanobacteriales > Nostocaceae > Brasilonema > Brasilonema bromeliae. Next base: position 4,098 of record NZ_QMEB01000286.1, on the reverse strand, counting down.
TAAGCAAAATCCAGATTACGCTTTACAGACCTTACAGACGGCAATCTCTGCTGGTGCTGAATGGATAGCTCTTTGCGATACCAATGGTGGCACTTTACCCCATGAAATGACTCAAATTGTCACAGATGTGGTAAAATCAATTCCTGGTGAGACGCAGCTAGGAATTCATACTCACAACGATTCTGATACCGCAGTTGCCAACGCCTTGGCTGCTGTCATGGCAGGAGTGAAGATGGTACAAGGTACGATCAACGGATATGGTGAACGCTGCGGCAATGCCAATCTTTGTTCGTTAATTCCCAATTTGCAACTGAAGCTGGGTTACAAGTGTATTGAAGATAGTCAGTTATCTGAACTGGCCCAAACGAGTCGCTTCGTGAGTGAAGTTGTCAATCTTGCTCCTGACGAGCATGCTGCTTTTGTGGGACGTTCGGCTTTTGCTCACAAAGGTGGTCTTCATGTATCGGCTGTGGAACGCAATCCTCTGACTTATGAACACATTCAGCCGGAACAAGTCGGAAATAGTCGCCGCATTGTCATTTCTGAACAGTCTGGAATTAGTAACGTTTTAGCGAAAGCTCGCACTTTTGGTATTGAACTCGATAAGAATAATCCAGCAACAGGGCAAATTCTGCAACGTCTCAAAGCTTTAGAGAGTGAAGGATATCAATTTGAGGCTGCGGAGGCGAGTTTTGAGTTGTTGATGCGCGAAGCGTTAGGTCGTCGCCAGTCTTTTTTTGAAATCAAAGGTTTTCAAGTTCATTGTGATTTGGTTGAGGGGAAAGAAGCGACTAACGCTCTTGCGACTATAAAAGTCGCTGTCAAGAATAAGGATATTCTAGAAGCTGCAGATGGAAATGGACCTGTTGCAGCTTTGGATGCAGCTTTACGCAAGGCTTTGAGGAATTTCTATCCCCATATAGCTGAGTTTGAGTTGACAGATTATAAAGTACGAATTCTGAATGGACACACCGGGACTGCAGCGAAAACCCGCGTTTTGGTAGAGTCGCGTAATAGTTATCAACGCTGGACTACAGTAGGCGTTTCCACAAATATTTTGGAGGCTTCTTATCAAGCTGTGGTAGAAGGTTTAGAATATGGTCTTTTGTTACACTCTCAAGCACAAGCAGCTTTGAGTACTTCGAGTGGAAACTGAACCGCTCATTGATGCTGAGTTTTGAGTTTTTAGTCAAGATTGCCAATCTCAGACAATTTATTGAAGCTCTCACACCACGAAGGTGATTGGCAATTTGGCTTTGTGAGTTGACTGTATGATGAGTTGTTAGTTGTTAGTTGTTTGATCACAACTTGTGCCTAACCACGAAAGTGCGACTGACTAACCACGAAACCTCTCTTACGAGAAATTTTCCCAAGCTTGAGCAACGACTTGGCTGAGCCAGCGTCTTTGTTGTAAGTCTAGCAGGCTGTCGTCGGCTAGCACTTGGGCAGTTAAATCTTCTAAGGATTGACCTTGAGCACGAACAATTTTGATGACACCAGCGATCGCAGCAGCAACCATTTCTTCATCAATCGGTTTTTGTCTCAAGGCAACAATTTCTTGTGGGCTGTCTGGAATGGGATAATTCATGGCGTGTGTTTACAAAAACAAAGAATGAACAATAAATCTGAAAAAGTCTTAATATTTCTTTACTAAACAGGGATGAGACAGATAGGGCGCATCTTACTATACTCTATCCCTTTGTGAAATCTGTCTCAATACATAGATTCGGAGATTTGAGAAAAAAATGCAAGAGATTCTTTACCTGGAAATTTCCACTTCTGATACAACAGCTGTGTGTCATTGGTTGGATACTGATTTTGAACCGGGAACTACTGTTGAAAAAGTCCTGACTCCGCAAGGCTTTCGCCTGAGAGTTTCTAATACTACAATTAGCACGGAAATTGTTTCGGAAAAGTTACCTAGTGAACTTTCCGTCTTCGTCTGGTCAGTGCAACGAACTACGTATTTAAAAGTATTCCGTTGGGCAGATAAACCCTTCCCCAGAGAGCAACAAATTCTGCAAAGGCTCACTACTGGGATAAGAAGCCGGTTTCCCCATGAATACCCTGAACCCCCAACGATTAATTTATCTGAGCAATCGATTTTTGAGGCACTTGCTCCATACTATCCTCTAACTGTCAAATATTTTCAGAAAATGCCCAATGGCGAATATGATCTGAAGCGAGTCTACTGGTGGGAGCAACGATGGCGCGAAGGTGTGCGGAATCCCCAGCAACCGCGTCAGGTAGTGTTCTCCCATAGAAGTAAAGCAGGGGAGCAGAGGAGCCCAGGAGCAGGGGAGAGCACCGATACTAATTCTTCCCTGCACCCCCAATATGACCTCATCTACATCGGTGGGGCGCTTGGCGTTATCCATGCAGCAGTCATGGCAAGACTGGGTTACCGAGTGCTGCTGATCGAACGGATGCCCTTTGGACGAATGAACCGAGAATGGAATATTTCCCGTGATGAGATTCAAAGTTTGATTAACTTAGGTTTGCTAACGACAGCAGAATTGGAATCAATCATTGCGCGGGAGTATAAAGATGGATTTAATAAGTTATTTGATGCCAATAATCCCAGGAACTTAAAAGCACCTGTTTTGCATACGCCCACAGTACTAAACGTGGCTTTAGATTCCGAAAAATGGTTGCATATGTGTGGACAAAAGCTACGAGCAGCAGGCGGTGAAATTTGGGATGAAACAGAGTTCATCCGGGCAGATGTGCATAACACACAAGTTGTTGTTAGTGTCAAGGATTTAACCACTCAAACAGAGAAGCAAGTGAGCGGGCGATTGTTAGTGGATGCGATGGGAACCGCTTCACCAATTGCGTGGCAATTGAATGGTGGTCGTGCCTTTGACAGTGTTTGTCCGACTGTAGGAGCAGTGATTTCGCGTGGATTTGAGCCTGGGGTATGGGATTCTCAGTACGGAGATGTTCTCTACAGTCATGGCGATATTTCGCGAGGACGACAGTTGATTTGGGAATTGTTTCCTGGGGCAGATGAAGAACTGACGATTTATTTATTTCATTACCACGAAGTTCATCCAAAAAATCCCGGTTCCTTATTAGAGATATACGAGGACTTTTTCACAATTTTGCCAGAGTATCGCCGTTGTGATATGGATAAGCTGGTGTGGAAAAAGCCGACATTTGGGTATATACCGGGGCATTTTAGTGTGGGGAGTCGCGATCGCACAGTTGCTTTTGACCGCTTAATAGCCATAGGAGATGCAGCATCACTCCAGTCTCCCCTAGTTTTCACTGGTTTTGGTTCTTTAGTTCGCAACTTAGAACGCCTGACAACTCTTTTGGATACTGCTCTCAAACACGACTTGGTGAGTTTCCGGCATTTGAACCAAATTCGCGCCTTTCAAAATAATATTGCCGTCACTTGGATGTTTTCCAAAGGGATGATGGTTCCCACCGGAAAATTTATACCACCGCAAAGAATCAACTCTATGCTCAACAACTTCTTTGGGCTGTTGGCAGATGAACCCCCACAAGTGTCAGATAATTTTATCAAAGATAGATTTGATTGGTTCACCTTCAATCGACTGGCGCTGAAAGCAGCTCGCAATAACCCAGCATTGCTTCTGTGGATTTGGGAACTTGCAGGTGCCAAGGATTTACTGAGATGGACTAGAAACTATCTTGACTTTAGTCGCCATGCTTTTGTCCGGGCTTTGCTGAATGGATGGTTCCCGCGTTTCCTTCGTCGAATTGGTCCAATGCTGGAAATACGATATCCAGCATTATGGTTGCAACTATTGGCGATTAACTATTCTCTCACAGCAGGCATTGCACGTCCGCAAAATCTCGTCTCTCAGGTGACATCAAAAGCGATGCTTCAGAAGCCAGAAATTATTTAGTCATTAGTTATTAGCCAATACGCTTGGGATAAGACCAAAACCGCGATCAAGACGGCAATGTAGAGACGTAGCCCTCCGGGTATGTCCTGAGCCCTAGCGGGTACGGCCACGGCCCCGTGCCGAACGGACACGCTGCGCTAACGGCAGTTGCTACCCTACGGGAAGCCCTCCGGGTTCGGGGGTTCGCAATCGACGGGAACCGCCAAGACTGCGACCCCCT
>NZ_QMEB01000285.1 GCF_012912135.1 Brasilonema bromeliae SPC951 | reverse complement strand
CCGCAAGGGAATTCAAAGTTCAAAATTCAAAGTTCAAAAAAAAAGAATTCTTAATTTTGAATTTTGAATTGATAATTTTGAATTTGAGCGAAGCGAGCAGACGTAGACGTAGGTTGGGTTGAGGAACGAAACCCAACACCTACCTCGCTTTTGTTGGGTTGCGCTCCGCTTAACCCAACCTACAATTCTTCTTAACTTCGCTTGTGTAGTAGCGAATTATATTCGCCCAAAACTTTTAAAACATCCTCTTTTCCTTCTATTGCAAATCAATCTTCATTCCACAACAACTTCATCGAATACTCAGCTATTCGTTCGGCTGCACCTGCTTTACCCATTCGTCGGACGCCATTTTCTGCAATAGCTTGCAACATATCGGGGTTGGCAAACAGTGACTTAACCACCTGAGCAACTTCTGCGGGTTGTTCTACTAAAATCACAGATGGCCCCAAATGACGGCTTTGTGCTTCAGCAAAGGCATAGGTAAATTGGGGACCAAGTCCAGGGATAGTAATCGCAGGTTTGCCTAAACCCACAAATTGCTCTGTTGCTGTTCCTGCCATTGCGATCGCCAAATCTCCCTGATGCAAGCAGTCATTATAAGCATTCTGCGATAATATAAAGAATGCATTCTTTTGCTGAAATGTCAAGGAATCCTTATCGGGAATTTGAATTGGAGGTTGAGCGTGGGGCTGCCAGCCTTGAGATTCAAGGATTTGGCGTATGCTTTCAATGTGTAAACTGGGGGCGATCGCACCCAAAAAAACCACAGTTTCAGATCTGTATTCCACAAACTTTTGCTCTTTCCAAAGCGCCATCAATGCAGAGACAGCAATCATCATTTGATGCCAATTAGCGTATGCTTCTGGCGGACGAGAACCGGGGAGGAGAGTCACAACTAAAGGTCGAGCTAATTCTTGCTTTTCTATATGAGTACCATAAAATCTTGGACGTGGAATTGTTGGTTCCAAAGCATCCATCATCGGGTTACCCAAATCAAAAGCCGGAATCGGCCACTTTTTTAATATCTCTGCTGTGAGCGAGTCTCTGGGAAACACAGCCTTGCAACGCTGCTGACTCATCAACCAACGTTCCCAAGGATGGTAAATTGAGCCAGAAAAACTTTCCCACCATGCCCCTTTATCTTTGCGTTTTAATAAATTCACGTCATCTCGTACATAGTACTCAGATTTTGCTGTGCCGACGAAGCCGTAGTTAGCACCACTCAACCACGCAAATATCAGTGGTACGATATCGCCCACTGCTAATATAGCTATCCTGTGACCTGATTTTTTTTGAGTATTTACCCAGTGACGTATGGAGTTAATTTGACTGACGGTGAGTTGTAACAAACCACCATTGACATCTCGTACAAATTGGCGTCCATCCATGTAAATAAAACCGCCCGACGGCATTGTGCGTACGGAACCGATGAGGCGAATATCCAACCCTTGGTAAGCGTATCCTTGTCCCACCAACGGCAAAGCAAAGATTTCGGGTGGGTTGGGTTGTTGCTGAAGTTCTTGCAAGATACGGACAGCAATAATATCTTCCCCATGTCCGTTGCTCATAACGAGTAACCGTAAGTTTGGAGTATCCTTTTCGATGTTAGAACTTAACGATGATGGTGATGAATCACTCATGAGAAACAAAAATTTAAAAATAACTGTCGTTTGGCACAAGAGGAATCAATGGGGGTATAAATCGGCAACGTAGCTGGAAGTTAGTACTATGCCCATTGCCAAACCTCAGTACGAAAGTACGAACTAACTCCCAGTTCATTAGACTACTATTTATTATGCGAGTTTCTTCTGCGGCGATTTTTACTTTAGTGACTTTGGCAACTGGCAATGCTCATCAGCAAGCATTTGCTGCACCCTCGAATACTTCTGAGCAACCTGAAAAACCTGATAACGTTGTGGTGCCAGTGACCGAAGAAACGCCTGCTCGGATAGAAACGATTGCACCCCCAGAGACAGTAGTTATTGGACAATTCTCTCAAAAATCTGGTAATGTGCATGGCGGTAGTCGTAAATCAGTGGTGATAGGTACCGAAAAGGAGAAGGAGACAAGGGAGATAACTTTTTCATCTCCCTCATCCCCCTCATCCCCCTCGTCTCCCTCATCCTCTCCAGCTACTGGTAATGATTTAGTAGTCACTGCTAGTGAAGTAAACATAGTCGGGGCGAATGAGGAATTGCAGCAGGCGATTCGCAGTGTCATCAACACTCAAGTCGGTGCACAAACCAGTCAAAGTCAGTTACAAAAAGATGTTAAAGCAATTTTGGAGACTGGTTTATTTACGGATGCTCGTGTTAATAGCCGTTCTACGCCAACTGGCTTAAGTGTAGAGTACCAAGTACAACCAGTTGTTGTGCGTTCTCTACAACTTTCCGGGGCAAACGTGTTGAGTTATGAAGTCGCCAGGGAACGCTTTCAACCTCAAATAGGAAAAGTTATCAGTCCCAGTGGTCTTAAACAAGTAGTCCAAGATATTAATAAATGGTACGCTGACAAAGGTTATAAAGTTGCAAGAGTTATATCGATTAGACCCAGTGCTGAAGGAATCCTGACTTTGAATGTTGCTGAAGGTGTTGTCAACAATATCAAGTTTCGTTTTGTGAACGAAGAAGGCAAAACAGTTGATAACAAGGGTAAGCCAGTCCAAGGACGTACAAAAACAGATTTCTTGCAGCAACAGCTTAAGTTTAAGCCAGGACAAGTTTATCAAGAAAACTTAGTCAAGCAAGATTTACAGCAACTGTATAAGACAGGGTTATTTCAGAATGTCAACGTTGCTTTTGAAGGAGATGCGACAAAACTGGATGTCGTTTACGAACTTAAGGAAATAGGGGCACGTTCTATTAATGTGGGCGGTAATTATAACGCCGATCAAGGGATAGTTGGTACATTAACTTACCGAGATCAAAATGTTGGTGGCGTTAACGATCTTTTCGGTTTTAATCTTGAACTTGGTGCGCGTGATTTTCAATTTGATACTAAATTTACAAGTCCCTACCGGCAAACCAATCCAGACGCCTTTGGTTATAGTGTGAGTGCGTTCCGCAAGCGGGGACTTTCTAAAACTTTTGATGGGGACATCAAATTGGCAAATGGCGATAGAGTGCGGGAAGGTCGAGTTGGGGGTGGTGTGAGTTTGCAGCGCCCGATTGAAGGTTGGAATACTTCCTTGGGCTTTAATTATAGTCGTGTCAGTCTTCGCGATCGCGACGGTAAAGTTACCCCAACTGATCAAAAAGGAAATCCTCTGTCTTTTAGTGGAACTGGTATTGATGACCTAACCACTGTATCCTTAACCGCCACCAAAGACGAGCGAGATAATCCCTTCAATCCAACGAATGGTTCTATTCTCAAACTCAGTACCGAACAATCCATTCCTCTTGGGGAAGGACAAATTTCTATGAATCGCGTAAAGGCAGACTATAGCCAGTTTATGCCAGTAAAGTTATTTGAATCCAAAAAACCACAAGTCTTCGCCTTGAATGTCCAAGCTGGTACAGTCCTTGGTGATTTACCACCTTATGAAAGTTTCAACTTAGGTGGTGTCAATTCAGTACGCGGTTATGGTGAGGGTGATGTTGCTAGTGGTCGCACTTATGTGTTGGCGTCGGCAGAATATCGCTTTCCGATTGTCCAAGCATTGGGAGGTGTCTTCTTTGCTGACTTTGCCTCAGACTTAGGTTCTGGTGAGTCTGTGTTGGGTAACCCTGCAGGAGTTCGTGATAAACCTGGTACTGGTTTTGGTTATGGTGCGGGAGTCCGCTTTGACTCACCTCTAGGCTTGATTCGGGCTGATTTTGGGCTGAATGACCAGGGAGAAAGCCGAGTTCATTTCGGTGTCGGTCACCGCTTTTAGAAATGCTGAGTTATAAGTGATAAGTATACTATTAAGGAATAACGAAGAAAAATAAGACTATTCTGTGGGCTAAGTATTGAACATGGTTTGATATTCCTCAAAATTCAGGTTAGACTCAGGAGTCAAAACCGGAACTTTTACAGTTCCCGGTTTTCTATAAGAAAAGCAGTAGTAATCATATTTACTAATCAGGACTCTCTATGCTAGTTACTAAAACTTTGCAGAGTGGTAAATATACCATAAACCAGGAAATCGGTCGAGGTGGCTTTGGCATTACGTTCAAAGCAACTCACAATTTCCTCAATCAGGTCGTGGTAATTAAAACTCTCAATGAAAAGCTGCGACAGCATCCTGATTATGTTAAGTTTGAGCGTCAATTTCAAGATGAGGCAAGACGATTAGCAACTTGTATCCATCCGAATATTGTCCGGGTGAGCGACTTTTTTGTCGAAGACAGACTACCCTACATGGTGATGGAATATATTCCTGGCGAGACTCTAGCTGAGGCATATGTCATGCCAGGGATACCTTTGCCAGAGGATAAAGCAATTCATTACATCAGCCAAATAGCAGCTGCATTGCAGGTCGTGCATCAAAATGGCTTGCTTCACCGGGATGTGAAACCGGATAATATCATTCTTCGTGAAGGAACGCAAGAGGTCATACTGATTGATTTTGGAATTGCACGAGAATTTCACAATGGCGTCAAGCAAACTCACACGGGAATTGTTTCTGAGGGTTATTCCCCAATTGAGCAGTATCTGTCGCAAGCAACCCGCAGTCCTGCAACTGATGTTTATGGTTTAGCAGCAACACTGTATGCATTGTTGACAGCACAAGTGCCGATACCAGCACTTCTGCGCGATCGCGAGCAAATGCCTTCCCCCCGAGAGTTACAACCCCATTTAAGTGCTGCTATCAATCAAGCAATCATTCGTGGTATGGCAACTGACGCTCGCTTTCGTCCTCAGTCAGTGCAAGAGTGGTTACTGCTATTACCTGATAATAGGCAAAGTGGTGTACACCAATCACTCGTGACATCAGTCGTGCCAACTATCAATTTATCTAATCAGCCATACCCAGACGTGCCAGATGTGCCAAATGTGCCACAACAAGTCGCATCTGTGAACACGCCAACCCTACCACCTTCAGGTAATGCCAAATTCAAGAAAATTCTCTCGTCACCTAAAGTACTCATTGCAACGGGTATAGCGCTTTTGGGTGTTACGAGTGGTTTTGGTATCACTAGTTTGTTGAGTAAAACTCAACCAAGCTCATCAGTTCCACAATCAGTCGTCGAAAAGAATGATCCTAACGAGGAAAAACCTACAGTCATCCTAACACCATCGCCTGTCATTAAAGAAACTAATACTGTTAAAGAAACTAATACTCAACAGAAAGAAGATAATACTTCCTCGCAAGTGAAATCTGCAGCTGCTTCTACTTCAACACGCCGTCGGCGTATCCGTCGTGTTTCAACTGAAGAAACTCCTGATAGCAGCAATACGACAAGACAATCCTATAAGAGGAATGCGACAAGAGAATCCTATAGGAAGAATGCGACAACAGATTCCGATAGCAGCGATGCGACAAGAGATTCCGATAGCAGCAATGTGACAACAGAATCGTCTCAAACCTACTCCAGAAAATCCCAACGTCGCCGATACCAACAAGACTCACAACAGGAAGCTTCTGGGCCTAAGATTACTTCATCACCTTCACTGACAGAACGACTACGAGCAATCCGCGAATCTCGCAAGACTTCCTCAGAATCTTCAGGAAATAACCGACCATCTTCTCGTGGTGCGTCTGAATCATCGCAACCAGTGACCCAGACAAATAATTCTTCTGTTGTTGTACCAGAACAGCCATCTGTTGCGGAACCAAAGCACTTTGATTCTCCTGATATTGTCGTTCCTACACAAGACAAGGCATTGGAAAATTCACAAACTGATCATAATAATTAGCTCTTGACACTCCCCTGGTTTTTCGTGTACTCAAGCGATAGCGATAATTACACCAAAAGGCAGGGGATTGTGTACTCATCAATAAGTAGCCATCATGAACTGCATATACCAGAACCGATGAAACATTTTCTCCCTGTTAAGCGTTCCCTGTTAAGCGTTCCCTATTTTCAAGTCAGATCAACATTGAAAAACGTAAGATAGAATTTTTGCGATTTCTATTCAGCTTCCAGCCATTCTTATCGTGCTATGTTCAGCTTCATCTATTGCAGATCGCCATACATCGTAGGCTTCTGTGTTCAAATGAAGCCCGTCTGTAGTCAACTCTAAACGCAAGTTACCTTGAAAATCTGCAAACCAATCATAAAGATTTAAATAATAAACTCCTTCTTGTCTAGCAATAAGGGAGAGTTGATCATTCAGGTGACGAATGCGGGTATTGGAGATTGCAGATAAACGAGTTGGCAAAATCGATTGGATAAAAATTATGGTTTTTGGGTGAGTCTGTCGCAACTTGCGAACAATTTGGCGGTGATTGTGTAAAATGATTTCATCTGTCGTACCCTTTCGCAAGTCATTAATTCCAACCATGATATAAATAAAATCCGGTCTGGTTTCACTAAAAACGGACACCCTTTTTAAAACACCACCGCAAGTATCTCCAGATATTCCCTGATTCAGCCACAATCTATCTACAGGCAGTTTTTCTTGAGGAAACCACAAACTTAAAGAATCACCCACCAAAATTCCCAGACGATGATCGCCTTGACTTTGAGTCATTGCTTTGGCTTCCATCGCCAATAAGCTTTTCCAATCCTCATATGTGAGTTGAGTCTTCGTCGTAGATATCAACGATGACTCTGTCCTCTGTTTAGGTAAGCTTGGATAAATCTGACCAGCTTTCAGTGCGGCTAATCTTTCGTGGTAAAGTTGGTTTCCAGATGTAATTTTGTGGGATACTACTTGAGTGTTTAGATTGCTATACGATACTATTGGCTTTGGCAACCAAGAGTGACTCAACTCTGGTGGATTTCTTTCTGCAATAGAGAATATTTTCTTAGTGAGATTTGCCTTTGAAACATATTTTAAATTCCCAGCGACTTTGCTATTTTTTAAAGAGACATTGGACAAATGCACAAGAGTTAATGCTGGTATTACCAATCCTGTCAACAGACCTACTGTTAACAGACAAAGATTTCTCATCTTTACATTTATCCTCTCCGGAGCGCTTTTTCTGACTGACAGCATTAACTTGTTGAATTAAAGTAAAATTTTAGATAACTATTTCATTATTTTTCATTTCTGTACATATTTCTGTAAAGCATTGCGGGATGATGTTTACCATCTCTTCAAATTTTTTCCATATTGCTTTTAGCAGTTTTCATTTTTGTCGAAAACTGCCCACATCATTAAATATCGTTGCTCATCTGAGAAAAATCTGCTTTCTGTGAAGCGGTAATAGGAATTAAAATGCAATGCTTGTATGCACAGCATGAATTCCATTCAGCCTATCGCCTTTTCACATACTTAAGTCATTCACCCAAAATTTCAACTGAAGTGTTCATCGCCTTTGAATAAGCTATATCGTATAGGTGAGAGCTTTTTGAAATTTGAAAATAATATGATATCATCACTTGTCAAGTCAATTATAGAAATATAAAATTCCCCCAAAAATTTTTGTTCAGCTAGGTACAGTTTATGTTAAC
>NZ_QMEB01000284.1 GCF_012912135.1 Brasilonema bromeliae SPC951 | reverse complement strand
ACGAGTAGACATTGTGGAGGGTTGTCCATCCTTGTCTATGAAAAATGAAGCGGCAGGCGTTGCCATCGCAATATATATTTTTTAATGTTGACTTACTTATGAAAGTTTTTTTTGCTTGTTAGTTTACATCTAAAAAGAGAGATAAAACTGTAAGTTTAGGGTCTTTTACCGTGTTAATTCAAGAGAAAAAGTTGTTTTTAATTGGTCAGGTAACTGCCTTGAGTGGAGTTCCTATTAGGACAATTCGCTATTACGAGAGTTTGGGTTTAATTCAGTCTATCGGACGAACAGAAGGAGGATTTCGCCAGTTTTCATCAGATGTGTTGACTCGTCTTTCTTTTATTAAATGTGCTCAAAGCTTAGGTTTAAGCTTGCAAGAAATCGGCGAAATTCTTCAAGTTTATGATGGAGGAAAACCAGCCTGTGATCAAATTCATCACAAGCTGAAAGATAAAATATTAGAAATTGATAAACAAATTGAACAGTTATTAACCTTGCGAGAGGAATTGAGAGGATTACTGTCCGGGTGGAACAGCTTATCAACAAAGCCGCAAGATACAATCTGTCCCATAATTCAGAACAATTGAATAACAGATTTCACGCTTTTGGTGGTGGTGTAGCTTAAGCTACGGGCAAAATAAGGTGTCGCGCGTGTTGTGTCCTGTGGTTGGATTGGTACCTTGGGCGACTTTGCACAATTTCTCTTGCTCATATTTACGCAGCAGCACATCAGTAAAATCTGCTCCGTCAATAATAGCACCATCAAACCTGGCGTTAGCAGCAGAAGCACCCTCCAACACCGCATTTGTCAAATTTGCCTTAGTGAAACGAGCTGAGTCTAAAATAGCATTTGTCAGGTCAGCTGCTTCAAGATTTGCTGATTCCAGCTTTGCAGAAAACAGACTGACGCCGCGCAAATTAGCGTGACTAAAGTTACTGTTGCGGAGGTTAGTTTGATTAAAGCTGGAGTCTGTCAAGTCACGTCCTGAGAAATCAGACCCGATCAAAGTTTCTTTATTGTAGTCAAGTGCTAAAGCTTCTGGAGCAAAACTTGCAAAACCAACAGATGCAGTGATGCAAATGACAACCCAAAGTAATAAACTGAGTGTGCTTACCCAAATTCGATTGCTTAACTTACTCATTGTACTTTTTGCCAATGGCAGACCATTCTTCATATCATTATCTCGATATAGGTATCGCAGGAGAAGACCTGGTAGCTGAATGGTTACAATCTAATGGTTGGGTCATTTTGCACCGTCGATGGCGTTACCGTAACGGAGAAATTGATATCATTGCCCAATATGATGGACAGCAACAGCCAACGAAACAAGGAGAAAAAGCACTACAACAGGGAAAGAGTAACACAGGGAACGAAACAACTGTTGTTCCCTCACTCTCGCCTTCCCTCACTCCCTTATCTCCCACACTCGCGTTTGTGGAAGTGAAAACTCGCAGCCGAGATAATTGGGATGCTGGGGGAAGAAACGCCATCACAAAACAGAAGCAAACAAAACTCCAACAAACGTCTTTAATGTTCTTAGCTAAATATCCTCAGAAGGCAGACTACCCTTGTCAATTTGATGTTGCTATTGTCTACTGTCAACAAATATCACAAGGGTTAGCTGCGCTTACAATTTCTGAAGAAGCTATAACCACTGTATCTGTGGGTGGATATTTGTTGATGCTAGAAGAATATATTCCAGCAGCTTTTGATACTTAACTATACTGACATATAACAGGTTATGTAAGTCAAAGGCATCACGCCAGTGTTTCTGGACAATAGCCCAAACCTCTGACAAACTGTTGCCGGAACGCCTCTATTTCTTCTTTTTCTGGGTTACCATGAGAGACGATCGCTACCTGGTAGCGACGCATCACGTCAACTGGACACTGTCCTGCTTCCAAACTCCAAAACGCCATTTGCACTCGCATTTTTGGTTCGTAGCTAATTCCTAGTTCACTGAGGAAAGCCCGAATATCCCCATCTTCTTGAGGTGAGACGTGACGTTTTAGTTTGACTCTAACCACCCAACCATCAATCTGATGAATGACGGTGACGAACGAAACAGGTATTTGGGGTTTACCGTGCAAAAATTGAACAACCCTTAGAGTTAGACTGGCATTTGCCAGGTAATACAAGTATTCCATCGGTGTGTTTGGGATCAAAGCCAATCCTACACTCTTATTATCCGTATAAAGACCCTAGTGCTGGCTAGGGTAAAAGCCCCCGTTTTTAGATAGGGAGGTTTACCCAATTTTCATACAGTTGTTTCCGTGTGAGCTAATTGCATTCATGACAAAGTTATAGAAGGAGAATTCAGTGGGGATCACGGAATTCTCTATAAAAAAAAGCCAAGACAAGTTTTCAGACAGTCGAAATATAAATGCAGCAACAACCAGCAAAAACCAATTTTAACCCAACATCTAGTCCTGACAAGGAAGACTTGGAATTAGATAGTTCTCTAACTGGGTATGACTATGAATTACCTCAAGAACTCATAGCCCAAAACCCAGTGGTTCCCAGAGATCATTCCAAGCTTTTGGTAGTAAATTCCCGGAATACAGGTATAAAAGCAGAACCTATACACTGTATTTTCCGAAGTTTGCCAGAACAACTCAAACCAGGCGATTTACTGGTAATGAATAATACTAAAGTTTATCCAGCACGCTTGCATGGTCGTAAATCTACTGGTGCGGAAATAGAAGTATTGTTGTTAGAAGAACGCCAGCATAATTGTTGGTTAGCCTTAGTCAAGCCAGGAAAACGTTTCACACGGGGAGCGAAGATTATTTTTGAAGCAAGAGGAGAAACCAATTCTTCCTCATCTTCCCCATCCTCCCTCACTGCGACAGTCTTAGAAATAGACGAGGCGACTGGAGGGCGTCTGTTGCAATTTGATTTACCAAAAGGGATATCTTTAGTACACCTGTTGGATGTATTTGGTGAACTTCCTCTACCACCTTACATCACTGCATCTGATGCCCTTGGCGAACAGTATCAGACAGTTTATGCTAAAGTTCCAGGAGCAGTTGCAGCTCCGACAGCTGGGCTTCACTTTACGCCAGAATTATTAGAGAGGTTGAGCGATCGCGGAATTCATCAAGCTTTTGTCACATTACACGTTGGCGTAGGAACATTTCGCCCAGTGGAAGTGGAGAATGTAAAAACCCACAAAATGCATGAAGAATGGATTTCAGTGCCTTCCTCCACGGTAGAGCAAATCCGTGCAACTCAAGCATCTGGTGGTCGAATTATTGCTGTAGGTACAACAGTAGCACGAGCATTAGAAGCAGCTGCAGTCAAGGGTGAGTTGCAACCATTTTCTGGCAAAACCGATTTGTTTATCTACCCAGGCTACCAATGGCGAGTTGTAGAGGGTTTAATCACCAATTTTCACCTACCACGTTCTAGTTTGCTCATGTTGGTAAGTGCTTTAATTGGTCGGCAACGTTTGTTAAATATATATCAGCAAGCCATATCATCTCAATATCGCTTTTATTCTTTTGGTGATGCAATGTTAATCTTGCCAGAAGCGACAACAGGGAATAGGGAACAGGGAACAGGGAACAGGGAACAGTGAACAGTGAGTAAGCGCGCATTCGGCGTTTTCCCACGCCCAGGCGACTGGCTCTCCCATTGGGTGAACAGTTATCAATTGCTTGATGACTGATAACTGATGACTGATGACCCTTCGGGTATCTTCTGAGCCCTAGCGGGTACGGCCACGGCCCCGTGCCGAACGGAGACGCTGAGTCGCAAAGCGACACGCTGCGCGTATCTCCTACGGAGACGCTGCGCGTATGCCTACGGCACGCCTTACGGCTAACGCATGATTGCGTGCGCTTGCGCTTACGCCAGTCGCCTCTGTCGGGAAACCCTCCTGCAGCGCTGGCTCACTGATAACTGATAACTGATAACTGATTTCAAATAGGTAGGCGATTAATATCCTTATTGCAGCCAATAACAACCATTGCCTATAACGCTTCATAGTTATAGAGAGATGGTAGTCTTCCGCCATAAGCAAAAACACCTTAATTTAATTAAAAACACACATGGTAGCCTACTGTATGTGTTTATTTATGTTTTCATTATCGCTTCCATTATGAGTCCAACACTTTACCAGCAAATTCAGCAGTTTTACGATGCTTCTTCCAGTCTGTGGGAACAGGTTTGGGGCGAACATATGCACCACGGTTACTACGGTGCTGATGGTACACAGAAAAAAGACCGTCGTCAGGCGCAAATTGATTTAATTGAAGAAGTGATTAAGTGGACAGGAGTCCAACAAGCTGAGAATATTTTAGATGTCGGTTGTGGAATTGGTGGGAGTTCTCTGTATCTGGCAGGAAAATTTAATGCCAGAACAACAGGAATTACTCTGAGTCCAGTACAAGCTGCAAGAGCGACAAAACGCGCTTCTGAGTTTGGGTTGAGTGCAAGAAGTCATTTTCAAGTGGCTGATGCTCAAGCAATGCCTTTTACTGATAACTCTTTTGATTTAGTATGGTCACTAGAATCTGGTGAGCATATGCCGGATAAGAGCAAGTTCTTGCAAGAGTGCTATCGTGTGCTCAAACCTGGTGGAACGTTGATTATGGTGACTTGGTGTCATCGACCAGTTGATAATTTACTACTGACGGCGGATGAGGAGAAGCACTTAGCAGAGATTTATCGGGTGTACTGTTTGCCTTATGTGATATCTTTGCCTGAGTATGAGGTGATTGCTCGTGAATTAGGGTTACAAAATATTCGGACTGCTGATTGGTCGAAGGCTGTTGCTCCTTTTTGGGATGTTGTGATTGATTCGGCGTTTTCTCCAATGGCGATTTGGGGTTTGCTGTGTTCGGGTTGGGGTACTATTCAAGCTGCGCTGTCTTTGGGGCTGATGAGTCGGGGTTATGAACGCGGGTTGATTCGGTTTGGGTTGTTGTGTGGGAAGAAGTAACGATTAGCAACAAGACGCCAAGAACGCCAAGACAAAAACGCCAAGAGGAGAAAAGAGAATGGATCAGGTTTCTTCAAGACAGTTTCAGGGGAATTGGTTTTATAGTTTTTGGAAGTTTTCGCGTCCGCATACGATTATTGGGACGAGTTTGAGTGTGTTGGGGTTGTATTTGATTGCTGTTGCTGTTAGCGAACGCAATTATTCTTTATTTCCTCTTTTAGGTGCATGGGTTGCTTGTTTGTGTGGCAATGTCTATATTGTGGGGCTGAATCAACTTGAGGATGTGGCGATTGACAAGATTAATAAGCCTCATTTGCCTGTTGCTGCTGGGGAGTTTTCGTTAACGACTGGCAGATTGATTGTGGGTGTTACTGGTGTTTTGGCGCTGGTTGTTGCGTTGCTTCAAGGACCGTTTTTATTGGGAATGGTGGCGATTAGTTTGGCGATTGGTACT
Source organism: Brasilonema bromeliae SPC951 (assembly GCF_012912135.1). Classification (GTDB taxonomy): domain Bacteria; phylum Cyanobacteriota; class Cyanobacteriia; order Cyanobacteriales; family Nostocaceae; genus Brasilonema; species Brasilonema bromeliae. Next base: position 2,193 of record NZ_QMEB01000284.1, on the reverse strand, counting down.
GCTTATTCTTTGCCACCTATTCGTTTGAAAAGATTTCCGTTTTGGGCGGCGGTGTGTATTTTTTCGGTGCGCGGAGCGATTGTAAATTTAGGACTGTTTTTGCACTATAGTTGGGTGTTTGAACAGAGTTCGTCAGTTACAGCGGCGGTATGGGTGTTGACGGTGTTTGTTTTGGTTTTTACTTTTGCGATCGCCATCTTCAAAGACATCCCTGATATGGAAGGTGACTTACTCTACAATATCAAAACTTTGACTCTCCAAATTGGTAAGCAAGCTGTTTTTAATCTTGCTCTTTGGGTGATTACTGTTTGCTATTTGGGGATGATTTTAGTTGGTGTGTTGCGGCTGGCTGAGGTGAATTCTGTTTTTTTGGTGATGACTCATCTTGTGGCGTTGGTTTTGATGTGGTGGCGGAGTAGACAAGTTGATTTGCAAGAGAAAAGTGAAATTGCTCGTTTTTACCAGTTCATCTGGAAATTGTTTTTCTTGGAGTATCTGATTTTCCCTATAGCTTGTCTTTTGGCTTGAAGATTTGGTGATAGGGTATGTGCGATCGCCCCTTGGGCGACTCCCTCTGGGAGTATCACCCCCTTGGGGCGGCTCCTTTGGAACTGCGCGTCTACACGTCTTGGCACTACTTGCTTTTGTCTCGCTATTTCAATTTTGTGCTTGAATTGAGTCATCTACTGGGGGATGTCTTCCGATAATTTTGTCTGCAGCACGAATATTAATGACTCGTTCTCGGTTCAATGCTAAGGCGGCTACTGTTGCTCTACCAATAGGGGTCAAACCAATAATATATAGCTTATCTGCTGACCAAATAAAATGCTCACTCCAAATATCTATTCTGGGATTAAATAGAGGTACTTCAACACCTGAATCAGAATCAACCGCTGTCGTTTTGTTTGATTTTTGACGGTTACAGTGAAAGCAAGCTAGCGCCAAATTATCAACTGCATCTGCTCCGTTTTTAGTTAATGGGATAATATGCTCAATCGTAAATTCTACATACTGCCATTGCTCAGAAGCATGACAATATTCACACAGGCAATTAGCACGCTGGCGTACTAGGGTTTGAATATCTTTGGGAATTTGACGACGTGCTGACATATATCAAAATCAGACGCTCGTTTGTGTCAAGAAAGCATTACGAACAGTCCGATTAATAAAACTTAAGTAATCGTCAATTTCTTCGTAAAGGTCGAGTTCGTGTTCTTCATCCGAAGTCAGTGGAGAAATGTGTTGTTTTGTCAAGAGTTCTTCAATACGATTTTGTACAGTGCTAGAAGCTCGAAAGATAGGAATTCCCTCAACTAATTCGATGCGAACTGCACCTTCAATTGGGAGACTATGGGGCAAGTTTTGTAATTTTGGTGGGAGTAACATTGTCGTAGTTTTCGTCTTTCTAATAGCGATCGCTCTTGTTTATAGTCATATCTCAACCCAATCCCAAATGCAATTTCAATGCAGCATCAATTAATACCATCATTTCTTCATTTAAACTACCATACACTTCGCCAATAATTCGCTGCTTGGAAATTGTTCGCACTTGCTGTGCCTGTACTTTAGAAGGCTTTGTTAAACCACTATCCTCTGGATTGAGCAAAACCTCAAACGGATAAACACGGGTAACATTAGAAGTGATTGGTAAAATTGTCACTGTGGTAGCAGCACGATTATTTGCATCATTACTTACTATTAGCACTGGACGGCGTTTATCCATTTCTGAACCCACCGCAGGACTAAGGTTTGCATAATAAATATCACCACGTTTCATCTGTCAAACCATCTGCTACTGTTACATCCCAATCGCTGTCAACTTCAGCAGATGCTTCTCGGTAAGCTTCCTCTAGTTCTCGGTTTCGCAGCAATTCTAATGCTTCTTCAATCACTTGAGAACGAGACTTGCGTCCTTTATTAAGTTTGTAATTTTCGATAAACTCCACTAAAGATGGTGGCAAGGAAATGGATAGTTTTTCGACATTCATATTCCTACTGATTAGTAGTAAAAATTATTCCTACTAATAGAGTAGCTTAATCTCAAACCGTTTGGGAGCATCGCCAAAAATGATTCGTGTGCGCGATCGCCGGAGGCGCAGCTAGCTTAACGCCAAAAATGATTCCTCCACGCGATCGCCAAAAGTGACTCCTCCTTCCTTCCCTCACTCCCTCCCTCCCGGGAGCATCCCAATG
>NZ_QMEB01000283.1 GCF_012912135.1 Brasilonema bromeliae SPC951 | reverse complement strand
CAAGTTCTGACGATGAATGTAGAATCCCCTCGCCTTTAGGCAGGGGAGTGTCAATTCTGTCAGGTTACGTAAATTATGTCATTCTCATGCGGTCAACCTCAAAAAAAGTGCTAGTTTGCCACATGTCATACTGTCGCCATTGATTAGTCATAGCAACGACATAAGCACAGGTTAATTTGTCTGTAACTTATTTGCAAACAAATTCATTAAACCAGTTAAATTATGCTTTCTCTTATAGTGGCGACTACAGGCTGTACCAACGGTAGTGAAGTGAATCTAGACTTTACTAACTTAAGCTGGATTGACGTGATTATTTTAGGCATTGTCCAGGGGATTACAGAACTCCTACCGATAAGCAGTACTGCTCATATGCGGATAGTACCTACTTTATTAGGACTGCAAGATCCTGGCTCTGCTTTTTCAGCAGCAATGCAACTAGCCAGTTTAACAGCTGTTTTAAGTTATTTCTGGAAAGACCTAAAAAAATTGACGGGAGAAACGGTTAGAGCAATAAGTGGGCAAGACTATCAATCGAGTTCTTTTCGGCTGATGCTGGGCTTGTTGCTGGGAACTTTACCCATTATTGTTGGAGGTTTACTACTCAAGCCAATTCTAAACGCTTGTGACTCCCCGATGCGAAGTTTGGTTGTCATTGGTGCAGCGTCTATTGTTATGTCTTTGCTGCTGGGAATTGCAGAAAAACGGGGAGGACGTGAGCGTAACTTTGAAAAAATTACCCTCTGGGATGGAATTTGGGTAGGGGTTGCTCAAGCCTTTGCCCTAATTCCAGGCGTTTCTCGTTCTGGTTCCACCCTCACCGCCGGACTATTTTTAGGAATGGAACGGGAGACAGCCGCCAAATTTTCTTTTCTGTTGGGCTTACCAGCAGTGGTTTTGGCTGGGGCTGTGGAATTGCACACCCTTTTCAAAGCAGGGTTGAGTGGGGCTGGTTGGTTGATACTTCTTATCGGCTTAACCTCTGCCAGTATTTCTGCTTTCATAGCAATTTGGGGACTCTTACGCTACTTGGAAAAACACAGCACTTTGATTTTTATTTTTTACCGCTTTGTAATGGGTGTGTTTCTGATAGTGGCTGTGATTTCAGGTTGGTTGCCCAATTGATTAGTTAGTGATTAACTCGGTTTTGCTGGGAGCTTCTTTGAGCTAGAAGCTTCCAGAGTTTCTCTGGCATAATGTTTTACTTATGACTATTCATCTATGTAAAATTCCCCATATTCTTTGTCTCCTAGAGGAATACTTTGATAGCGAACTTTACCCTTAATCACCACTTGTACTCCCTGCTGTAGATTAGTTTGATTGGTGACAACCCAAATTTTTCCTGTGGAATCATTAATTTGATACGCGTATCGATTGAGAAGCGGAACTCGCTTTTCTACCTTACCTTGTACGTAAAGTGTTTTACCATCCTCTTGTTGTGCTTTCAAGTCCTGAATTTGGGTGATGTTGGCTCCTATGGCATTTATGCCCAAATACCCTAAGTTACCACAACTGAGTAGTCCTACTAGAAGGAAAAGGGTTAATCCCGAGCGTGTGAGTACGACAACACTGTTGTGATTATATAAGAACGAGAAGTTTAAATTTTTCACTTTTTGCATAATCAATGTCTATTGAGCCAATTTTGGCATCAGTGCTTGGCTTGTGACAATTTTCATTTAGAGAGTAACTATCAACACTTTGTCTTGTAGTATCAAAAACACTCAACAAAGAACTCCAAATTCGCTCGGATGAACCGCTCAGTAGTATTTTACTGACGGTGGCTGTGGCATTAGGAGCTTTTCAAATTGGGCACTCTTTCAGCGTTTCTGGTGTGGTAGCTGTGGTTGTTGCGGGGTTAATTGTTGGAAGTATTGGACTTTCGAGTCAGGTATCAGCTTCTACTCGATTGCCGTTGCTCAGCTTTTGGCAGTCTATCGCTTTTGGTGTCAATAGCTTTATTTTCCTACTCGTAGGTATAGAAGTTGACTTAATCACTCTCTGGAGAACTCTGCCCGCAGTGTTGCTGGCGATCGTTGCTTATCAAGTGGGGCGTATACTTTGCGTCTATCCGCTGTTAGCTATATTACGTTGGTTTGACCGGCCAATTCCATGGCGCTGGCAGCACGTCTTGTTTCTTGGCAATATCAAAGGTTCTCTTTCTATGGGGTTAGCACTCAGCATCCCAACAACAGTAACAGGACGAGAACAAATCATTGCCATAGTATTTGGGACAGTGTTGCTGTCCTTGCTCGGGCAGGGAGTGAGTTTGCCGTGGATAGTGAAACGTTTGCGCTTGTCCCAATTTTCAGAATCTCGTCAGCAGGTTGAAGAATTACAAGCGCAATTAATCACAGGTAAGGCAGCGCAAGATGAATTAGATAGTTTGTTAAAGTCAGGAATATTACCAAAAGCCATTTACGAAGAGATGCGCTCAGCTTATCAGGTGCGAGTCGCAGGAGCAGAAAAAGCTTTGCGGGAATTGTACAATCGCCGCCCAGATGAATTTGATCTTAAAAGTGATGGACACAGCAAACTCGAAGCCATTCGCCGCCGTTTGCTACTGGCAGAGAAAGGAGCACTCAACGAGGCAATACGTAAGCAAATTCTTTCAGAAGAAATTGTGCGATCTGCTGCAAGCAGCAGCGCTTCGCTATCGCGGCTTCAAAAAATTGATGAGCAATTGCTCACACTAGAAGATGATTAGTCGCTTTCAAGAACCCTGTACAGAAGATGAGCCCTTATTATTACTTTGACTTTTAATAACCTTGCCAGGACTGATCCAGGAAATTCCTTGTTGGAAGTCAGTACCAATCATAACTGCTTCAACCACCGGCTGAAAAACTTTTGTTTGGGCTACCCACTCCACAATAAAGTTAGCTCCTACACCTCCACTAGTGTCAGTTCTATCTACAACAAAATCCGTAGAAGCTAGGGCAGCAAGTTGAATCGGGCGCTCTAAATACTGTTTAAGTAGTTTTCCATTGGAGTCATAGTAGCGCACAGAAGTAATGATGATAGGCTTGGTCAAATCAGTATTACGAATACTGAGAGTCGCCGCTAAATTGAAAATTTTTTTCTGATCGCCGTGATAGATGTGGGAGTAGACAGGGACATAGATAGTTTGACCCATCACTGTCTTGAAATTTTCATCTAAATTTACCACCTTTTGAGATTGATTTTCCCCTTTAGTATCAGCTTGTGACTGCGGTGGAATCTCTGGTGATGTGCAGGATGTCAGTACAATAAGAGCGATCGCTGAATAAAAAAGTGGATATAGCTTCATTAGAATGAATCATTTACAACCTTCAATAAAATCAATGACTTGATGTAATGACCCTGGTTTAGTCACAATCAGCACAGTTGAATCGGGTTCCAGTACTGTACTACCGTTAGGAATAGTTAAATCCTCGTGAGGATGAGGCTGATAGCCAATAATGAGAGAGCCAGTGGGAAACCGGGAATCCTGAGCAATTTCGGCAACACTACGACCGACAACATAGCAATTGTTTGGAATAGAAAGTTTTAAAACCTCAATCTGTCCCTGTTCAAAATGCATCATCGATTCGACTTGCGGATACTCAATAGCATTCACCATTGTTGAAACTGCCAAATCTACGGTACTGATGATATGATTGGCTCCAGCTAAACGCAGGGGTTCCACAAAATCGGGATGGCGCATTCGAGACAGAATATGAGGAACACCATAGTGCTTGGCAAGAGTTACCATTGCTAAGTTCAAAGCATCGCTTCGTAGCATAGCTGCCAAAGCGTCGGCTTTACGAATCCCAGCTTCTAACAACACTTCTGTACTAACAGCACTGCCTTCAAAAGCCATTGCTCCGACTTGTTCACGGGCATAACGACAAGCATTAGGGTCAATGTCAATCACAGATATGGTATGTCCTAGTTCTACCAATTTCTGTGCTAAACTTAGCCCCACCAAACCTGCTCCACCAATTAGCACGTACATAACTGCTTTTTGATACTTTTGCCTTCTACTTTACTTTACAAGCTACTATGCAGGTGAAACAGTTTGGTATCGTTAACACTGGAAACAACCAAATTTCCTAATGCATATGATAGTTAATTTGTACAGTGCCTAATTTTTACAAGGAACATTGACTAATTCTGATTTCTAAAGTCTTCTTAGACAACCAATCTGAGAAGATAATAAATGTGGTTTTGCTGTTTTTTGAACAAAGCATGAGACAGCAACGCCAAGGCGTAGCGCACTTGTCTTGAATTTTAATGGAAACACAAACAGCCAAACTTCTTGATGGTAAAGCTTTAGCTAACAAAATTCAGCAAGAACTTTCTGCTGCCATTAAAGAATTGCAACCCAAAATAGGACGCCCGCCGGGTTTAGCAGTGCTGATGGTGGGCGATAATCCAGCGTCAGCGGCTTACGTACGCGGGAAAGAACGAGCTTGTCAGAAAGTTGGTATTGACTCTTTTGGCAAGCATTTTCCCACAGAAACCACTCAAGCAGAACTAGAAGAAGTCATTGCTGCGCTCAATAATGATGAAAGGGTGGATGGTATTCTCGTGCAATTACCCTTACCTAACCACTTGGATGCTGTGGCGCTTTTGCATCAAATAGTTCCAGAGAAAGACGCCGACGGACTGCACCCAATTAATTTAGGGCGACTGGTGCGAGGAGAACCTGGTTTACGTAGCTGCACTCCAGCTGGAGTTATGCGGCTGTTGCAGGAATACGCAATTCCTTTGAGGGGAAAGCATGCGGTGGTGGTAGGACGCAGTATATTGGTGGGTAAACCACTGGCTTTGATGCTGCTAGAGGCAGATGCGACTGTGAGTGTGGCTCATTCGCGATCGCACTCTTTGCAGTCCATCACCACAAATGCTGATATTCTAATTGCAGCAGCAGGTCGTCCAGGACTCATTACTGCTGACATGGTGAAACCGGGCGCTGTTGTGGTAGATGTGGGAATAAATCGTGTGACAGATTCAAGCGGTGAGAGTCGTCTGGTTGGTGATGTCCACTTTGAGTCCATTGCTGGTATTGCGGAATTTATCACACCAGTTCCCGGTGGTGTTGGTCCGATGACTGTAGCTATATTGCTACAAAATACGGTAAACAGCTATAGCCAACGCTCCCATCGTTAGGAATAGTCCATAGTCAATGACTAATGGCGCATGAGCCAGGATGCTCCTGTGAGGGAGCCGCTCAATCAGCCAACACGCTCAAATGCAAAGTTAAAAATTCAAAAAAATAATTCTTCATTTTGAATTTTGAACTTTGAATTTTGAATTAAGCGAAGGGGGTGACTCTTTCTCGTAAAATTGTTACGTATATAACAGAAGATTAAGGAATTTAGGAATGGTAGCAGCTGATAACATTCAAAAAACTCCAGAGTTCGTCAAATTTGACTTACGAGCTTATCTCAAAGAGCGACAAAAGCTTTGTGAAGCTGCTTTGGATAAATCTATTTCCATCCGTTATCCAGAAAAGATTTACGAAGCAATGCGCTACTCGCTCATGGCTGGAGGTAAGCGTTTGCGTCCTATTCTTTGCCTTGCTACCTGTGAGATGATGGGTGGTACCATTGATATGGCAATGGCAACCGCTTGTGCTGTGGAGATGATCCACACAATGTCGCTCATTCACGACGACTTGCCAGCAATGGATAATGATGATTACCGTCGTGGAAAGTTGACAAATCACAAAGTTTATGGTGACGACATTGCGATTTTGGCTGGGGATGGCTTATTAGCTTACGCATTTGAATATGTAGTCACTCATACTCATAATGTACCACTAGAGCGAATCACACAGGTCATTGCTCGTTTGGGTCATGCGACGGGAGCGACAGGCTTGGTTGGTGGTCAAGTGCTTGATTTAGAATCAGAAGGAAAGACAGATATCTCCTTAGAAACGTTGAATTTCATTCATAGGCACAAAACCGGTGCTCTTTTAGAAGCTTGTGTCGTCTGTGGTGGCATAATAGCAGGAGCATCATCAGAAGATGTACAGCGATTGTCTCGCTATTCCCAAAACATTGGGCTTGCTTTCCAAATTATTGATGACATTCTAGATATCACTCAAACCGATGAGGAATTGGGCAAAACTGCTGGAAAAGACCAACAGGCTCAAAAAGTGACGTATCCTAGTCTTTGGGGACTCGAAGAATCAAAACAAAAGGCTCAAGAACTTGTAGAGGATGCTTGTGCAGAACTAGAACCTTTTGGAGATAAAGCTTTGCCCCTAAAGGAATTAGCACACTTTATCACCAGTCGTAAAAATTAAACTAACAATGAATGATGAATGATACAAGCAGGGGAACTTTACATTATATAATTTATCATTCATAAATCATATCTCTGTTGAGAATTCATCATTCAGAATTCATAACTTCTCATCTTATCAAAATAGCATGCAGGACATAGGCGACATATTAGACAACCGAGTGTTGTGGGTTGCTGTAGGAGCTTGTTTGATGGCTCAAGCATTAAAGCTTGTCATCGAGCTACTCAAGAATCGTAAACTGAATATAAATGTTTTAGTAACAACTGGAGGTATGCCTAGTGCTCATTCTGCACTGGTAACAGCTCTTGCAACAGGAGTCGGGCAAACTCTTGGTTGGGCTTCTCCAGAATTTGCAGTGGCAATGGTTTTTGCCATTATAGTCATGTATGACGCTGCTGGAGTTCGTCAAGCTGCTGGAAAGCAAGCCCGTATCCTTAATCAGATGATTGACGAATTGTTTCACGAACACCCAGAGTTTGATGGCGATCGCCTCAAAGAATTACTGGGACACACACCTGTTCAGGTGATTGTTGGTTCGGCGTTGGGTATAACCATCTCGTGGTTGGCTAAGTCAACCGGCGTGTTGGTTGTCAGTCCATAATCAATCAAAAAACCTGACTGTATTTTGCTGAGGGCTACTGCAAACGCACAGATGAGCGCAGTAGCATCACTTTGCGACTATCTACAACTACGGCAAAAAAACCTCGTTCGCTCAGCTTTTGCAGTGTGCTGTATGCTTCTTTTTGATTCCTCGTGTAAACAGCCAGCAAATAAGGACGTTCTCCGTAGGAAACAAAACCTACGTCTCCTCTAACAACTTCCCGTACTTTGTTCGCCATTTCAGGGCGGTTATAGTAATCTACTAATACAGCCAAACCCTCTCCCAAACGTTCAGGTTTATAGCTTACTGTCTGAGTAGGCGGTTTCTGTGTCACCGTAGGCGGTTTCTGTGTCACCGTAGGCGGTTTCTGTGCCACTTCTGATGACGGTCGAGTGGTGACAATAGCAGATAACCCAACTATATTCTTGATATACCTCGCCCAACTGTTAGCATCATCTATCTTGTTAAACCCACCAATTCGTGTGACTGTATTTTTGAGATATCTACAAGTGCTTGGGTTAGTATTGGACGGTAAAGCTTGACGTAATTGCTTCTGATTCTCTGCTGTGGGACTACTGACCAACAAAAGATACTCACCGGAATTAGGAGGTTGACAGACAGGAAGATCTTGTTGAGCATTAGCAGAATTTATGCCACCACTCAACCCGACAATACCTAGCATTAAACTACTGACTAAAGTATTTTGTATCTGAAATTTCTGAACAACAGTCT
>NZ_QMEB01000282.1:4357-7643 GCF_012912135.1 Brasilonema bromeliae SPC951 | reverse complement strand
TTGCGCTCTTTATTCACCTTTTACGGATTTATTCGGTTAGGTGCAAGAAGTGAGTTAAGTCGAATCCAGACTAAAATAGCGCAGGCAATGTGATTTGTTTGAATAAGACCGTTACGACATCACTGCTCGAAATGATGGACACTTATCCTCATGCTTATGACTGAGTTCAGGGTTGAACGAATTCAGTACAGTAGATTAAGAAGCGGGTGCTGAAGGACTGAGCCATTTAGCTTCCATTCAAGTCGGGCAGGACACGTACCTGACTATAAACTGCGGTAGTGGGAAACAGTTGGAGTACCACAAACGAAGTTCTGGAAAGATAAAATCTGCCAGAAGCCTACACTGTACCCTGAGCGAAGTCGAAGGGTCGGTGTAGGAGTGTCACTACGACAGATGCTCATAATGGCAGCACCGATGAGGTTTGGAGGTTCAAACAATGGACAATACTCTACAGCAAATAGTCGAGCAAGTTGAGCCAAAAGAGCACAACCAAACAGATACACATTTTGCCAATGCCTCCCCAACGATACAAAAACCCCTAATAATAGCAGGAACATCTGATGGGTTGCTGTTTCTCGATTCTAGGCAATATGTTGAACTTGAAGGCCATTCTATCACTGCTCTTGCCTCAAGTCCGGATGGGTTGTGGGTCATAGTTGATCGTAACTCGGTATGGCATCGCAACCCAGAAGGCGAATGGCATCAAATAGCTTCAATTGATGATTTACAGCTAAATTGCATCTTGCCTTACAATGGCGCAGTTCTAGTTGGGACATCACAAGCTCATCTCATCCGCATTGCAGACGGAAGCACGAATCGCATCAATTGCTTTGAGACGGCTGAGGGACGAGATGAGTGGTATACGCCGTGGGGTGGTCCTCCAGATGTTCGTTCGATGGCTATAGGTCAATCTGGTGAACTCTATGTGAATGTGCACGTTGGAGGCATTTTGCGCTCTGATGACCAGGGTAAGTCATGGCAACCCACTATCGACTTTCATGCAGATGTCCATGAGGTGCGGACTGTTCCATCTCATCCAGATCTTGTGCTGGCGGCTACGGCGAAGGGGCTGGCTGTGAGTAAAGATAGAGGGAATTCTTGGAGGTTTTCACATGAAAACCTACATGCTGCTTACGCACGAGCCATAGCTGTGTGTGAAGAAACCATTTTGATGACTGCTTCTACTGGTCCGAGTGGTCACAAAGCAGCCATCTATCGACACCCACTCGACAAGCCAGGAGCTTTCGAGAAATGTGAGCGAGGGTTGCCAGAGTGGTTCAATAACAATATCAACACGGGAACCGTTGCTACTACAGGGAATTTAGCTGCTTTCGGAACTAGTGACGGTCAAGTTTTTTTCTCGGACGATGCTGGGATTACGTGGAAGCAAATTGCAGCGGATTTGGCTTCAATCTGCTGTGTTAATCTTATGGCGACTTCCAAGACATAAATTATCTCAGAAAAATTAAAGACCCAGTGGATTACAGTATCGGATATTTCGATATGATTTGTCACAAAAAACAAGGTGCAGACGCCTTCGGCGTCTCTTGCTTCTTTGCAATCGCTTGGCTTTCAAGACAGTCGATACTTAAGATTTACTCACCCGTTCTACAATCATTTTTTCTGTTTCTCTAAAGATCCATTCACTAATCCATTGAAACCATAGATTTCACGGCTACCTCCGAATGGGACTAACTCAACTTCTTTTTCATCTCCTGGTTCAAATCTGATTGCTGTCCCCGCTGGAATATTTAAGCGCTTACCGTAAGCTTTATTGCGGTCAAATTGTAGACCTTTCTTGTCTTGACTGCCATCATTAACTTCATAAAAGTGGAAATGAGAACCAACTTGAATTGGGCGATCGCCTTGATTACTAACTCTAATTTTGGTAATCTCTCGCCCTGCATTGAGTTCAATTGGTTCTGATTTAGTAACTATTATTTGTCCTGGAGTCATTACTATTTTTTCGACTTTAATCGAGGAAGCCTCGTTGTTAAAGTTTTTACCCTCAACTTTAACATTTCTCAGGTCACCGACGTTACTAGTAAAGGTTTTACTCCGACCTCGAAATTCCTCGTACTCGTATATGGTGACTTTCATGCCTGCTGGCACTGTTAAGGAACTCAGCTTATTATCACCAATTCCCAAATCGTAAATATTATATTCTCCTTCCCCAAGTTCTTTCTGATTTCCCTTGTAGTTAGGAGCTTCATAAAGCACCACTTTGTTAGTTGTATACATTTAGAATTTCCCTTCTTGTCAATTCATTATCTAAAATTCTGCATCTTTTTTAGGAGCAGGCGCACTATAACGGCACACCACCCGCTACGAATGAAAGAAACACCATCTCCCTTCTTAAAACAGTTATCAGTTATCAGTTATCAGTTATCAGTTTCACTGTTCCCTGTTAAGAGTTCCCTGTTCCCTGTATTTCTTCAGAGATTTTAGTCTTGAATTGGATTATGTACCGTTACTAATTTCGTTCCATCAGGAAAAGTTGCTTCTACTTGCACTTCATGGATCATTTCTGGTATTCCATCCATAACATCATCCCTTTTCAGCAGCTTTCCACCCTCACTCATTAATTGACTGACAGTTTTTCCTTCTCTGGCACCTTCTAAAATAGCAGCAGATATATACGCCACTGCTTCCGGATAATTTAGCTTTAACCCCTTGTCCTTACGTCTTTCTGCTACTAAAGCCGCCGTGAAAATGAGCAGTTTATCTTTTTCTTGAGGTGATAGTTGCATATAAATTTTCCTTTAATGACACTTGTAGTTTGTATTTCCTCAACTCAATTTTCTTATGTCGTCAAAAATTTTATCAGTATTCTTTGCAGTGGTGATTTTATTTTCAGCGTTCCTACAAAAGTATTTGAAAAATTTTGGGCTACCGAAGTAAACATTCTTTCCTAAACTACTTACACTTGTCTGATTAACCAATTTTACCCCAGTAGGGGATGCGACGATACTTGTCCCATTAGTCACTAGTTACTGGTATTACTTTTGACTTTGGACAAACGGATGAAAAAAACTATTTTCCGTGGAATGAGTTAAGTGGATGAAAAAACGAAAAAACTGAGTCATCCCTTGGTGCTTCTTCCGCCACTCCCTAGCCCCTAAGGGGCAAAGCTCGCCGGGGGGATACTCCCCCCGGCAGACTTTGGCGCTGCGCAAACGCTTCAATTCAAAATGTGCTCATTCATTCAAAATTCCAAAAAAGATTTTTCATTGATAGCCGTGGTCGTTCCCACTAGGCATAGGGCATACTTTGAATTTCCGAAAGA
>NZ_QMEB01000282.1:0-4347 GCF_012912135.1 Brasilonema bromeliae SPC951 | reverse complement strand
TGTTAAACAATATCAGAGTTAGAGGATTTTTATGCCTTCACATCCCAAATTATCCTTGGAGGCAGGGTTATCAGCAATTAAGCAGGGAGATTTCCAAAGTGCGATTGCCATTCTAGAAGCACTAACCCAAACACTTGCCAATAGTAACATTTTTTTACAAGCACAAATCGGGTTAATTGTAGCTTATGCAAAAAGCGGTAATATCCCAAGGGCGATCGCTTTATGCGAAACTCTCACTCACAGTCAAAATTCCGAAGTACAACGGTGGGCAAATCGCACTTTAGAGCAATTGACACTTCCTCGTAAAGATAGTAAAGATTTTACTAGTTTGGTACCTTTTGAGCAGAACACGAGGATCACAGGACAAAAACCAACACAGAGAAATAATGACCCAAACAACGAAACTTCTTTAACTCCCTCCCTCACTCCCTCCCTCACTCCCTCACCTTCTCCCACGAACCCTGAAAAATCTAAACCACTGACAATTCATTGGCGACAAGCACCAAGAGCAAAGACTTGGATACAACAGCAAAAGCTGAACTTAATTCCGTTTCGGCTGCTGATGCTAGGAACATTTATTGCTTTATTTTGGGTGATACGGGAATTAGTCGTGTTGGTGATGGGATTTATAAACACTATTCTTGTAGTAGTTCCATATTTACAGCCAATACAGCTTTTATACGCTAATCCCACTTTATTGTTGCTGCTTGTCCTACTCATCTTGATAGGTGTTTCTCCCAGGTTGCTAGACCGAATACTCACAAATTTCTATGGTTTGCAAAAACTGGAGAAGGACACGTTAAATAGGTATAGTAAAGAAGCTGTCCGGGTACTAGAACGCCGTTGTCAACAGCAAGGTTGGCAGTTACCAAAACTGCGTGTTTTGCCATTAGCAGCACCTTTAGCGCTGACTTATGGGAATTTACCCCGTACTGCGCGAATTGTGGTGAGTCAGGGGCTGTTAGAGCAACTTTGTGATGATGAGATAGCCACAATATACGCCAGCCAACTAGGGCATATGACTCATTGGGATTTTGCTGTCATGTCTTTGGTGCTACTAGTCACGATCCCAATATATAAAGCATACCAGTATTTTTCGGAATGGGGAGACAGAACAACAGCACGAATTTGGCGCTGGGTTATGGCTGTTATGGCAAGTATCGCCTATGTCGTTTGGTGTTTGCTGACTGGGACTGGATTGTGGTTGTCTCAACTGCGCCTTTATTACAGCGATCGCCTGGCTGTTGACATGACTGGTAATCCTAACGGTCTTGTCCGTGCTTTACTCAAAATTGCTATTGGTATTGCTGATGATATCCAAAAACAAGAACACACCAGTTGGCAGTTAGAAAGCTTAAATATACTAGCGCCTGTAGGCTACCAGCAAAGTATTTGTTTGGGTAGTATTGCTCATAACACGACTTTTGAATCGTTTTTGATGTGGGACTATCTCAATCCCTATCGCTGGTGGTTGGTGATCAACAACACTCATCCGTTGATAGGCGATCGCCTGCAACGTCTGTTATCAATAGCCCGCGATTGGCATTTAGAAACAGAATTGAATTTGGAAAAACAACAACCTTTGAGGGTGAAGCGTCAATCTTTTTTTATTCAAGTTGCTCCCTTTTTAGGAATTCCTATAGGTAGTGTGTTTGCGATTGTGATCTGGCTTGTTTGGCAAACGGCATATGCACTTAAGTTTTTGAACTTAAAGTGGATATACGACAATTGGTCTTTTATGACAGGTTGCTGGCTGATTGGATTTAGCATCGGTACATTAATCCGGATCAATTCTTTTTTTCCAGATATTAAACCTAGCACTACCCAAACAGATGACCGATTGCCTAACCTCTTGTCTAACCCAGCAGCCCTCCCATCTGATAGTATCAACGTGCGTCTTGTCGGTAAGCTATTAGGTCGGCGAGGTACAAGTAACTCGTTGGGACAAGATTTCATCCTGCAATCCAGTACAGCTTCGGTGAGATTACATTACCTACAGTGGCTGGGACAACAGCAAAATCCTCAAAATTTGATTGGTCGGCAAATTACGGTGACAGGTTGGTTACGGCGAGGAGCAACACCTTGGATTGACGTCCAAACTCTGCAAACTCATAGCGGTACAACCATCTACAGTCCTCATCCCATTTGGTCTACGGTTTTAGCCGTTGTCACGGAGGCGGTTGGAGCATACATTTTGTTAAAAGGTTAGTCATGAGTCATTAGTCATTAGTCATTTAGAGTCATTAGTCACTGGTGATTTGACTTTGTACTCTACACTCAATAAGTTCGCACAGCGATTTGTAAACAAAACTTGCACAATTCTCAACAAAATGTTATTATTTTTAACATTAACAGCAAAAGCTGATATACCGTGGCTTTCAAGCTTGGTAATCAGTGCTGCTGATAGCGCCAAGACATACCCTTTTTCTCCCCAACACAGCAGTTAATCAGCCAGTAACTGGCTGGTTTTTGTTTCTCTGACATAAAACTGTAGAAAAAGTGTATTTTATGCTACTATGCAATTATGGTATTGCTAGAAATGTCTAATATGAACTGGTTGCGTGTAAAATAGCGTGATAATCTAGGGAAGAGTGTTTAATTGTTTGGAACAACAAAGTGTAGAAGAACTTTCGAGTTATAAGCAGTACGCAATAAAATTCAAAATTCTTAGAATAAAGGTGTTGTTAGAGTTGTGTGCTTTTGTATTAAGCAAGCTTTATCCTGGTAAAAAACTGTATTGTATAGGTTAACAGTTCGGAGAGAAAAATTGGTTTGTGGCAGAATTGGTCAACAATATCTATATGAAAGCCAGAGCCAAGCTACTGTTTTTTGCCTGGTCGTTTTCACTCAACCTGTGGAGGTCTAGTTCATGTCCATTCGCCTATACATAGGCAATTTGCCCAAAGAAGAAATAGATCGTCAAGAACTGCAAGCAGTTTTTGCAGCAGAAGGCGATGCTGTTACTACTAAACTGATTAAAGACCGAAAAACCGGCAAGTGTCGTGGTTTTGGTTTTCTCACAGTCAACAATGACGAACAAGCAGACCAAATTATTGAAAAGTACAATGGTCAGTTGTTCAAAGACACTGCGATCAAACTCGAGAAAGCATTACCTCGTACGAAAGCAGAGGAAAATAGTGAGGAGCAACCAATTAAAGTCATTAGTCATCCTACAACTAGTAACTCTAGTCCCACTCCTGCAAAAGAAAATAACCGTAGGGAGAAAAACTCCAAGAAGTCTCGTCGTGGTGGCGGTGGAAGAGAACACACACCAGCAGCTGCCAGCACGGATGATGCAATTCGTCCAGATCCCAGATGGGCTAACGAGTTGGAAAAACTCAAGCAAATGCTTGCCGCACAAACGACGACTTAAACTTCAACAAGGAGAGATTAAAAATTAAAAATCAAGTTAGTTTGATTTTTAATTTTTAGTCTATATATCCCTTAGGTATTAATGGGAAGCTGTAACCATAGTTGTAAGTGCGATCGCAACTGTTGGGCGAAATGTGATCGCTGGCTATACTTTTCAGTACGAATAGGCTTGCGTTGTTCGTCTAGCGTCCATCCATAGTCGCTACTCAGGCGCAGCTTGTCTTGCCAATCTGAAATGGAAACGATAAGTCCAGATGCAGGGCTATTGTCTACACCTTGTACACGGAATACATAGTTGAAAGTATTTTGTTTACCAGGAGCGACAGTAGAGGGTTGTCCACATTCTACCAACAGTCGCGATCGCACTTGTTCGACAAGATCTGGTTCTGCCAATTCTTCCAGAGTCCGAACCGCTAAAGTTAGGACAAAATAAAATTCTTCAACGGGAACAAATTCTAATTGCATAGAGTATCTCTTGTGAGTGTGCTAGAGACTAATGTCTTGAATCATTTTGTCAGATTGCTTATGTCGTCAATTAACTTACCATTTGTTGAGATAAGTAGGTCAGTACTAATAAAACTCACTCGTTAAGGCAGTCATTAGTCATTGGTAAAGGTTTGAGGCGTTTTGACAATTTTTTACATAGCTTAATTTATTTCCCCCTGTCTACTTACTCTCTTTCAGGCTTGTTCTTGTTATTTCACGTCTTGCCATTGATTGAGAATCTCATCTGTTGCAAATAAACTCAAATTTTTCTTAATATCTCGTTAAATTTACCAAAAACGACGGGTAAACTCATTTTTTTATGGGGAAGATTAACCGTCGTTTTTCGTCATGGTTATTAGCTATCAGTCATTGCTACTCATGACCCTTACGGGTATGCCTGCTTTCGCCTGACCCAAGAGCGCCAGTCGCCAAGTGAGGAGCCAGTGCGGTGAGGTAGTACGGTCTTGGGGTCTCCCCAAGTGAAGTAAC
>NZ_QMEB01000281.1:4722-7663 GCF_012912135.1 Brasilonema bromeliae SPC951 | reverse complement strand
GCCTGTGGAACCCTTTCGGCAGTCACCTACGGAGGGAAACCCTCCTGCAGTGCTGGCTCACTAATGACTAACCGCTACTGCTGGTTTGAGCAGATTTTTTTCTACTAATAACTCAGCAATTTGTATTGCATTCAAGGCTGCGCCTTTGCGGACTTGATCACCACACAGCCACAGTTCCAAGCCACACGGGTGAGAAATATCCTGACGAATTCTCCCTACCAAAACTTCATCTTGACCTGTGGCTTCAATTGGCATTGGGAAATGGTTTGCCTTCCAATCTTCTACCAATTTCACACCCGGTGCCTGACTGAGAATTTCTCTGGCCAAATCTTGGCTAAATGGTGCCTCAAATTCTAGGTTAATCGCTTCCGAATGGCTACGCAGTACGGGAACCCGTACACAAGTTGCAGTGATTCTGATATCCTGAGTCCCAAAGATTTTGCGAGTTTCGTTAACCATTTTTATTTCTTCCTCACAATACCCAAAGTCGTTCAAAGGGGAGTTGTGCGGGAAGACATTAAATGCTAGTGGATAGGGAAAAACTTCAGCAACAGGTTGCTTGGCTTCTAAAATAGCACTTGCTTGAGTTTTCACTTCTTCCATTGCCTTAGCACCAGCACCACTGGCTGATTGGTAAGTTGCAGCCACTAGGCGCTGTACTGGTGATACTTTATGTAGGGGCCACACTGCGACTGTCATCAAAATCGTCGTGCAGTTGGGATTAGCAATGATACCTTTGTGGTTCGCTGCTGCTTCTGGATTCACTTCTGGAACCACCAAAGGAACTTCCGGATTCATGCGAAACGCACTGGAGTTATCAACCACCACAGCACCCGCCGCTACAGCTTTTGGTGCCCAAGTTTTTGAGATGGAACCACCTGCACTCGCCAACACCAGATCCACATTCTCAAAGGCTTTTTCACTCACTGGTTCTACTGGCAAATTTTCTCCCTCAAAAGGCAGTGTTCGCCCTGCACTGCGAACGGAAGCCAATAACCTTAAATCAGAAACAGGGAAATTACGGCTTTCCAATAATTCCAGCAACTCTTGGCCTACTGCACCAGTTGCTCCCAAAATAGCTATCCTGTAGGATTTAGACAAATTGACTTCCTCCTTTACGAGATGTTTTGTGCAATTTCTTGTAAAATTTCAAAGCTTAAATGGCAATAGCAGACATTAAATAAACCTTTTAATAGTTTGATTTTTTGAGAAATTCATTGTAATTCTTAATCTAATACATTTATTTTGCTACTCATCCTGATTAGTATGACAATTTACAATATTTTATTACTAAACTCTCCATCAAATTAAGACTTTTATTATACAGTAGATCATCTTCCAACGTGTGGATGAGCTAAACTTTTGCATAGCCCTAGTACCGCTGGCGTTCGTCAAAAGTCAAAAGTTAAAAGTCAAAAGGTTGATTCTGCGGGCTTTTCGTTGATTTGGAATGGTGAATCCAGCGCGCATGAGGAGGGTTTCCCGACAGAGGCGACTGGTGAACCCGAAGGGTAGCTTTATTTGGGCCGACCTGTACTAGACAGGTGTTATGCCTGTAATAGACCTCTGTCTTGATGATTAGTGTAGTATGATTCAATGGACGGCAGACCACCAGGGCGATAAGCTAACCTATTCTCACAACACAGGAGTTAGGTTCAGCTGCTGCGCTCAGTTGCACAGAGCAGCGATCGCCCCAACGTTACAACTTTGGCGTGCAAAGCGTGCTAGTTGAGAACCAGGATATCACGGTGTTAGCCCTTTGGTAAAAAACAATTTGGAGTTGAGAACAAGAAACTAGTTTGCGCTAAAACGTCAAGGATTTTGACAACAAAAGTAAACTAGATATCTGTTATAAGGGCACCTGGAGCACTTGGATATAATTAAGCCATACAGGCACCTTTGATCCAAGTCAGGAAACTTTAACTTAAAGACGCAAATTTTGGCGTCAGTAAACCAAAAGTAAAAAGAAATACAAATAATAGAGACGAAGCATGAAAGTCACCCAGGAAAAACTTCCCGCCAGTCAAATTGGTCTAGAAATAGAGATTACCCCAGAAAAGACCAAGGAAACTTACGAAAAAGTTGTTAAAAACTTAGCGAGTACTGCAAATATTCCTGGGTTTCGCAAAGGCAAGGTACCTCGGCAGATACTCCTGCAGCGCCTTGGCACAACTCGAATCAAGGCAGCTGCGCTAGAAGAAGTTATTCAAGATGGCATTGAGCAAGCACTCTCACAAGAAAAAATCCAGGTGCTTGGTCAACCACAGCTACGCTCTTCATTTGAGGAATTGATTAACAATTATGAACCAGGAAAACCCCTGGTCATTTCTGCATCTGTAGATGTGGAACCAGAACCAAATTTGGGTGAATATACGGGCTTGCAATTCAAAGCCGAGGAAGTCAAGTACGATCCACAGCAGGTAGACAAAGCCTTAGAAGACGAACGCCAACAAATGGCAACATTAATTCCAGTGGAAGGGCGATCGGCGCAAATAGGTGATGTCGCTGTGGTAGATTTCAAAGGGGTTTTAGCTGCTTCTGTTGGTGAAGACAAAACGGACGTACCCCAGCCAATACCAGGCGGGGAAGCAACTGATTTCCAATTGGAGATGCAGGAAGACAAATTCATTCCTGGCTTTGTCACAGGGATAGTGGGAATGAATCCTGGAGAAACCAAAGAAATCTCTGCTCAGTTTCCAGACCCTTATGTTAACGAAGAATTAGCAGGAAAACCTGCTGTTTTCACTGTCACCCTCAAAGAACTCAAGGAAAAAGAGCTGCCTGAATTGAATGATGACTTTGCCCAAGAAGTCAGTGAGTATAATACTTTGGACGAATTGCGTAATTCCTTGGAAGAGCGCTTTCAAAAAGAAGCCTCACAGAAAACAAAATCGCATCAGCAAGAAGCCCTGTTAGCTGAACTGCTCAAGCACGTGGAAGT
>NZ_QMEB01000281.1:0-4712 GCF_012912135.1 Brasilonema bromeliae SPC951 | reverse complement strand
GACTTGCCTGAAACGATGATTCAACAGGAAGTCAATCAGATGCTGACGCAAACAGCCATGCGGCTTTCTCAGCAGGGGCTTGATGTGAGAAAGTTATTTACTCAAGATGTGATTCCTCAGTTGCGGGAACGTTCTCGCGGTGAAGCGGTTGAGCGCATTAAACGTTCTCTAGCGCTTATGGAAGTTGCTAAACGCGAGTCCATCGAAGTGAGCGCAGATCAAATCGAAGCCAGAGTCAAAGAATTGATGGAGGAGTATTCTGAAAAAGATGTTGATGAGAAAAGAATGCTTGAGGTTGTAGAAAACGAATTGTTGACTGAAAAAATCATCAATTGGCTTCTAGAACGCTCAACAATTGAGTTGGTACCTGAAGGTTCTTTGAGTACAGCAGAAACTGAGACTGAAGAAGTCACGGTAGATGAGCCAGTCGCAGCAACTGAAACTGCAGAACAACCTCTTCCAGCCAGTACTGAAACTGCGTCTGGTGACACAGAGTCAACAGAGGGACAATAGATTATAAGGGGATAAGGAGAAAGAGAGTGAGAAGTTTCCCCAACTCATTCCCTTACTCTCCCCATCTCCCTGTCCTAAGCTAGAAGTTTAAGAAACTTTAATTTCAGTAACCATGTATATCACCGTCTTGGTTTGATACTGTTTTACACGATAAGAATTTATATAAGGCATAATGGTTAACACATAGCCACATCAAAAATCAGGCTCATCAAAAAGGCAGCAGTTGCTGTCTAAATTATTGTTACACTTAGTGTCAAACGTTCTTTTATGCTTGTATCGCAGTCGGGAAACTACCAACCTAACAGTTTGAGTGACTTTAAACTCTACTCCCTAAACAGTCCTAGCAACATCGTCCCGATGGTGGTAGAACAATCAGGCGTGGGAGAACGTGCCTTCGACATCTACTCTCGCTTGCTAAGGGAACGGATTATCTTCTTAGGAACGCCCATAGACGATAACGTTGCCAACTCAATTATTGCCCAGCTGTTGTTTCTAGACGCTGAAGATTCAGAAAAGGACATTCAACTGTACATTAATTCTCCAGGTGGCTCCGTGACAGCAGGTATGGCTATCTATGATACCATTCAGCAGATTCGTCCTGATGTGGTCACGATATGTTTTGGATTAGCCGCAAGCATGGGGGCGTTCTTGTTAACAGCAGCAACGCCTGGTAAACGGATGTCTCTTCCTGATTCCCGGATTATGATTCACCAACCATTAGGCGGTGCACAAGGGCAAGCCGTTGACATCGAGATACAAGCCAGAGAAATTCTTTATCATAAGTCTAAGTTGAATCAGTTACTCGCTCAGCACACTGGTCAACCGTTAGAAAGAGTTGAAGCCGATACTGAGCGCGATTTCTTCATGTCGGCTGAAGAGGCAAAAAACTACGGGTTGATTGATCAAGTCATCTCCCGCCAAAATCTTCCCTCACCAGGGGAAAACGTCACCATTCTGAAATAAGAGGCTGGTATGTCTAAGTACGACTCCCATTTAAAATGTTCGTTTTGCGGAAAGTCTCAGGAGCAGGTACGTAAATTAATCGCCGGACCGGGAGTCTACATCTGCGATGAATGCGTTGACTTGTGTAATGAAATTCTGGATGAGGAGTTGCTCGACACAAATGGGGCTGCATCGTCGCAGCCAGCACCCAAGTCAGAACCACCACCAAAACGGCGTGCCCGCTCCTCTAATCTCTCATTGAATCAAATACCTAAGCCACGAGAGATTAAAAAGTATCTAGATGAACACGTCATCGGTCAAGACGAAGCTAAGAAAGTACTTTCCGTCGCAGTTTACAACCATTACAAGCGGCTGTCGCTGGTTCAGTCTAAAGGCAGTGGCAAAGGTTTGGATGATGCGGTGGAACTGCAAAAATCTAATATTCTGCTGATTGGTCCCACAGGCTGCGGCAAAACTTTGCTAGCACAAACTCTGGCAAAAATTCTGGATGTGCCTTTTGCCGTTGCTGATGCCACAACCCTAACAGAGGCAGGGTACGTGGGA
Source organism: Brasilonema bromeliae SPC951 (assembly GCF_012912135.1). Classification (GTDB taxonomy): domain Bacteria; phylum Cyanobacteriota; class Cyanobacteriia; order Cyanobacteriales; family Nostocaceae; genus Brasilonema; species Brasilonema bromeliae. The sequence continues at coordinate 2,693 of NZ_QMEB01000281.1, read as the reverse complement.
GAAGATGTAGAAAATATCTTGCTGCGACTGTTGCAAGTTGCAGACTTGGATGTCGAAGAAGCGCAGCGCGGAATTATCTACATCGACGAAATAGATAAGATTGCTCGCAAGAGCGAGAACCCCTCAATTACCCGAGACGTCTCTGGTGAAGGCGTACAGCAAGCTTTACTGAAAATGTTAGAGGGGACAGTTGCCAATGTACCACCCCAAGGAGGACGCAAGCACCCCTATCAAGACTGCATACAGATTGATACGAGCAATATCTTGTTTGTCTGCGGCGGTGCTTTCGTCGGCTTAGAAAAAGTTGTAGAGCAGAGAACTGGCAAAAAGTCAATAGGTTTTGTACAACCAGGAGAAGGTCAGTCCAAAGACAAGCGTACAGCCGACACTCTCCGCTATTTAGAACCGGATGACCTCGTGAAGTTTGGGATGATTCCGGAATTTATTGGGCGGGTGCCAATGGTAGCGGTGGTAGAGCCGCTGGATGAAGAGGCGCTGATGGCAATTTTGACCCAACCGCGTAGTGCCTTGGTGAAGCAGTACCAAAAGCTGCTGAAGATGGATAACGTCCAGCTAGAGTTTAAACCAGAGGCTCTGCGAGCTATTGCTCAAGAAGCATACCGCCGCAAAACCGGCGCGAGAGCGCTGCGGGGCATTGTGGAAGAATTGATGCTGGATGTGATGTACGAGTTGCCTTCGCGTAAAGATCTCACTCGTTGCACAGTCACGCGGGAAATGGTAGAGAAGCGTTCTACTGCGGAACTACTGATGCACCCATCCACACTACCTAAGCCAGAATCAGCGTAATAGTCATTAGTCATTAGTCATTAGTCATTAGTAAAATACTCTTAACTCTTGACTTTTCACCTTTGACTTTTGACAAATGCCCTACATAAACGTCCGTGCTGTTGAGCATTACTACGAGTGGATAAAAAAGCCATCAGATACACAAGACAAGCCTGTGATGGTTTTTATCCACGGTTGGGCAGGCTCTTGTGGGTATTGGCAGGGTACTGCTCATGCTCTGTCAGAACAATTTGATTGTTTACTTTACGATTTGCGGGGGTTTGGGCGTTCCCGTGGGCAACCAAGCGTAGCCAAAGCGAGTGAAGCTGTCGTTGAGTCTATTGAGTTGGAGTCACCGCAGGCAGAATCTATAGCAATTCAAGAGTTAACTTATGAGTTAGAGGAATACGCTGACGACTTGGCAGCTTTGCTAGATAAGTTACAGATTCAACGCGTGTATATTGCTGCTCATTCTATGGGCGCGTCCATTGCTACTTTGTTTCTCAACCGCTACCCACAACGAGTGCAAAGAGCGATTTTGACCTGTAGTGGTATTTTTGAATACGACGAAAAAGCATTTACAACTTTTCATAAATTCGGTGGCTACGTGGTCAAATTTCGTCCAAAGTGGCTGGATAAAATACCGTTTGTTGACCGGATGTTTATGGCACGATTTCTGCATCGTTCCATACCAGCGGCAGAACGTCGGGCTTTCTTACAAGATTTTCTCAAAGCAGACTATGATGCAGCTTTAGGCACAATTTTTACATCTGTGAGTAAAGCCGCAGCTGAATTGATGCCACAGGAGTTTGCTCAACTGAGTGTGTCTACGCTACTGGTGGCGGGTGAGTATGACAAAATTATTCCAGCCCAGATGGGTCGTCAGGCAGCTGCACTCAACGATAAAGTTGAGTTTGTCATGATTCCAAATACTGCTCATTTCCCAATGTTGGAAGATCCGGCTACTTACCTCAAACGGGTGCGAGAGTTTTTGCAATAGTCAACAGTTAACTGTTGAGTGTTGACTGTGAACTGTTAAGTATTATTTAAATTACCGTGCCCGTAAGGGTCGGTGTTTAGTAGTTCACTATGATATCTCAGTCAATGTCATTTACTGGACTTTAGACTAAATGAAGTGGGGTAACTAAAGAATCAGGGCGTTTGTACTAGTATAAAAAGAAAAGGAGGCTGCATTTGAATTGTTATGTCGTAACCACTCCAGTAAGCATCAATCCTCAGCAGATTGGTTGCTGCTCCAAAAAAGTTGAAGTGCTGACTCATCAACTATCTAAGCTGACTCACTATCCCTAATTACCCGTTTACCAAGCCGAGGAAAAACGCCAACATCTAAGAGGATGTTTGAAAAGTCGAAACGAGTAAAAAATTATGCGAGTCGTCTGACCATAATACGAATCATCGCGATATAAATAAAAGTCTCAGAAGTTTCTGGTAATCTTTCATAATCCTTGCTCAAACGCCGACACCAATTGAGCCATCCAAAGGTTCTCTCAACAACCCAACGTTTTGGCAAGTGGACAAAACCCTTCTTCTCTAAGGGTCTGAGAACAATTTCAACAACCCAGCGAAACATATCCATAATGCAGCGCATAAAATCTTCCCCTCTATACCCCCCATCCATCCAAATCGTATGCAGGCGATTTACGCGTTAAGCGTAGCTCTGCCGTAGGCAATCGCCCATACCATGAACTCGTTTTAGTACTTTTTTAGCTCCAGTACGTTCTGGCAGACTTGCAGATGTGACTAAAACCCGTAAAACTAGCCCCAGCAAGTCCACGGACAAATGTCGTTGACGCCCGTGTATCTTTTTTCCAGCATCGTAGCCCACATCTTGATTAACGAAGGAAAAAGGAAAAGGGAAAAGGGAAAAAGGATGAAATTCTTTTTTT
>NZ_QMEB01000280.1 GCF_012912135.1 Brasilonema bromeliae SPC951 | reverse complement strand
AACAATAAATTACACCGTTTTATGGAGTTTTACTCTGTTTTACGAGTCTCCCTTGAAAGATGTTCCACCTTCTGAAGGTATGAAATATAGTCCAAAGAGATCTCAAGTTTTAGAGTTAGTTCCACCAGGCGGCTGCTGGCGAGATTTACCTGAAGATATTCAAAAAAGCTACATGATGAAAAGCTACTATCTCACAGGTGGGCGTACTGGTATGGCACGTAGAATTTCTTGGGATGAGCCAAGTCTAACTCTGACTACTTCTCCCTCACAAAAACAAACCGAACGCTGTCATCCAGAAGAAACTAGACCTTTTACAGTAAGGGAGTATGCCCGAATTCAAACTTTTCCCGATGATTGGGAATTTATGGGTGGTGTAGGCTCAAAATATAAACAGATTGGTAATGCAGTTCCTGTAAATTTTGCTTATCACTTAGGAAGAGCTATAGTTAACGTGCTAACAAGTGGATCCCATTGATTTATTACCTCAGTAAGCTCTATCAAATAAGGTTTTATAGCTTGCTCGCTGTTGTTCACTAAGTCTATCAAGTCCGGAAACTTCACCGATCACGTCTGGTAATACATTAAAAAGCATACTTAATGCCCCTGGCACACCAGTTGCCATATCGTAAAATGCTTGACCACTGATTTGTCTGATTTTTTCATTTAAAGGTCTTCTTGTACTAGTAGTCCGATCTGAAGGAGTAAAAGCTCTATCGTAGGGCTTTTTCGTATTAGGAATAATTTCTACATAATAGGCTGTAAAACCTTGATAATCCGGTTCGTTTAAACGGTTTGATAAATAATCGTATATTCCAAATTTATCACTTCCTTTAACAGTGTTATACTTATTTTTAATTTCAGCAAAAATTTGGCGTGTATCGTTACAGATATCGAATCCTTGAGGAAGTACTCTCCAGCCAGGAATACTACCTAAAATATTCTGGTGGAAATAACCTATTTGATTTTGTACAGTTTTTTGACTTTGTCTAGCTCTTTCCTTCGTCAGCCAATCATTTAAGTCAAAACCTTGCACAGCACCATCAAAAATAGCTGAAAACGGATATATCACATTTTTGTACATTGCTTCTTCGGCTTTTTGTTGAGTTTCAAGAATACAGTCAACAACTATTTTGACGGCAGATTTAAGGTCATCATCGGCTATATAGGAAAGATAACTCATGCTCAATAATTCAGTAGTCCTAACAATTGTATATACTAACCAATCCTCAGTTATACCTCAGCACAATCAGGGTAATAGGTTCGACTAGTTCAAACTTTGTGTAGCAGAAATTTGTCACTGCCCCTTGGGCGATCGCCCTCTCTCTCCCCTCCAACCCACGCCAGTTCCATCGTGCTACCATTGCCAATAAATTCAACTAACAGGTTGATAGTTGCTACTCTTCATGACCCAGATTTACCTGATGATTTGTATGAACAGCTACAAGAGTTAGCTACTGTTGAGAACAGATCAATTAACACTCAAGTTATCACTCTATTACGAAATGCTTTATCAGCTAAGAGAAAGCAAGCGGAAGACCACAGGCGACAGAATGTTGCAAAACTCTTGGAGGAAACTCGTCACCGCCACCGCGTGAATCCAGCGGACTTAGGATTACCTCATCTGCAACCTCACTACTGATAGCTATATAAAAAATTATTACAATAATTTCAACTAACTCCGCATATCTGCTGGACTTAACCAGCTACGTAGTTCCGTGTATTCGCACTGGTAAGTATCATATTGCCAGTGCTAGCTTGGCAGCATTACTCAAAATACTTTTGTATAAAAAAATTGAACTAGTACAGGCAGGGACTAAATGATTGTTGGGCATGAAGAACAAAGTAGCAAATTTATCACGACTGAACCGTTAAAAGTTAACACTGAAGCAGGTGAGCAGAAAGTTTGGGATGCTGTTAAGAGTGCTTTTTCTGATAGAAACTGTATCGGTTATTGGCGTTATCCAATTTTCTCGAAGGTGGGAGAGATTCGTAAGGAACCTGATATTCTCATTGCTGATCGAGAATTTGGTTTAGTGGTTATTGAGGTCTTACCAGTCGTCATTGACCAAGTCGTTACTATTGATGATGGTATTTTGCAGTTGCAAAACTATCACACTACAGAATCTAACCCTTATCAACAAGCCGAACATCAACTGCGAGTATTAATTGCGTATACAGACCGCGAATCTGCTATTTGGCGCAGGGTTACCGGAAGAGCGATCGCTGCATTACCTCTGATTACCCAAGAACAATGGCAACAAAAGAGCCTTGACCAATTACCCAACTGTCCTCCTCTAATTTTCCAAGACCAGTTAGGTAAAGTTGGCTTGTTGGAACGTATTCAACAAACTGCTGCGGTAGTTCCAGGAGAAAACCTGGAAGATAAAGACTGGGAATTGCTACTGTCAGTTATGAGTGGGACACCCGTGCTTCGTAAACCTCCTCGTGCGACAGTTTCGACGACCACAGGCAAAACCCGCGCCATTGTCATGGACAGTTTGCGACAAAGGCTATACGAAATAGATTTACAGCAAGAACATATTGGTAAAGAAATTCCCCCAGGTCCTCAGCGAATTCGTGGTATTGCTGGTTCAGGCAAAACAGTACTGCTATGCCAAAAAGCGGCGATGATGCACCTCAAGCATCCAGACTGGGATATTGCCTTGGTGTTTTTCACGCGATCGCTCTACGATTTGATGATTGGCTTGCTGGATCAGTGGATACGCCGTTTCAGTGGTGGTGAGTTGCAGTATGAGCCGAAAACTAATCTCAAACTGCGAGTGCTTCATGCGTGGGGAGCAAAGGAACATCCAGGTTTGTACAGTATGATCTGTGACTACCACGGCAAAAGACGCGGAACGGTTGTAGACACAAAACAAAGACAACCTAACCGGGGTTTAGCAGACTTATGTAAACGGCTACAAGAAGAGATAAAAATTGAGCCGATGTTCGACGCCATCTTGATTGATGAAGGTCAAGATTTAGTAGCCGAAGATGATTTGAAATATGAAGATAAACAAGCAATTTATTGGTTGGCTTATCAAGCGTTACAACCTGTCAGTGAGGAAAAACCAGAGGAACGCCGCTTAATTTGGGCTTATGATGAAGCACAAAGTCTTGATAGTATAGCAGTCCCAAAAGCGAAAGAAGTATTTGGCGAGAATTTGAGCAATCTTTTGAGCAAGCAACCGCAATACTCAGGTGGAATTAAACGTTCTGAGGTGATGCGCCGTTGTTATCGCACTCCTGGCTCAATTCTCACAGCTGCTCATGCAATTGGTATGGGTTTGCTACGTCCAGAAGGAATGCTTGCAGGTATTACTAACAAAGATGATTGGAACAGAATTGGTTACGAAGTCAAAGGAGACTTCCGACGTGTTGGTAAGCCGATAACCATACATCGACCGTCTCAATATTCACCCAACCCTATTGCTGAACTTTGGGGTAACTCTATATTGGAATTTCAAACTTACGGTTCTCGCCAAGAAGAAATGACAGCGCTGGCTGAGAATATTATGCATAATATTGTTCACGATGGTCTTAATCCCAGCCGTGATATCTTAGTGGTCATTTTAGGTTCTACTTCCGAAGCAATAGAGTTAGAAACTGAAGTTGCGGGTTTCTTGATAGACCAAAATATTGATGTCTATATCCCCACTGCTTTGACCTTAAATGATTTGGTTCCCCAATGGCCCAACAACGACCCAGATAAATTCTGGCATGAAGGTGGGGTTACGGTGTCGCGCATCAATCGCGCTAAGGGACATGAAGCTGATATGGTTTATGTGGTTGGCTTTGATAATGTCGCTCGCAATGAAGATGATGTGAATTACCGTAACCAATTGTTTGTTGCTTTAACTAGGGCGCGGGGTTGGGCAAGTCTGAGTGGTGTCGGTCATTATCCGATGTATGATGAGATGCGGCAAGTCATTGCTAGTGGTGATACTTTCACGTTCACCTACAAGCGGCCACCGAAACGGGATATTGGTGATGGGGAAGCAGTTTAGCAACGGATACTGTAACCGATATAGCAGAATTTTTTGCCAATGAATACTGGCAAGCTCTCTTAGAGCCTGCGTTGTGCAGTTAGGGCAGTTTGGTCTGTGAAATCAAATTTGCTTTTACAGAATTGACTTTACAACAGCAACTCCAAGAGAGTTATTTGTTGGTAGTGAGTGGTTAGTAAAATAACCAACAACTAACAACTAACTTATTCCAACAGCTTGTTCCTTGCTCGTTCTGCACGCGCCTGGGCTGATGCCATCACCTCGTCCATATTTTCTAGGATCTCACCAGGGAAATTTTCCAGAACTCTAGTGGAAAGAGCAACCCGACCTTTGCCTTGATCTAAATCTATAATGACAGCTTTTATTGGTTGACTGACTTGAAACACTTTTTCCAAATTGTCAATAAATTTCTGGCTCACTTGCTTAATATGAAGCAAAGCGCTTGTGCCATCTAAATCTACAAACACGCCAAAGGGTTTGATACCAGTTACTTTTCCGGACACTAGCTGACCAATTTCTAACATACTGAAGCTAGCAGATTGGGTTGCGATGCGCTGGGAAAGAATAAGCTTGTTGTTAGTACGGTTAACTTCTAAAAAGCCAGCAGTCAGAGATTGACCTTTGAGTGCTTCTAAATTATCTCGCTCAACCAAGTGCGATCGCGGAATAAATCCTCGTAAACCCTGCACATCAACAGTCACTCCACCCTTATTTAAATTTATTACCCGCACTTGTATTGTTTGGGAATTCTCTTGCATTTGCGCCAGTCGTTCCCAAATCTGCTTGATTTCTAATTGCCGTCGCGAAAGGGTGACTTGACCTTCTGCATCCTGATCTCTGATGATTAAGAATTCTAAACTCTCATTTAGTGGCAGCACCTCCGATAAATTGGTTACTGCTCTCAAAGAAGCCTCATCGCGGGGAATAAACGCTGACGATTTGCCACCAATATCGACATATGCCCCATCTGAATCAAGTTGGAATACTCTGCCATGCACCACTTGTCCCTTTTGAAACTGATAATCGTGTATTTCCAGTGCTTTGGCAAAGTCGTCCATTGTAAATGACGAATTGGCTTTTTGAGAAAACTTGGCTTCGGAATCCATGACTCTTAAAGATAAATTGCTATTCTAGCTAACGCCACTGAAGTTTGATTCAACACCAAACAACACTATTCGAGTGACTATGATTGCTTATAAAAACTGTCCTTAGTCATTTGTTATGACTCATGACTAGGGACTAGCTTAAAGCAAAGCGGACGTAAATCAATTGAATAGTTATAGTTGTTTAAACAGTTGTTTTACCTGCTCCCAAGCATCGGCTGCGGCTATAGAATTATAACTGGGACGTTGGTCGCAGAAAAATCCGTGGTCAGCTCCATCGTAGCGAAACACACGATGAGGAATGTTGTATTTTTCTAACTCTGCCTCAATTTGGTCTACTTGTTCCTGTGGGATGCTAGCATCTTCCATGCCAAAAAAGGTGTAGACGATGCCTTTAATATCTGGGGTAAGCGTGATGGTGGGATTCCCACCTCCTGGTGTACGGTTGGGGATACCAGCACCGTAGAAGGAAGCGGTGGCTTTGATATCTGGTAAAGTGGAAGCAAGATAAGCGACATGACCACCAAAACAGAAGCCGATGCAACCAAAGCCGTTTTGCTTTACATTCGGCAAAGTTTTCAGATAGTCAACGGCTTTTTGAATGTCGCTCAATAGTTCTGAAGCCTTTGTTTGCTCCCATGCGTATTTTTTACCCACTTCTATATCTTCCTTGGTGTAGCCAGTTTCAAATCCAGGGGCAACTCTTTGGAAAAGTGCGGGTGCAATTGCCAGATAACCTTCCTTGGCAATACGTTCTGTGACATCCCGAATGTGGGAGTTGACTCCAAAAATCTCTTGCAAAACTACAACTCCTGGGTAAGAACCTTCTTCAGAAGGCTGTGCCAGATATGCCTGTATTTGCAAATGATCTTGCGAAAGATTAACTGTTGTGGTATGTATTGCTCGCTCTGCCATAATAGTTTTTACCAGTTCTTTGTGACTATATAGATATAGCTATGCCGATAGCTCAAGCCAATGTCCAATCAAATTATCAACTACAAGTAACAACCGCACCAGAATTTTTCAATAGAGAAATTCAATATATAAGTAAAATATTTGACGCTTAGCAGTCACAGCTGGTCGTATGCAGCCATTATCACGCAGGAGATTCGGTAATGATTCAGTTTCGTATTCAGCCAGACAGTGAAATCCCCGCATCAACCCAGCTGTTTAATCAAATCCAATTTGCGATCGCCTCTCGGCAATATTCCCCAGGTTATAAACTGCCGAGTACGCGCGCGTTGGCAATGCAAACTGGTTTACACCGCAACACAATCAGCAAGGTTTACCGCCAGTTGGAAGAAGAGGGATTTGTAGAAAGTCTTGCTGGCTCAGGAATTTACGTTCGCGCTCAAGGTCATGAGGGTGGTAGTAAGCTGCAATCGCCAATGCTCAAACAATATCCTCAAGCATACAAAGTTGTCCAGCAGGCAGTTGACGAACTGCTCTCCCAAGGCTGCTCGCTTAATCAGGCGCGTGAGATATTTTTAGCTGAAATTGATTGGCGTTTACGTTGTAGTGCGAGAGTGTTGGTGACGGCTCCAAATCAAGACATCGGTGCTGGAGAATTGATGGTGCATGAATTGGAAGAATCCCTCAAAATACCAGTACAGTTGGTTGCTATGGAAGAATTGGCTGCTGTGCTAGATCAAACTTCCTCAGCGACAGTGGTTACACATCGGTATTTTATTGGGGAAGTGGAGGCGATCGCAGCACCCAAAGCCGTACGCGTCATTCCCCTGGACATACAAGACTATGCCAAAGAGTTCAACCAGTTTAAAAACCTACCAAAAGACAGCTGTCTTGCCATAGTGAGCCTCAGTCCTGGCTGGCTGCGAGCAGCAGAAGTTATCATTCACGGTTTACGGGGTGATGAAATACTCGTAATGAGTTCGCAACCAAAAGATGCCTACAAACTTCAAGCAATGGTTAAACGGGCACAAGTGATTTTTTGCACCGATAAACCTAGTTTTGCTGCAGTGCAAGCTGCTATGCAAGTCGTTCATGAAGACATTATTCGTCCACCCAAGCTGATGTGTGGTGAAAATTTTATTGGTAGTAACTCGATTAACTTGCTTAAACGAGAGCTAGGGTTGGGATAATAAATAAATTTAGGCTTTATTGTGGTGTTCAGACCGTTTGCCAACTTGATAGGAGGACATCAACGTGACTGATGAACAACATTCTCTGCTGAAAGCAGCAGACATTAATTCAATGAATGCGTTTGAGTTTCATCATCCGCTCAATCCCAATTCAGAAATTTATTTACGGTTCCTTGGGCGTGCTGTCGGTCTTAAACGCATTGGTGTGACGATTGCTCGTGTACCTGCGGGTAAGGAATCTTTCATTTATCACGCTCACCAGAATGAAGAAGAATGGGTTTACATCTTGTCAGGTCGAGGTATTGCGGAAATTGGAGATATGGAATACGAAGTTGAACCAGGAGACTTCATGGGATTTGGGCTACCCCAACAACCCCATCATCTTCGTAATCCATTCAATGAAGACCTTATATACCTGATAGGTGGAGAAGCAGGACGCTTAGAGGATGTTTGAAAAGTAGGGGTCTTTGTAAGAAAACTCACAAAGCTTAAGCTG
>NZ_QMEB01000279.1 GCF_012912135.1 Brasilonema bromeliae SPC951 | reverse complement strand
CCCCTACACCCCTATACCCCTACACCCTGTATTTTTTAAAAGTGTCAAGCCATCACCATTCCGCCATCAACGTTAAAAACTTGTCCGGTGATGTAAGCTGCGGCGGAATCGGCAGCCAGAAAGCGCACCATCCCAGCGACTTCTTCCGGTTGACCATAACGAGCTAGCGGAATATATTTAATAATCTCTTCAGCGTTGATATCGCTTGTCATGTCTGTGGCGATAAAACCGGGAGCAACAGCGTTAACCGTGATACCGCGAGAAGCAAATTCTTTGGCGATGGTTTTAGTAAAGCCGATGACACCTGCTTTGGCGGCGCTGTAGTTGGCTTGTCCGGGGTTACCCATTTGTCCAGCGACAGAGGTAATGTTAATGATTCGCCCGGAACGTTGTTTGAGCATAATTTTACTGACAGCGCGAGTACATAAAAAAACACCTGTTAGGTTTAGGTCTATCACAGCTTGCCAGTCTTCCGGTTTCATTCGCAAAAGCAGTGTATCGCGAGTGATACCTGCGTTATTAACTAAAATATCAACACGATTGAGCTTTTTGATCACAGTGTTCACTAGCGCTTCTACCTGATCGGCTTGAGAAACGTCAGCTTGAAGCGCTATGGCACTTCCTCCGGCTTTTGTGATTGTATCGACGACCTCTTCGGCTGCATTGCTGGAACTGGCATAATTGACGACGACATTAGCTCCCAGTTTTGCTAATTCTAATGCGATCGCCCGCCCAATTCCCCGTGAAGCACCAGTAACAATAACTACCTTTTCACGCAAAAGTTGCAAATTTTCTGGCAATAGTTCCATAAATATTCCTCTTTATGATCCGCAGCGCTAATTATCATAAAGTGATTGTGCGTCAACAATAAAAACAATCTAGGATTTTACAGATCAGCGCTCTTGGGAACTACTATTGAAAAATCAAATAGTCAAACAGTAGAAAAGTGGTGCGTGTCACATGGCTACTAAAAAACAATTCAACAGCTTTGAAGAGATGCTATCTGGTGCTGATGTACCAGTATTGGTGGACTTTTATGCCGATTGGTGTGGACCTTGTCATATGATGGCTCCAATTTTAGAGCAAGTCAACGCTCAGCTCCAAGGACGCATACAAATCGTCAAAATTGATACTGAGAAATATCCAGAATTAGCAAGTCAATATGAAATTTATGCTCTACCAACGCTGGTACTCTTTAAGCAGGGTGAGCCAGTGGATCGGATTGAGGGTGTGCTGCAAACACCCCAGTTAGTGCAACGTTTAACGGCATTGATTTAATTGGCTTTGAAGGTAGAGACGTTATATGTAACGTCTCTACTAGCTTGAAGATGGGTGTAGGGGTGTAGGGGTGTAAGGGTGTAGGGAAGTACATGATAGCTACTGATTTCAACAAATAGCTAAATAACAAATGATAAAAGTGTGCATTCCCAAACAAGACGCGGCTGAGCATAGCAAAGCAAAGATTTGCGAGCTTGTTCTAACTGTTTAATCATGCTTGGTTGACGCTTGTGCTGCCAGTAAAATTGTTGCAGATAATCAACTAACCACAATTGAGCTTCTGTATCTAAATCTTTATCAATTTGTTTAGCTAATTGCAAAGCCTCACGGTAAGATGAAGGGACTTTGGTCAGGGTTTTGAGTAGTTCAGGGGGAATGGCTTGGAGTTGTTGGTAGGATGCGATCGCATCTCCCGGACTACCAGCCGCAACACTCAACACTGCTGGATGCTGCAAAACTTCCTCATGTCCTGTTTGTGTCAGAACTTGAGCCATTGCAGTTGCATCCAAACGATAGAAAGGAATTCGCTGACAACGAGACACCAACGTTGGCAATACAGACTCAACTGAAGGCGCAATTAAAATCAGCGTTGTCTGTCCGGGTTCTTCCAAAGTCTTGAGCAAAGCATTTGCTGCAGCTTCCGCCATAGTTTCTGCTTGGTCTAGCACAACCACTTGTCTGGGTGCTGACAACGGCGAACGGCTCACAAACGCAGTAATTTCCCGAATTTGTTCTAAGCGAATTGTAGCTGGTGCTTTGCGCTTAAGTCCTTTTTCTGCGGCTTCTATTGCTGTCAGTCGTTGTCCTTGATGCAAATAAGTTGGCTGCACCCACAACAAATCTGGGTGGTTACCTTGACGCACGCGGTTTTGATGTGGACTAAAGAGCAATTCCACAAAGCACCGTGCTGCTAAACTCCGTCCAACACCATCTGAACCAACAAACAAATATCCTGGAGCAATACGTTTTTTTGCTACAGCTTGTAGCAGTAATTCCACTGCTTGCTGTTGTCCTACAAGTTGTGCAAATGCGTCAGTCATTTTCTGTCGTGCTTTGTTTTACATCCCTTTTGGGTTTTCAGCCAGCCATCTTTATAATAGATATATTTCAGCCACGTTGTTGATGAAAACCAGCGGAACGCCATGTTTTCACTTCAGTGTGGGAGCGTCAAAATTAAAAAAGGTGTTTAAATCTTAGGGGTAAAAACATGAGAGTTTGGCTAGCCTGCTTTTTGGTGCTGTTTGCCCTAGCAGAACTGTTTGATTGGGTGAAAGAATTCAGCCTACCGCTTCCTATATATATATTAGGTGGAACATTTCTAGCTGTTGCTTCTAATTACGATAAGCTTTTTGGCTCTTACTTAAATCATGCAAGCGAAGTATCACCCCAACAAATCTTGCTTGATGATTCACCTTCCTTTACAATTTCGGATTCTGTTGAAGAATTACAAAAATCTGAAACAAAAAGTTAACGGTACTATAGCAATCCTATTTGATTTGTGTGAAAGTGCCTGCGCTTTGCGCATAAATTGAAAGCCACAGATCCCCGACTTCGTAAAAGTTGTCGGGGATCTTGTTTGTCACGTTCAAAGCAGCGTGCCCGCAGCGGCTCAGGATTTAGGATTGCTATATATAACTTACACATTTGGGATGCTCCCCAAGCTGATAACCCAAAGCATCATCCAGAATTAGTTGCATCAAAAAAAAGAAATTTGTGAGCTTTTGGAAGCACTTGCAGCGCAAGAAAAAATATTTGAGTCGAATCCGGAATCCTGGAATCTGGTTTTGTAGCTTACTATGTCACTAAAAAACAGTGACGCCTCCAAGCTAATTATAGATTTAATTTCTTAACTTGTAAAATCACTATAACTAACCAAACCACACTGTTTTTCAGCAGTGTGGTCTTATAATGTGCATTTTCTCTTTAACAGTGACCAGTGAACAGTGAACAGTGAACAAAAAGCTGATAACTGATAACTGATAACTGGTAACTTATAACTGGTAACTGGTAACTGATAACTGTTCACTGTTTGAATCCGTAGGTCATAACTCTTGAACACCCTAAATTTCTCATGAGTGATAATCCCAGTCAAAACCGAAAAATCCTGCTGATGTCAGCAAATCCCTCTGGGACAAGTCAATTGCGTCTGGATGAGGAGATGCGCGAAATTAAGGAGGGGTTGAAACGAGCACATATGCGCGATACGCGCAGCGTCAAGCCTCCGGCTTATCGCTATTCAATAGATCGGGCAGAAGCAGTACGCTACAGGGATATCCACAGAGCCATTTTAGAATACGAACCGCACATCATTCACTTTTCCGGACATGGTTCTGGAGAAGATGGTTTAGTATTTGAAGATGAGACTGGTCAAATAAAGCTCGTTGATGCACAAGCTTTGGCAGGATTGTTTCAACTGTTTGCTGACCAAGTTGAGTGTGTTGTCCTTAATGCTTGTTATTCAGAGTATCAGGCTAGGGCGATAGCTTCGCTGCTGCCTTCGGCAGATCGCACAACACATTCATTATGTCATAGGCATGAGTCAGGCAATCCAAGATAAAGCAGCAATTGAATTTGCTGTGGGTTTTTATGATGCACTCGGAGCAGATAAGAGTTATGAGTTTGCTTATAAATTAGGTTGTAGTCTCATTCAGGTAGCAGGGATTCCACAACAGCTGATTCCTCAACTTATGACTCAGAATAATTTACAATCCCAACGTTCAAAAGAAACACTACCTGGTAATTATACACCAGAACCAGATAAAATCATATATATTGAACGACCGCCCATTGAGGAGAAAAGCTTTGGTGCGATTGTACAACCAGGGGCGCTGATTCGCCTGAAAGCACCGCAGAGGATGGGAAAAACTTTACTATTGGAGAAAATGCTCGACTATGCAAGAGAGCAGGGTTATCAAACAGCTAAATTAGATTTGAAACTAGCTGATAATGATACCTTAACTAGCTTAAAAACCTTCTTGCAGTGGTTATGCGTTGATGTTTCTGACAGTTTCGAACTTCAACTTAAGGTGAACGAATACTGGCAAGATATCTACGGGCTGAATAAAAACTGTACTCGTTACTTTCAAAAGTATTTACTCTCAGATATCAAAACTCCTCTGGTCTTTGCTATAGATAATTTTGAACGGTTGTTTGAATATCCTGATATTTTCTCCTCATTTTGCTTACTTCTGCGGAGTTGGTATGAAACAGCGAAACAAGGAGACAAAATTGGTAATCTTTGGAAGAAACTGCGGTTAGTTGTGGTTCATTCCACCGAAGTTTATCCATCTTTGGATACCAATCATTCACCGTTTAATGTTGGGTTAGCGATTGAGTTACCCGAATTTAACCTGCAACAAGTGCAAACTCTTGCCAACCAGTATGAATTAGATGGACAGTTGGGAGAAGATGGATTTCGTCAGTTGATGCAGTTGGTAGGAGGACACCCATATCTCATACAGCAGGCTTTAGCCAATCTCAAGAGTCAGCAAATAACTCTAGAACAACTTTTAAGCCTTGCGCCGACAGAACAAGGAATTTTTAGCGACCATCTGCGACAGCAACTATGGAATTTACAACACAATCCTCAGTTAGAATCAGCTTATAAAAAAGTGGTGATGGCAGATGAACCTATGAGACTTAATGCGGAAGTTGGGTTTAAACTGCACAGCTTGGGGTTAGTGAAACTCTCAGGTAATGATTGCGTTCCCAGTTGCGATTTATATCGTCAGTACTTCTCAATGCGTTTGGGGTAAGCTATGGTTGACGAATACCGATTTTCTGGAAGTCTACCCGAAGAAGCCACCACTTATGTAACGCGAGAAGCTGATGGCGAATTGTATGAAGGACTCAAGGCAGGTAAATTTTGTTATGTGCTGAACTCCAGACAAAGTGGAAAGTCCAGCTTGCGAGTCCGAACCATGCGCCGATTACGAGATGCTGGCGTAGAATGTGCTGCTATTGACCTTTCTGCTGGAGGGATTCAGAATGTCCCACCAGAACAATGGTATGCAGATTTGATTGATACGCTGATTGAGAGTTTTGGATTGGATGTAGAATTTGGGGATTGGTGGTCACAAAATCAGTTAAATTCGCTTGTCACGCGATTTCGGAAGTTTCTTGAAGAGATACTGCTTGCTGAGATTAAAGAAAATATTGTCATTTTTATTGATGAGATTGATAGTGTTCTCAGCCTCAATTTCCCCACAGACGATTTCTTTGCATTTATCCGTGCCTGTTACAATCAGCGTGTTGATAATCCTGAATATAATCGCCTCACCTTTTGTTTGTTGGGAGTCGCATCACCAAGCAATTTGATTTCAGATAAAAAGCGCACCCCGTTTAATATTGGGAAAGCTATTTCTCTCAAAGGATTCCAACTGCATGAAGTTGAGCCGTTAGAGAAGGGGTTGCACGGAAGGTATTCTGATTCTCAAGCAGTGATGAAAGAAATCTTACACTGGACGGGAGGACAACCGTTTCTGACGCAAAAGCTGTGTCAGTTTATGGTGGAATCAGAAACAGATAATCCCCGGACTGTTGAACAGGTTGTGCGATCGCACATCATAGAAAATTGGGAATCCCAAGATGAACCAGAACATCTGCGAACGATTCGAGATAGGATTTTGAGGGATGAGCAACGCGCATCTTATCTGCTGGAATTGTATCAGCAAATCCGATGTTCAGAGGAGCAATCTGAAATTACAGCAGATGATACTCAAGAGCAAAGCGAACTACAGCTTTCAGGATTAGTCGTTAGGCAACAAAATAACTTAAGAGTTTATAACCCAATTTATAAAGATATTTTTGATCAAGATTGGATTGAAACCCAATTAAGGAATCTACGCCCATATTCAGAGAATTTTAAGTTTTGGGTAGCTTCTGGGGGTAGCGATAACTCCCGACTGTTGCGCGGAAAAGCATTACAGGATGCATTGGACTGGTCGAAAGATAAAAGTTTAAACTATCAAGATAGAGAGTTTTTAGCGGCTAGTCAGGCAAAGGAAAAAGAAGAGGCGATCGCTGCATTAGAAAAAGAAGCTGCATTGGAACGCGAGAGGAAGGATAGGGAAGCAGTAGAAAAAAGGAATCAAGTATTGGCTGAGGCTAATCAGACATTGGCTGATGCTAATGATACATTAACTGAAGCGAATAAGAAAGCGAAACGGCGAATTCGTGTTGGGAGTATTGTTTTAGTTTTGACTTTGCTGGGAGCAGTCATTTCAGGAAGCTTGGCAGTAGTTACTCTTGGACGTATCCAGGAACAGGCTAAAAGTCTCTCACTACTATCTAAACTAAGCGGAGAACTTCAAAGCAAGAATCAGCAAGAAAATGCAGATGAAGCCAGAAGACAATTAGGGCTAGCTTATGGACTAAAAGAAAACTATAAACTTAAACAAGCCGTACTGTTAAGCGGTATTGCCTTTGCATATCAGAAGTTGGGAGACAAGAAAAAAGCTAGTGAAGAAATTCAAAATAGTGTAAAACTCTTACGATTGGAAGAGAAAAAAAGCTCTTCTCTAGAAAAGCAAGTGGGGGTTTATGTCTTGGCTATGCAAGCTGCATTATTAAAAGAACAAAATAACAATACTGAAGCATTCAAAACTTATGAACAAGCATTCAAGTTACTTTTAGAGATCAAAGAATTGAACCCGAATTTTCTCGATAAAAATATTGCAGGAAGAGTCAAAGCGGGGGCAGGGCGGTGAGGGCGGTGAGGGGCGATATGGAGACAATTGGAAGAACCCGGTGAATGTCAGCTGTAACATATAAGCGTTCCAGCCCGTTGTAACAATATTTTTACAAAAGCACTTTCTACGAAAACATAAGCATTTCACCGATTTCGATACCTAGCTCCCGGCACCCTGCCACGGAATTATTAAACATCAAACAACTGCATTGCTTTTTTGGGGTCATAACAATTAGCCATCACAAATTTTTCTGCAACTTCTTGGACTTCCGTGGTTAAGGGTTCCCATTCTGCCCAAGGCGATCGCAATTGTCCCGGTGATGTCTTTTTCTTCTTACCCTTAATAGGGTGAGTGCAGTTTACTTCCCCAGTGATAGCTTTTTTCTTGTTTTGGCTGTGGTTTATATGGGAGCATCCCCAATGTTTAAATTGCCTACAGACTAGAAGTCTGGGGCTACACAAACCAAGTCCGCCTACGCGGACTTGGTTTGTGTAGCCGCGATTTCTAATCGCCCAGTCTTTTTGCAAAATTGGGATGCTCCCGTTTATATTTCTTACAAAATCCCCGATATGAATGCCGCACATTCTGCCAAAGATTTCCCCAACTCCAAGAAAGCTGGATGCCATTGAGTCAACCCATCATCACTCAGCAAGAACGTTCGTGCCGTTATACCTTCCTTTTTGCACAGAAATTACAGCAGTTTGCAGTTTACTTCCCCAGTGATAGCTTTTTTCTTGTTTTGGCTGTGGTTTATATG
>NZ_QMEB01000278.1 GCF_012912135.1 Brasilonema bromeliae SPC951 | reverse complement strand
ATTTACGCGCCCTTAAGAATCCGTTTACTTCCTCTGTAAACGGATTCTTAAGGGCGCGTAAATCCTTCACCCAGCTTTGACGTTGTGATTTTATCTCCTTATCATCAGTCTGGGGAATGTATGCCTCAAAATCCTCAATTGCTCCTTGAGTATTACCTGTCAGCGCCCTGGCTAAACCGCGACTATCTCGAATATATCCATCATCAGGAGCAAGCTGCACAGCTTTCTCACAGGCGAACATGATATCAGCAGCATGACGATGCACGCTACCGTACCAGCAAAGCCTTTCCCAAAAATCAGCGTTAATTTCAACTTTTGGATCAAGCTGTTGGGCTTTTGTGTAGTTTGCGATCGCTTGTGTTACCTTACCCTCTTTTGCAAGAGTTTCTCAGCTTTCCCTTTGTTTGCAAACTCTTGTGCTTTTGCTTTCGGGTCAAATTTTAAACTGGGATTCCACTGGAAGGCTTTATTGAAAGTTGCAATTGCCTCATCAATATTACCTGCTGTTGCTTGCTCTTCACCTTCTTTAACCAAAAATTGCGCTGCTGCTCTTAAGTTAGATTTATTTTGGCAGACTTCTAGTTTTTCCAGTTTTTTAGGGTTGATGACAAGATAATCATTCAGCCATTGGCAACCTTCTGATAACAGTTCATCGAAAGTTCTATATTGCCACAGCCGCGCCGTTTTGTCCCATGATGCTGTGAGAATGCGTTTGCCATCTGGGCTAAAACTGGCGCTATTGACAGAATCTGTATGCCCTTTGAGTTCGGTGACGAGCTTACCAGAGCTATCCCACAGCCGCGCCGTTTTGTCCCATGATGCAGTGAGAATGCGTTTGCCATCTGGGCTAAAACTGGCGCTTGTGACAGGTAGTGTATGCCCTTTGAGTTGATTTTGCTCGTGAATATTGTCAAGAGTCGTCTGTAAAGCTAACACAGGGCTAGCAGCTGGATATTCTGCTGGTTCATTTTCTTTATTTATAAAATTGTGTAAATCTTGCCCTACATCTAAAGCCAAAAGCAATGCTTCTATTTCTTGGAACTGAAAAAGCTTCTCAGTTGCAATGCCTTGTCGTTCTAGAATTGTAATTTTTTGTGCCTTCCCCGCAAGCCCAAATGCTTGTAATGTGACAATTCCTGCAACAACAAAGGATGCAATCAACACTCCTGAACCTATACGAATTCGTTGCTTTGCCTTGTCGTTTGCTTGCGACAAAATTTGCTTAGCCTGCTCAGTTTGTTTTAACTGTTCTTCAGTTTGCAGGCGTTGCTTCTTCTCCTGTTCCAGTTCCGCCATCACCTGGCTTAACTTCGGTTGCTGTTGCTGGCGGATGAACTCAGCTAAATAGTCATGCACCAGTTGATAGCGATTAGCGGGGTTTTCTTTTAACAAAACAACTAAGCCAGATTCTACAAAAATCTCTAAAATCAAATCTAACTTGCTGAGATCCCCCCTTACAAACGAGGTAAAATAGCCCCCCTTTTTAAGGGGGGTTGGGGGGATCCGCCCAGATTGAACATCATCAACCGAGATCAATTTCTGCAAATCCCGTTCCAACTCAACACGAGTCTTCAATGGGCGAGTTCCTTTTTCATCCGTCAGCAAATACAACACAAATTCCGCCGTTTGCTGATTTTCCTCACCGCAATCCTGAACCACTTCATCCAGATAACGTTTTACCAGTTCTTCCTTTGTGCCACACTCCTGATATTTTGCCAGAGTTGTGATGTTTTCCGCTTGCAGTTGCGCCCCCACAACCTGCAACTCAATCGGGCGCACTTCGCCCAATTCCCGCGCTAAATCCCGCACCAGTTCTGCAATTAAGGCAGGTTCTAAGTGAAAATTAGCCCGTTCAGTTAATTGCTGAATAATTGACTGAGCATCATCACGGGAGAAGTTACCTAACTCATAAAGAACATTCTCACTCAGAATATCGATACTAATCATCGAATTGTCGCGGAAGCGATTAAACTTGAGCAAATAATGTAAGTAATCTTCTCGCAACGACAATACTATCTTCACCGATAAGATATTAAGGCAATCTCTTAAAAAATGAAAAAACAGCCACCTTTGCTGTGGTTCGATATCAACAAAGAAAAATTCTTCAAATTGATCAAAAATCAGTACCGGACGAAGATTATATGTTTCACACTGTCGTAATTGTTTTAACAGCGTAGTTCGCAAGTCCGGCGTTTCAACTTCTGACACTTGCGCTTGAGTTTCTAAAGCAGAAGTTTCAGCTTCCCCATCTCCCCATCTCCCCATCTCCTGTAACGCCTCTCTTAGCTGGCGTCTCAACTCTTCCATCCAGTTGGTGTAAACTCGTATCGGCACAACCAAATTATCTTGAATGCCGATCGCCTTCTTTTTCAAACCTGGTACAAGTCCCGCATTAACCAGAGAACTTTTGCCAACTCCTGATTGTCCATGAATAACTATCAATTTATAATCAGGGCGACCGATGCGTTCAATCAAACGTTCTACATCCAGTAAACGACCAGATGCACTAATTTCTGGAGCGACATTTTCTTGAGTTTCTCTTTGTAAAGTCGCAATACCTTGCGCTTTGATTTGTCGTGTAGCTTGTAATCTTCCGGCACCAATAAACGCCCGCAAGCCAAATTGTTGTTCAACCGAAAGCCTTTCCTGTTTAATTTGAAAAGCTTCGAGATATTGCTTTTGTTTTAAATATAAACTTCGTAAATTTCTTAAAAGACTAAGAAAAAGTTGTGGTTCCGAGTCCGATACGCCTATCTGGATTGCTGTTTTTAAAAAAATTATCGCTGCTTGCTCTTCGCCTAAATTTTGTTCTGCTTGCGCTAGAATCAACAAAATTTCCTGGCGATGAAAAATGACAGACTGATTCGTAGATAAAATCTCTAACGCTTTTTCCGCTAAAGTTTTCGCATCTTGCCATTTTTGACTTGCCAAAGCAACTTCAGCCAAAAAGCCATAATCCTGAGAAACTCTCAGCAAATCTCCTTCAGCTTCATGGATTAGCAAAGAACGTTCAGCTAACTTTTTCAACTCCTGCCAATCTTCCAAATCACGCAAGATTTTGCCAAACTTATCAAGTAAATGAGCAACTAAATCTGGACGTTGAGCAGCTTCCAAAACTTGGAGAGATTGCTGAAGGTAATTTTTTGTTTCTTGCCAATTAGGAGTTGATAGTCTTGGGTTAGGGGAGATTGCTTCGTTCCACTTCGTTTCACTCGCAATGACAGGGCGATTTATTTCTTGTTGTCTCGCTTTTTCGTAATAACAGAAAGTGATATGACTCAGGACTTTCCCTTGCCAGACTAAATCATTGACTTGCTGCCAAAAAGCCAAACTCTGTTGATAATACTCCAGAGCAGTATCTAGACGATTATCAACATATTCTGTGACTCCCAACAAATATGTAATTCTTGCTTTCGCTTCAGGTTCTAGAACTTGTCCCGAATTTTGCAAATCTTGCCAAGCTAATTTAATCTCGGAACATTTTTCTAAAGTCAGACTGAAATCACCAGTCAATAATTGCTCAGCTATTGCTTGCAAAAACTCTATTAATTCATTGGGAGCAATGGGGAAATTTTTCGTCGTTCCCCAACTTTCCAAATCAGGAGCAAACTGCATGAATCGCTTGTGAACTTCATCATCAATCCACAACACCACAGGGAAAGGAAAATGATTGCGAAACTCCTCCCGCACCTGATTTGCACTAATCAGCATTTGCTCAAGATTCCGCACTGATTCCAAACCCAAAATCATCAGGGCTTGTACATCATCCCCAGATTCTTCCCGAATGGCAGTATAAAGAGTCCTTGCAGATTCCTTGAGAACCAAGACACGGATTTCAACTTGACAAATGTCACGTAATCGGTTGATGAGATGCGATCGCCCAAAGGGCGGCTCCCTGCTGGAGCTTCGCAAACTAGCATAATTGCACCGTGCCAGAATCAGCTTAAACTGTCCAACAGAAGCCTCAATCGCCCAAGCTAATTGTTTCAATGAGCGCTCATTGTTGATGTGAACATTAAATTCATCTGCGTCCATCTGCGCTTCCTTAGCTCTTTGATGTATTATTGTTCACGATCGCCTGGGGTTGAAAACCCCAGTCTCATAGCCAAAGTCCTCTGGTGAGGACTAATCACTTTCGCGTAGCTTTGTTTTCAGTCCATTTTAATGGACTTAGCCTATGAGCCAGGAACTTCTAGTTCCTGGCGGTTGTGGAAACTTATAGAAAACACAGCAATTGTTCAGCCATTCAACTCCCGCGCCTCTGCCAAAATAGGATTAACCTCAAACCAAGACTCACCGCGATAGCTTCGCTGCTGCCTTCGGCAGATCGCGATATTCAAAAACAAACCGACTGCGAATCAGCTTTTGATACCCCTGATCATCACTCACTTTTTTCGTTTGCTTCACACGACGCAACAATTCCCACTCATCATCAGAAATCGGCAGAGTCATTTCATTGCGACGAGCGCGAATCACAGTATCCAAAGTATCACGAGTCAAAGGAAGTGACATTTCCTCCATAATCCATGTATTCAGCAGCCTCAGCAAGTCGCGCACATGACCACCACTCATTCGACACAAGTGTTCAAGCGTCGCCTTACGATCAAATACAAACGTAATATTACTGGCACGCTGGTCTGGTCGCAAGTCAGGATAAGCTCTTGCCAGTACCATCTCTTGCATCAGCGCCATTCCCTCCTCATGAACACTGCCATCTGACCATTGTACAGGTACCATTGGTAACACTCTCGGGTCTTCCAAAAATCTTTGTGTGAGCGTTCCATAGTCATTGGAAAACTTCAGAGACAGTGGCATTGTATACACAACATGACAATTCAACTTGGTGAGATACTCACCCTGATCCACAAACAAGTATTCCTGTTGTGGACGTCCCCAAGCCTTGGGACGATTATCAATTCGGTCAAGATTATCTACAATCACCACTAAACCTTTTTTGCCTTGCTGTTTGAGTTTGGCGATCGCAGGTTCCAGCAACTCCTTATTAATTGCGTCTAAGAGTTTAATTTTTTGTGGTCCCAGATACTGGTTGAGTTTTTCCCGCAGTGTGGCGTCACTCTTAGCCTTAGTCGTGATTTCCCCAATTCCAAAAGCCAAAGTAAACTTTTCTTTTTCAGACGTGACACCGAAATCACCAACATTAGGAACTTTGAGTTTTACGCCAGTCACATCAGCATTTAAAACCCTCATAGCACCTTGCAGTAACTCTTTCAGCCTGCTGGGTTCCTCAAGATTGAGTTTTTCTAAACTTTGACTCACACGACGGGCGATTGCCTACGGCAGAGCTACGCTTAACGCCAGCAACACATCAGCAATATCCACATCAGTCAATTCCAAGTCTTCGCTAGACTCAAAATAGATGACACAAAAACCATCCGCTTCCAACTCCAGTTGCAGCCGCCGCAACTCCGTAGATTTCCCACACCCAATGTGCCCAGTAAAGAGAGTGCAGGTAGGGTCATTCGGCTTAAAAAATGTCATTTTCTGCTTCAGTTTGAAGATAATATCTCCACCACGCACAGAAGAAAAGTCAATATAATACTTTTTATCCTGTGTGTTGTTAATCACCAGAGTTCTGCTGGGGTCTGTAGCTTCAAAAAACTTGCGTAAGTCTATCATCATAAAGCCTATAATCTATAACTATTCATTTTTCATATCCTTGGTTTCCAAGATATAAATAGCTACAGCTTTGATGCTTGATTTTCCGATAATTTTAAGATGATCTTAAATAGAATCTGGATCGACTCCCATAGCACGTAAGCGTTCCGCCAAGACTTGGGCGCGATTTTGAGCTTGTTCAGCCTGCTCTTCTGGTGTCAGAATCCGTTTCCCTTCCTCGTTATACCAATACAGCCATTCCCGCGTAATCCCTTGATAAATTCCCCGTTCCATACCAATTCCCAAACCAACTTCCGGTAACCATACAGGATTATCCGAATGCAATTGATATGCACCATTGACCAACTTATACACTTCCAAACGCGGTTTGCGGCGACGAGTCGGGTGATAGATGACGTAGTACAAAACCCCTAACTTTGCATACTCATCTTTCTTGGTGGTGTATTCCCCACGATATCTCTGAGAAACAACTTCCAGCGTTAGCGTTGGAACTTTCTCTTCTTCCCATAACACATAACTCAAACGCAAATTTTCATCAAAAAATCGCTCAACTCCCAAACTCAAAAACCCATCTGGTACAATTGGCGGTTGATTTGGATCATAGTAAACACCCATATCAACACCAAAAAACCAATCCATACGGTTTGCCCACACCATAGCGAGTATGGCTTTAAGTAAACTAGGAATCAAATCTTGGAGTTCATTATCCACAGGCGTATCATCAGAGTCTGGTAATTCCTCAGAGGAGGGCAAGCAAGCTAATGAATCGTACTCTAACATAAGCGGTTCGGCAGTTATTTCATAATTCTGATCATAGTCCCCCATTACCTCATCCCTTTGTCCTCCACAACCCCACCTATGGCACAATAAAGACGGTAATAAAAGAAATATAGATAAGGTAATTTAGTGAGTCCAACTGCTCAAGCTACCGCTGCTGCGCGTCGCGTGGTATTTCCCTTTACAGCAATTGTCGGTCAGGAAGAAATGAAACTGGCTCTATTGTTGAACGTGATTGACCCGAAAATTGGTGGTGTGATGATTATGGGCGATCGCGGTACCGGTAAATCCACAACTATCCGGGCGCTAGCTGATTTGCTTCCAGAAATCCCCGTTGTTGCTAACGATCCCTTCAACAGCGATCCTAGTGATCCCGATTTGATGAGTGATGAAGTCCGCCAACAGCTACAGCAAGGGGCGGATATTCCCGTCGTTCCGAAAAAAGTCCAAATGGTCGATTTGCCCTTGGGAGCAACAGAAGACCGAGTGTGCGGTACCATCGACATTGAAAAAGCATTATCAGAAGGTGTCAAAGCCTTTGAACCAGGACTCTTGGCAAAAGCCAACCGAGGTATTCTCTACGTAGATGAAGTAAACTTGCTAGATGATCACCTAGTAGACGTGCTTCTTGACTCAGCCGCCAGTGGTTGGAACACGGTAGAACGAGAAGGAATTTCCATACGTCACCCAGCCCGTTTCGTGCTTGTCGGTTCTGGGAACCCAGAGGAAGGAGAACTGCGTCCTCAACTTTTAGATAGATTTGGAATGCACGCAGAAATTCGTACAGTCAAAGAACCAGCTTTGCGCGTGCAAATCGTTGAACAACGGTCAGAATTCGACCAAAACCCTCCAGTATTTCTAGAACAGTATCAATCTCAACAAGAAGAGCTGCAACAGAAAATTATTAACG
This sequence comes from Brasilonema bromeliae SPC951, assembly GCF_012912135.1. Lineage (GTDB taxonomy): Bacteria > Cyanobacteriota > Cyanobacteriia > Cyanobacteriales > Nostocaceae > Brasilonema > Brasilonema bromeliae. The sequence continues at coordinate 427 of NZ_QMEB01000278.1, read as the reverse complement.
CCCAAAAGCTTTTACCATCTGTGACAATTGATTACGACTTGCGGGTGAAGATTTCCGAAGTCTGTTCCGAACTCGATGTTGATGGCTTGCGCGGTGACATTGTTACTAACCGCGCCGCCAAAGCCATAGCCGCATATGAAGAACGTACCGAAGTTACAATTGATGATATCCGTCGTGTCATGACTTTATGTCTGCGTCATAGACTACGGAAAGATCCCTTAGAGTCAATAGATTCTGGATACAAAGTACAAAAAACCTTTAGCCGTGTCTTTGGCGTAGAACTGTCAGAAGAAACGACACAACAAAACGGTACAGGACAAAAAATAGGACTTAGAAATTAAGAAGGAAGAGTTAAGAAAGAAAAGACATTCCTTTATCTTTTTTTTCTTTTATCTTCTTTGACAAAACTTATCACTTAGCACTCATG
>NZ_QMEB01000277.1 GCF_012912135.1 Brasilonema bromeliae SPC951 | reverse complement strand
AAGCGCACGCTAAGAGCGAACGCGCAGCGTGCGCCTTTGGCGCTTAGCGTCTCCGCAGGAGATACGCGCAGCGCGTTGCTGCAGGCATTAAGCTCGTGCTCTGTTTGCGAGTCAAATTCCGTCCCCCGCGCCTTGTTTTCTCTCAGCTAAACAACAGTTGTGTCTTCCTGTATCAGACACAATCTGCTGCGTTTCCACACATCCCACGAAGCTTTATGAGTTTCTTCTACCATTTCTAAAAGAAGATGAAGTTGACCTGGAATGAGTGAAGTCAATACTATCATCATCTCCAATTCTTTCATTACTCATGCTCTGTTTGTAATACTGTTGGTAATAGCTATATGAGGCAGGCGTGGTATCTTTGGACTTATTAGCTATCACTCCTAAAATCGGTGTGCCAGACATTTGGAGATCGTCTAATGCTTGCTGGAACATGGTACGTTTTAGCTTTCCTAATCCTGCGACTAGTATCAGTCCATTGGTATTAGCAGCGAGTAGGTTAGCATCTGCAAAACCCACTAAAGGTGGCGTGTCGTAGATTACCAAATCAAAAGAGGCTTGTAACTCACTCATCAAATCCTGCATTTTCTGAGATGCGAGCAATCTAATTGAGTCAGGGGGAATTGGACCAGCACTCAGAACAAACAGGTTGTCCTCTAAGGGCGATCGCTCAATTACATTGTTCCAGTCTAAATCTTGTGCAATGACATCAGTTAATCCCTGAATATTCATCAGACCCACACGATTATGGATTGTGGGAGAGCGTAGATTTGCATCTACCAGTAGTACTCGTTGCCCCATTGCTGCAGCTGCGAGCGCTAGGTGTATTGCTACAGTCGTCTTACCATCTTCTTTTGCCGCCGAACTGATGACGAGTGAACGAATCGGTGTATCTGAGCTCAGAAGAAGAATGTTTGTGTAAAGAGAGCGAAAAACTTCAAAAAAGGATGCTTTGACTGCTTGTTGCATTCCACCAGATGTTTCTTGCCAAGCTAATGCTCCTATTTCTTTCCTTAAGGGAACGACTCCTAATAGCGGTAATCCAGTTGCTTCCTTGAGATCTTTGGAAGAGTATAGAACGTTGCTGAGCTTATCTGCAACTAAAGCTGCACCTGTACCCAACAGCAAACCTAACAGTGTCCCCAAAGCTAAGTTTCGTTTGGCACTACCTGGGCCAGCTTTTGGTTCATTGACTTCCTCTAGTTTGGGATCGAGTAACTTCCAGGAGGGCGACCTCAAAGCTTGCTCAATCTGCAATGCTTGTTTTTTAGCTGAAAATTGAGTCAGACCTTCAGTGGCAATCTTTAAGTTCCGCTGAATATCATCGTATTCACGGATCACAACTGCTAAATTTCTGAGGTAATTATTGAAATAAGCAATTTTGTCTCCCAAAGATTTATCACGTGCTTGCAAGGCCCGGATACGGCTTTCATAATCTCTTTTCACGCGATTTTCTTCCCCAGCTAGCATTGGGAGTAAATTTGCCTTCTGTGCCTGTAAATTTTGCAAACTGGGGTTTTCACTTGTGAATTTTGCTCCTCCTTTTTTGATCTCAATATCTACTGTTTGGATTTGATCCAATATTTTTTGGTAACGAGCGTTTTCGCTTAACACCGAATTCCCAGCCCTTTCACCTGGCTGTTGGGCTAACTCCCGTTTCAAATCTTCATAGGTAGCTAGCATTTGTTCTAGCTGTATGCGATTTTCTGCTTGCTGTTGGGTTAAAGTAGCAATTTGTTGAGAAATTTCTTGAGCTTTCTGTGCTGGTTCAACTAAGTCATGTCTTTGTCGAATAATTCGCTGTCTTTCTTGCCAAGCTCTAACCCGATTCTCTAAAGGCAGTTCTTGCTGTCTAACAAAGCTAATTGCCTGATTCACATCCTCTAGATGCTCGTTGACACTATACTCGACGTAAGTTTTTTGAAGTTTAGTTAAGACATCGCGAACTAGCTCTTTGTCTGGAGATGTGTATGTGACTTCTAAGATGTTTGGTTTTTCGGATGCTATTTGTAAGCGGGCGACTATTGAGTCGTAATCTAGTTTTGGATATTTAGTTTTATACTTATCCTGAAGCTCTTCGATAACTTTGTCTAGCATTTTACGACTTTCTAAAACTTGCATCGTCGTCGTAACTGCTTCTACTGACTCAGGAGATGCTATTCCTTGTTGGGAACTCAGGCTTTGAGGGATATTGGCTACTGCCCGACCCTCACCAGTCACAGGCTTTGTTAAAATCTCAAACCGACCTTGATATACTGGAGGATCTGTTTCTGCCTTCAACACAGCTGCTGTAGCTATGACGCCTGTTACACCAGCAATCAATAATGCGCGACGGCGTAGAGTTGCCCCAACTTGACCAAGATTCAACCCACCTTCTTCATTTAGCTGGGCTGTGTAGGCTTGTGACAACGGGTGAGGATATTTGTCTGACTTCAGCATAGCCTTAGTAACTTCTCTGAGTTGTGGTTTTCCGTAGTTGCACGCTTTCGAGCTAAACTTTGGCATACATTTTTCTAATGTGCTCAAGTGCCAGTTGTTTGACATTCGCCTGAACGTTGGTGAACACATTAGTTAATGGCACAGTTTTGATACCCTTGAGGGCAATTTCAGTTTTACCCTAAACCAAGTGATAGATACTTTAACCCTGTCTGAAGTCCCGAAAAAATACTAATAACACCGCAGCAATGCACTTAAGTACACTATTCTTATACACTCAATACTCTTCCGGATAAAACCTAATGATATGAATTTAACTTTTTTATCTTAGGTATACACATTAGGTGGAACTTGCAGTGCCAATCAGAAGAACGCACAATCTCGCCGGTAGAAATTTATAATTATCCTAGCCGCAAAAGGGGCACTCTGAAGAAACACTCTTGAGAGAGGGAGTGAGGGAGTGAGAGAGTGAAATGTTTGTTTCATGCATAATAAGTGACGCACTGCCGGTGGAGTGCTTTCAATGAAGATGCTAAACTTGTATTTTTCTCTCTTTCTAACTGGGGCGCTAGGATTCGAACCTAGGGATGGCGGGACCAAAACCCGCTGCCTTACCACTTGGCTACGCCCCATCAATTTATCTTTCAATAATATAGCAACAATTGAGGGGGTAGTGTCAAGTACTTCGCAAGTTGACTTGAGGAGAATTTTATCAAATCGAAGAGGCATTCGCCCGTGAAACTAGAAGCAAGAGCGTATATCTATGGCTTGCGCCACTGGGCTGCTATAACGACACGGGCTTTGCCGAACAGGCAAAAAGAGCCAAGGCTTGGGTAGTTCAGCGACTATCAACTTTCCCATTTGGGCGCTGAATAATTGTTTCTACAACCCGCCGCTTCGCCTTTGGATCGATACTTACCAAGCGCACATACTCATTGCTATATTCCCCAAGACAGGATTCCACAGTTGATATTGCATCTTGTTCGCCGGTAATTGGGCTTGTGATGCAACTTTGCCAGGAACCTGTACGGAAGCGTCGCTCATCTACATGCTCAATACCTATTCTGTAACCATGAGACAAGATTTCACGTATCTGTTCTTGTGTCTCCAGAGTTAAATGAGTATTTGATTGCTGCTGTTTCTGGTACCCATTGGATGTTGTACCTTGACTTGCGCCATTACTTGACGGCTGAGTTGTTGGTGTCACAGCACCAGAAGGTGCGGATTGATTACGAGAGTACAAGCTGCGATTATACTGACTCACCAGTTGAGAACTCTCGACTTGCTGTTGTTCACCAACCATCAAGTTGCCTATCTCAATTAAGTGAGACAAGCTGAAATTAGGCTTTCTAAATTGTGGTGGACCTTCAACGCTATTAACCACACGTTGAGATACGCGCTCAATTCCTATTTCGTGTATGAAGTTGCGAATTTGTTCGTCATAAATTCGGGCACGCAAAGCGCTGAAAAAGTCTATCGATTGATTTGGGAATGTATCGATTAATTTTTCAACTTCTTGGCGTGAAAGTTCATCTTCACTAAAAATCCCGGTGACAATACCAACCTTATCATCTCGGTCTGGATCCCAGTAAAATTTCTCCATCCGACCATCCCGAATTAAAGGTGCATAGAGGGTGGAGAAATCATTACCTGTTACAATAATCGGTACACGATGTAAAGGTGTTGCGTCATAACTACCGGGAAGTTGCACATCTGTAGGATTGTCAGCAATATTCATCAGTGTGGCATTTACCAACTGAGTGTTGACTGTGTACTGAGTGCCTTCATCAAAGCGTCCCGCACCTGCATCCAAATCATTAATCATGATCACGCACATTCTGCCGCGCACGCGAATGAGTTCCGCTGTTTCTCGATAGCGCAGACGAATTAGACGTGCTGAATCTCCAGCATCTGGACTTTCGAGTTCGCCGCCGGATATGTGAGTCACCTCAACACCCATTCTCTCAAAGACTAACTCACATTGAAACGACTTGCCCTCGCCTTTGCGTCCGTGGATACCTAAAATTAGGGGGACTCGAACACCAGGAAGGTCGAGGTAATTTTTGGTGATGTGTACTGCAAGTTTATCCAGAAAGCGGGGAGAAATGTAGTAGCTCATAGATCTCGCCAATAATTTCAATATACAAATCTACTGGATACGTTACAAAAAGTGCGGTCTACACTCTCTAAATAGTAAAAAATAGAGGTAGATAACTCTACCTCTTTTACTGGGAGATGAATCAATGACTTACAGTTGTCTGACAATTCATTCCAATTTATCAGCTTTAGTATCTGCTGCTATTGGGCTTGTGAACGATAAAGCTGAGAACTTGGCACTGCTTGATGTTGTCAAAACCCACCACGCGGATAAAGTTATTGCCGTACTGAGAACGGCAAGCTTGAACTTCGTTTAAAACTTCTTGAGTAGATTTTGCACCAAACAGAGGCAGTTTCCACAGAGTCCAGTAATATACTGTCGGCTCTGAATTCTCGTTAAACTCAATAGCCGGAATGTAACCTTGGTTGAGAATGTACTGGATTTGCTTGGCAATCTGAGCATCAGACAGAGGAGGCAAATAGGAAAGGGTTTCGTAGCGACGCTCTTTTGGTAGGGTTTGCATAGGTGATGATAATGGGTTGCGGTTGACATCAGTTATCAGTCATCAGTTATCAGTTATTAACTGTTCACTGTTCACTGTTCACTGTTCATTATTTGGATCTGATGTTGTTTGCGTTTCTGGTTCAGGACTGGGAGCTGATGTATCTATATGCGTGATTCGCTCAAGATGCTGGCGACGGTGTTCCATATTGGCTTGCTGAATGCCTGTGCGAACCATTTCGGGTAAGTATTCAGTGACTTGTTCCGCTATGTGTTCTCTAACAGTCATGATCCGCAAAGCCAATTCCGGCTTTTCTTGAAACAGTTCCTTTATGTATGCTTCTCCATCCTGAATTTTGTCGGCGGAAAAGCGTTGTAGCCAAAGTGCTAAAGGAGGATTTGTTTCGCTAACTTGAGCCAACACCGTTTTTAGTGCCTGATAAGTCAGGTAGCTTTGCAGCGTCTTGGCTGTGTCCTTCGCAATTTGCTTAATATCCATGCTTGACCCCAGCCCTAGAATAGGTAAAAAGTAAAAAAGTCAAAAGTAATGAAAAATAAGGATTATTTTCTTTTACTTTTTAACTTTTTACTCTTGCATCAGACGGTATCGACTGCTTCAAACTCGAACTTAATTTCCTTCCACAGTTCGCAAGCAGCAGCCAGTTCAGGAGACCACTTAGCAGCTTCGCGGATAATGTCGTTACCTTCACGAGCCAAGTTGCGACCTTCGTTACGAGCTTGGATACAAGCTTCCAGGGCGACGCGGTTAGCGGTAGCGCCAGGAGCGTTACCCCAGGGGTGACCGAGAGTACCACCACCAAATTGCAGCACGGAGTCATCACCGAAGATTTCCACTAGAGCTGGCATATGCCAAATGTGGATACCACCGGAAGCTACAGCCATCACTCCGGGCATAGAAGCCCAGTCTTGAGTGAAGTAGATACCGCGAGATCTGTCTTGCTCAACGTAGTTCTCACGCAGTAGATCGACGAAGCCCATTGTGATACCGCGCTCACCTTCGAGCTTACCGACGACGGTTCCGGTGTGGATGTGGTCACCGCCGGACATACGCAGGGTCTTAGCCAAGACGCGGAAGTGGATACCGTGGTTCTTTTGACGGTCGATAACGGCGTGCATAGCACGGTGGATGTGCAGCAGAATACCGTTATCACGGCACCAGCGAGCTAATGTGGTGTTAGCGGTGAAGCCTGCAGTTAGGTAGTCGTGCATGATAATGGGCATTTTGAGTTCTTTGGCGTACTCTGCCCGTTTCAGCATTTCTTCGCAGGTGGGAGCGGTCACATTCAGGTAGTGACCTTTGATTTCACCAGTTTCGGCTTGTGATTTGTGGATAGCGTCTGCAACGAACAGGAAGCGATCGCGCCACCGTTGGAACGGTGCAGAGTTGATGTTTTCGTCGTCTTTGGTGAAGTCCAAACCACCGCGCAAGCACTCGTATACAGCGCGTCCGTAGTTTTTGGCAGACAGACCCAACTTGGGCTTAATCGTACAACCCAACAGAGGACGACCATACTTGTTCAGTTTGTCGCGCTCTACTTGAATACCATGTGGAGGTCCTTGGAATGTCTTGAGGTAAGCAACAGGAATCCGCAAGTCTTCCAGACGCAGTGCTTTCAGGGCTTTGAAACCAAACACATTACCTACAATAGAGGTCAACATGTTGGTTACAGAACCTTCTTCAAATAGATCCAACGGATAGGCAACGTAGGCAATGAATTGGTTGTCATCGCCAGGAACTGGCTCAATATCGTAGCAACGACCTTTGTAGCGATCTAAGTCGGTGAGCAAGTCTGTCCATACGGTTGTCCAAGTACCAGTGGAAGACTCAGCAGCCACAGCAGCGCCTGCTTCTTCGGGCGGAACTCCTGGCTGGGGTGTTACGCGGAATGCTGCCAAAATATCTGTATCTTTCGGAGTGTAATCGGGGGTGTAATATGTTAGCCTGTAATCTTTTACCCCAGCTTGATAGCCTGATTTCGTCTGAGTCCTCGTTTGCGCGTAAGACATAATTCCCTTCCAAGAAGTCACTCTTTTTACTTACAAATCGCGTCACGTGCTGCTTTCCTCACTTCAAACCTATCACCTTTTACTGAGCGATAGATAGAAAACATTTTGTGTCAGGGGTTGCTTCTTACAGAGAATTGTGGTTTTCCTACAATTCTTGACAAAACATCCAATCTGTGTTACGTGAAAGACAAAGTGACACGTTGCGTAATTTGTAGCTCGTTTCACAATATATCAAGAATGTAATAAGTTATTCTTTGAAGATTTTTAACAATTATATTTAAATTTCTTATTAAAGAATAATTTAACATTATATTAAGAATGCTTTACAAAAATGTAAGATTTTTGTATTTTCTTACAATCGTAAAACTACAGGTACCAGCTACTACATCCCTGAAACAAGCACGATGCAAAAATCCTATGCAGATTCCTCAACTTGAAAGCCAACGTCTGATCCTACGGGGATGTAGTGAAGAAGACCTTGATGCTTACACCGAAATGTGCAGTGACCCTGAAGTTATGCGCTACATTGGCGAAGGCAAACCTTTGTCCCGTTGGGAGTCTTGGCGAAATATGGCAATGATACTTGGTCATTGGCAACTACGGGGATATGGTAAACTGTTACGCATGTGAAAACGCGCACAACTGAAGGCTAGATATTCTGCTATCACTAGTTTTCTTAATTTTGAATTTTGAGAGAAGTTTGAGCGGAGGTTTCCTCCGTAAGCGCAAGCGCACGCCAAGGGCGAACGCGCAGCG
>NZ_QMEB01000276.1 GCF_012912135.1 Brasilonema bromeliae SPC951 | reverse complement strand
CCGGCCTGGGCCCAGCGCCTGCCCAAGGACCTGCCGATGATCCCCAATGCCCGGCTGGTCGAAGCCGGCGGCACATCGAGCGGCAGCTGCGCGCTGCGCGTGGCGAGCTTCACCACCGACCTGCCGCTCCAGACCGCGCTTGACTGGTACTATACCCGCGCGACCGATGCCGGGTACACCGCCGAACATCAGGCGGAGGGCGATGATCATGTGCTGGGCGGAACCCGCGCGCGCGATGATGCCGCCTATGTGGTGTTCCTGAAGCCGGCCAAGCAGGGCGGCACCGCGATTGAGCTGATCGCGAACCGCGGGGCCTGACCCCCCCCCGCCTTCGTTGGGCGGTTCCCCCGGCGCGCCTTCCGCGCTAGGGCAGGGCGATGTGGAACCTGTTGCTGGTGATGCTGGGCGGCGCGATCGGTGCCGGCGCGCGATATGCGGTCGGGCGCGCGTCGCTGGCGGCGCTCGGACCCGGCTATCCCTGGGGTACGTTGATGGTCAATTTGGCGGGCGGGCTCGCCATGGGGCTGCTCGCCGCATGGCTGGCGCGCGGCGCCAGCGGTGGCGAGCCGGTACGGCTGTTGCTGGGCGTGGGGGTGCTGGGCGGCTTCACCACCTTTTCGGCCTTCTCGCTGGAAATCGTGACGATGATGGAGCGCGGCGACTGGATCGCCGCCTTGGCCTATGCGCTGCTGTCGGTGGTCGGCGCAGTGGCGGCGCTGATGGCGGGGCTTGCGGTCGGGCGGGTCCTGGCATGAGCGAGGTGCGCCAGTTCACCGTCGATGCCGACGATGACGGCATCCGGCTCGACCGCTGGTTCAAGCGGCATTTGCCCGACACCAGCTTCAACACCGTGTCGCGCTGGGCACGCACCGGGCAGTTGCGGGTCGATGGCGCCCGCGCGACGCCCGGCGACCGGGTCGCCGCCGGCCAGTCGATCCGGGTTCCGCCCCCCGAAGCCGCGCCGGCCAGCGCGCCACGGCCCGCCCGCCAGCGACCGGCGCTGAGCGAGGAGCAGGTGGCGTTCGCCCAGTCGCTGGTGATCCATCGCGACGCCCAGGCGATCGTGCTCAACAAGCCGCCCGGTCTTGCCACCCAGGGCGGGACGCGCACGCACGACCATGTCGACGGGCTGCTCGACGCGCTCCAGTTCGACCAGACCGGCCGGCCCAAGCTGGTCCATCGGCTGGACAAGGATACTTCCGGCGCGCTGCTGCTGGCGCGAACGGCGCGTGCTGCGGCATATTTCTCAAAGCATTTTTCGGGGCGCAGCGCCAAGAAGGTCTATTGGGCGTTGGTGATCGGCGTACCGGAGATCGAGGACGGGATGATCGACCTGCCGATCGCCAAGCAGCCCGGCACCGGCGGTGAAAAGATGCATGTCGATGAAGCAGAAGGCCAGCCCGCCAGGACCCGCTATCGCGTGATCGAACGCGCGGGCAATCGGTGCGCCTGGGTGGAATTGCAGCCCTTTACCGGGCGCACCCACCAGCTTCGCGTCCATATGGCAGCGATCGGACATCCGATCGTGGGCGACGGCAAATATGGCGGTCAGGCCGCGTTCCTGACCGGCGGGATCAGTCGCAAGATGCACCTGCACGCCCGCCGCATCCGGATCGACCACCCCGATGGCGGGCGGCTGGACGTCACCGCCGATCTGCCCGCCCATATCGCCGCGACGATGGACACGCTGGGCTTTGATCCGGCGCTGGGCGAGGCTGCGTTGATCGACGAGGCACCGCTGCCGCCGTCGCGCGAACGCCAGAAGGCCAAGGCGCGCCAGCACGCCAAGGCGGTGCGCAAGGAACGCCGCGGCGAACGGCGAGGGCGGGGGCAGCGCTGATGCACCCCAACCCGACCTTTCGCTGGCAGGACGAGGCCGCGGTTCGCGCCTTTGTCCGCGCGCGCAGCTTTGCCCAGCTGTTCGCGACCACGCCGGATGGACCAGCCGTGGCGCATCTGCCGGTCACGCTGGCCGACGACGACACGCTGCGGTTCCACCTGGCGCGGTCGAACCGGCTGGCGTCCCATCTGGCCGGCGCCACCGGGTTGATCGTCGTCAATGGTCCGGACGGCTATATCAGCCCCGACTGGTACGGGCTGGGCCCGGACGAAGTACCGACCTGGAACTATCTGGCCGTTGAGATCGTGGGCCAGATCGAGCTGGTCGACCATGCGGCGATGATGGACCAGATCGACCGCCTGGGCCAGGAGCATGAGCGAGCGCTGGCGCCAAAGCCCGAATGGCGGCGCGACAAGGCCGACCCCGGCAAGATCGACAGGATGGCGAGCGCGATCCGGGGCTTTCGCCTGATCCCTTCGGCCTGGCGGGCGACCGCGAAGCTCAACCAGAACAAGCCCGAAGCGGCGCGGCTGGCAGCGGCGGATGCCGTCGCGGCGCGCGGCCAGCACGATCTGGCGCAATGGATGCGGGACCCGCCGGCGCGGCCATGAACCGGCTGGCGATCTTCGACTGCGACGGGACGCTGGTGGATGGCCAGGCCAATATCTGTTTGGCGATGGAACGCGCATTCGACGACCATCGCCTGCCCCCACCCGATCGCCACGCGATCCGCCGGATCGTGGGATTGAGCGTTCCCGATGCCGTGGCCCAGCTGGCGCCCACCTTGGACGTCCGCCGCCACCTGGCGGTTGCCGAGGATTTCAAGCGCCACTTTCAGGCGATGCGCAGCAATGGCGGGCTGCTGGACGAACCGCTGTTCGAAGGGATCGCCGAAGGGCTGGCAAGGCTGGCATCGGCCGGTTGGCGCTTGGGGGTGGCCACCGGCAAGTCGGATCGCGGCCTACGCATGGTGCTGGAGCATCATGGGCTGGCGGGGCATTTCCTGACGCTGCAGACCGCCGACCGCCACCCGTCCAAGCCGCACCCGTCGATGGTACTGACCGCCATGCGCGAAGCAGGCGCTACGCCGGACGCCACGGTGATGATCGGCGACACCAGCTATGACATGGCTATGGCGGTGGCGGCCGGCGCGCATCCGGTCGGGGTCGGCTGGGGCTATCACGAGCCGCACGAACTGGCGGATGCCGGGGCTGTATTCGTCGCGGCGCATGCAACCGCGCTGTTCAATTATCTGGAGGCCCGATGACCGACGCCGACCTGCAGGCGCGCAACCGCTATTTCACGATCGTCGCGGTCAATCTGGCGGCAACGGTGGGTGCCATTTTCGGGCTGGTGCTGATGGGCAGGTCGGCAGGGCTGGAGGGTCGGCTACTGGGCGCCGCGATCCTGATCGCGGGCGTATATGTGATGGCGGTGGTGCCGCGCAGCCTTGCCCGGCGCTGGCGGACGCCACCGGGATCATGAGGCGCTTCTGGCGCGATGCGGCAGTGGCGCCGGTGCCGGACGGCTGGTCCGTCGCGCTGGACGGCAAGCCGGTGCACACGCCCGGACGCGCGCTGCTGACGCTGCCCGGCGAGCGACTGGCCGAGGCGGTGGCGGCGGAATGGCGCGGGGTTGGCGATGTGCTTGATCCGCGGGCGATGCCGCTGACCGGGCTGGCCAATGCCGCCATCGACCGGATCGCGCCGGCGCCGGAGGCATTTGCCCGCCAGCTTGCCGCCTATGGAGAAAGCGACCTGCTCTGCTATCGCGCCGACGATCCCCCGGGGCTGGTGGCGCAGCAGCATGCGCTGTGGGATCCGCCGCTCGATTGGGCCCGATCGCGCTATGACGTGGCGTTCGCGCTGACTGCGGGGGTGATGCATGTCGATCAACCAATGGCGACGACCGACCGGCTGCGGGCGGCGGTGCTGGCATTCGACGCCTTCGGGCTTGCGGGCCTTTCCCCGATCGTCACCACGACCGGATCGCTGGTGCTCGCGCTGTGGCTGACCGAGGGCGCCGCCGATCCCGATACCGTCTGGACCGCGGCCTGCTGCGACGAGGATTGGCAGGCCGATCAATGGGGCCGCGAGCCGCTGGCCGAACAGGCGCGTGCCGCCCGTCATGCCGAGTTCCAGGCGGGTACGACATTTCTGGCGCTGCTTGGCGACTGACCCGCCAGCGCCGGGTCAGCTTTTGCCGAGTTCCCGAATGAACCCGATCAGCCCCGGCTGGCGCGATCGCTTGAGCCGTTCGGCGTGCAGGATGGTCTGGACCTGTTCGAAACAGGCCTCGATATCGTCATTGACCAGCACATAGTCATAGCTGTCCCAATGGCTCGCTTCCCGCTCTGCGCGTTCCATGCGCCGCTGGATAACGTCCTGGGCATCGGTTCCGCGCGCATCCAGCCGACGGCGCAGCTCCCGCATCGACGGCGGCAAGATGAAGACCCGCACGACATCGCCGCCTTTCAGCTGAAACAGCTGCTGCGCGCCCTGCCAGTCGATGTCGAACAGCACGTCCTGACCCCGCGCCAGCATCGCTTCGACCTGCGCCTTGGGGGTGCCGTAACGGTGGTCAAACACATGCGCCCATTCCAGGAACGCCTGGTCGGCGACCATCTGCTTGAACCGGTCGGTGCTGATGAAGTGATAATCCACCCCGTCCTGCTCGCCAGGGCGAATGGGCCGGGTCGTGGCGGATACCGACATGCCCAGATTGGGTTCCGCCGCCAACAGGCGCCGCGCAATGGTCGACTTGCCCGCGCCCGACGGCGACGACAGCACGAACAACACGCCGCGCCGGTGAAAGCCGTGCGGATCTGGATCGGGGGTGAAGGCCATGGCCGCGCTTGCCGCAGCCAACGCCCCCCCGTCAACCCGCGGCAGAAGGCCTAAGGGTCAGATCCGGCCGCGTCCCTTGGCCCGATCGTAAATCTTCTTGGCCACATATCCGCCGCCCAGCACCAGCCCCAAGGGGCCCATGCGGCGCAGCGCGCCCGCCGCGATCCAGCCCATCGCGGCGCCCTTGATCCCGCCCGCGCCGTCGCGCCGGTCGATTTCGCGGCCAACCATGGCGCCGATGATGCGTCCGATCATGCTGTCTGTCCCTTCTCCATCAAGCGATCCGCTGCCTGTTCGATCCCGCGCAGCACCGCCCAGCCGACAAGATAGGTGGCGATGACCGGAACCGCCACCTTCAGCACATTGGCCGTGATCGCGCCGATCATCGCGCCGTCGGCCACGCCGTCATCACCGCTCATATTGTCGATCGCGCCACCGATCAGCGCGCCCAGTGTCGTCGCACCCAATGCGTTTCTCCTCAAGATCCTGGCTGTCCAACGCGCCAGGCGGGGACGGGGTTCAATCCCCCACCATCGCTTCCGGACGCACCAGCCGATCAAAGGTCGCCTGGTCGACCAGCCCAAGCGCCAGCCCTGCCTCGCGCAGCGTCAGCCCTTCGGCATGTGCATGCTTGGCGATCTGAGCCGCATTGTCATAGCCGATTGCCGGGGCAAGTGCGGTGACCAGCATCAGCGATCGGTCGACCAGGTCGGCGATGCGCGCGCGGTCGGGCTCGATGCCCTCTACGCAGCGCTCGGCAAAGCTGGTCATGGCAACCGCCAGCAGGTCTATCGACCGCAGGACTGCCGCGCCGATCAGCGGTTTGAACACATTGAGTTCGAGATGACCCTGGAGCCCCCCCAGGGTCACCGCCTGGTGATTGCCGATCACCTGGGCGGCGACCATGGTGAGCATTTCGCTCTGCGTGGGATTCACCTTGCCCGGCATGATCGAGCTGCCCGGTTCGTTCTCCGGCAGCCGCAGCTCGCCCAGGCCAGACCGGGGACCGGAACCGAGCAGCCGGATATCGTTCGCGATCTTGGTCAGCGCGACCGCCAGCGTGGCGAGGCTGGCGGACAGCTGGACCAGTGGATCGTTCGACGCCAGCGCCTCGAACTTGTTGGGCGCCGTGCGGAACCCAAGCCCGGTAATCGCCGCGATCTCTGCCGCGACCGCTTGATCGAACCCGGCCGGCGCGTTCAGGCCAGTGCCGACCGCGGTCCCGCCCTGGGCAAGCAGCAGCATTTCGGCTGACGCCGCATCGATCCGTTCCCGCGCGCGGGCGATCTGGTGGGCATAGCCGGAAAACTCCTGCCCCAGCGTGATCGGGGTTGCATCCTGCAGATGCGTGCGGCCGATCTTCACGATCGCGGACCAGGCACGCGCCTTTGCATCCAGCGCCGCGTGCAGCCGGTCCAGCCCAGCCAGCAGACGATGGTGCACCCCAACCGCCGATGCAATGTGGAGCGCGGTGGGGAAACTGTCGTTGGACGATTGGCCGCGGTTGACATGGTCGTTTGGATGCACCGGCGACTTGCCGCCCCGCGCGCCGGTCAGCAGCTCGTTCGCCCGCCCCGCAATCACCTCATTGACGTTCATGTTGGTCTGGGTGCCGCTGCCCGTTTGCCAGATGACCAGCGGAAACTGGTCGTCCAGCCGCCCCGCCGCGACCTCCCCCGCCGCCGTATCGATCGCATTTGCCAGATCGGCGGGCAGGTCGTGGCGCCGGTTCACCCGGGCTGCGGCCTGCTTCACCACGCCCAGCGCATGGATGATCGCGATCGGCATCCGCTCGGTCGCGGGAAAAGGGAAATTGCTGATCGATCGCTGGGTCTGAGCGCCCCAATAGGCAGTTGCCGGGACGTCGACATCGCCCAGGGAATCGCGTTCGGTACGAGTGGCGGTCACGTCGGTCTCCGGAATCTGGGGCATTGATCCGCCTAGCTTGGGGGCGCGGGCGGATAGCGCAAGCCCGTACCGCCCGTCCCGACACGAACGGGATTCCATTTGCCGGGTACAAACGATAGGAGCCGGGGGTCCCGTCGTCTGTCGAGCAGCCTGATGCCCCGACGCCTTGCCCTCCCGATCCTGACCCTTGCGATGCTGACCCTGCCGGCCCTGACGGGGTGCGACCGCAGCCAGGATGACCAGCCGGTAGACGTCAGCGTCATCGGCGGCAGCATCGACCTGGCCGACCCCTCGCGCCGCGCGCTGACCGAACCGCAGCGCGTCGCACTGGCCGCGACCGCACAGGGGCTGGTGAGGTTCGATGCCAATGGCCAGGTCGAACCGGGGTTGGCCCAACGCTGGATCGTGATCGACGACGGCGCCAGCTACATCTTCCGCCTGGCCGAGGCCGAATGGCCAGACGGTTCGCGGGTCACCGCTGGCGACGTCGTCGCGGTGCTGGATCGGGCACGCGCCGACACCAGTGCCAATCCGCTTCAGCCTTTCCTCGCCAATATCGAGGAAGTGGCCGAGATGACGCCGCAGATCGTCGAAATCCGGTTGCGCCGCCCGGTGCCCAACCTGTTGCAGTTGCTCGCCCAGCCCGAGCTTGCGATCGTCCGGTCGCGTGGCCTGGTCGGCAGCGGCCCGTTCCGCTTCATGGAGCAGCGGCCGGGACTGGTTACCCTGACCCCGGTGTTCGATCCGCAGCGAATGCCGGAAAGCGAAGAGCCGCGTCCTGCCGATCGGGTGCGCGTGCATGGCGAGCGCGCAGCGATGGCGATCGCGCGATTCGTGGCAGATCGGGCGGACCTGGTACTGGGTGGGCGCTTCACCGATTGGCCGCTGCTGGGCATGGCGGGCATCCAGGAAAGCGCGCTCCGCATCGATCCCGCCGCCGGCCTGTTCGGCTTTGCGATTACCAGACGCGAAGGCTTTCTGTCGACCGCCGCCGGCCGGCAGGCGGTGGCGATGGCGATCAACCGGCCCAGCCTGCTCGCAACCTGGCGCAGCGACTGGGCGCCCGCCGAGACGATCCTGCCCGAAGCGCTCGATTCGGCGCGGCCGCCCGCCCGGCCCGACTGGGCGGGGCTGAACCAGGACATCCGCCTGGCGCTCGCGCGGACGCGGGTGCAGTCCTGGGCCGCCGACAATGGCGCGCCGGTCGTTCGCATCCATGTACCCCCTGGCAGCGGGGGCACGTTGCTGTGGGCACGCGT
>NZ_QMEB01000275.1:478-7886 GCF_012912135.1 Brasilonema bromeliae SPC951 | reverse complement strand
TTGATTAACTGTGTGGATCTATTTTATCCGTTTGGATAAGAATTTTGAGCGTTTTTTATGAAATAAAAGCAATATTTTTATGCATTTTCTGCATCTGATATCATGTCCGGATGAATACTTATAAAAAACGAAGAACCTCACCCCCATCCCCTCTGGTGAACTCGCGGAGAGGGGTGCCCGGAGGGCGGGGTGAGGTTTCTTATTGTAATTAGACGAACTTGATATGACAAAAATAAAAAAGCCTGCATTTGCAGGCTTTTCTAGTACAATTTTCGACTCGTCTTTTGATAGTTCCCACAAAAAAAGTTCCAAAGGTTAATTCGCAACGGCAATGGCAATTTTACCTACTGCTCGCTCTGTTTCGCTATATGTATGAGCTGCAGCGAGTTCTTGTAGGGGATAGGTGCGGTCTATCACTGAGCGAATTTTACCAGCCTCAATCAACTCTTTCAGGTAAACTAAATCCTGAGTATTAGGCTTTTCAAGGATAAATTTTGCTTTTTTACCAGGAATCAACGCTGTCAAAATAATCTGCACAAAGCTTTCAAGACTGGGGAGTGTCGTCACGTAAATTCCATTCGGTTTTAAAGCTTGTTTACAACCAGAAAAGGATTGCTTAGCAACTGCATCCAAAATGATGTCGTACTGCCCTAATTCTTGGGTGAAGTCTTGTTGTGTATAGTCGATAATGCGGTCTGCTCCCAAAGATTTTACAAAATCAATGTTTTTTGTACTGCAAACTGCGGTTACTTGTGCACCTAGAGCCTTAGCAATTTGCACTGCAAAAATACCCACACCACCAGAACCGCCATTCACAAGAACCTTTTGATTTGGTTGAATGTTCCCCAAGTCTCGCAGCCCTTGCAGTGCAGTGAGTGCTGCTACGGGGACAGAGGCTGCTTCTTCATAAGTCATGTTTGTTGGTTTAAGAGCCGCATTCTTTTCTAGAACGGCTGCAAATTCTGCATAAGCTCCTCCCGATGGACTAATAGAGCCGTAGATAACATCTGTTGGCTTGAATTGCGTAACTTGAGAACCAACTTCTATCACTTCTCCCGATAAATCAAACCCCAGAATCATGGGAAATTTGTTACCCGTGATAATTTTCAACATTCCTTTGCGCATTTTCCAATCAACAGGATTAACGCAAGTCGCATTAACTTTGACAAGTAACTGATTAGGCTTAATTTTCGGAGGTTCTACATCTTCGTACTGAAACACCTCAGGTGAGCCATATCGACGAATAACCACTGCTTTCATAGTTTTACTCTTAGTACCCTGATTTTTGGGCAGAATGAGGACAATATTTTTCTCAGTGTAACGAGAGTATGGTGTTGGTAGTTTTTCAGCAACCAATAATCATGATTTTTTTGACAGACATCTTTTTCCACCTGTTCAAAATCAGTTAATTGAGATAAAATTCTATTAACAGGTCAAATTAACTCGGTAAAAAACCTTATTTTTCCTTGTTTACGCCTGAAAGCCAGCCAAAATTAGTGAGGAAAATGCTATCAATATCTAGCAAAGATAACCATACCAACAAAATATTAAAAAAACCTGAATTGCATTTTTTCCTCGAAAAAAATGATATTCTGTATACAGAATTGAATTTCGCAATTTTCTGGAGTAGCGCTCCGTTATCTGCTCCAGATTTCCAAAATCAAAATTTCTCCTCAGGCAGTGCTCTAGGCATTATTTCATCAGCCTTTGAGTACAAGGTAAAGAACCGAAAAAAAAGGTAAGATTGTGCTCAAGTCCTTGCAGGGATTGAGTTTTGTCTGAGTACACAAATACTTGCCCCCATTTCCATAAATACTCGAACCCCAACCGAAAAATTCTAGTACCCCTACCCAGAAAAAAATTTTGTAACTCCTCAAATGCTTAAAGGGTAAAGGTTTTTAGTATTGAGTACAAGTCTAATCAATCCAATAAATTCTATCCAGAGCACAAGCGCAGCCCTTATTCAAGACAACTGATATAAAACTTATATCGCCAACACTTAAAGCGCAAACACAAACAGCGCAGTGAGTGAGTGGAGGGATGAGATAGCACCATGCCCCTGTGAACAGAAGTCGCGCCTTAACGCGCAAATTTCCCTCAAGTCTTTAGCGTTGACACACCAGCCCTTGAAAACTTTGGGTAAAGAGCGCGAGTACAAGACGCGGCTTCCATTCTTACTTCAACAGAGTGGCTATGGCATCTTCCACGGTGGCAACCACCTGACAAGCATGCGAAATTCAATGACACAGTCTACAAGACTCGTTACCTCTCTAGTTACAGAATCCACTCCAACCAAAGCAAAATCAAGTGGTTGCGGCGGATGCAGCGATGATAGCAGCGCCACTGTGGAAATGGAGGAAAAGCTCAAACAACGGATTGCCCAGCATCCCTGCTACAGTGAAGAAGCCCATCACCACTATGCAAGGTTGCACGTTGCAGTTGCCCCTGCTTGCAATATTCAATGCAACTACTGCAATCGTAAATACGACTGCGCTAACGAGAGTCGTCCTGGAGTGGTGAGTGAATTGCTGACTCCAGAAGAAGCAGCACACAAAGCTTTAGTGATTGCAGGCAAGATTCCTCAATTAACCGTGTTGGGAATTGCAGGTCCTGGCGATCCACTAGCAAATCCAGAAAAAACTTTCCGCACCTTTGAGTTGATTGCAGAAAAAGCGCCAGATATCAAGCTTTGTCTGTCAACTAACGGTTTAATGCTGGCTGACTATGTTGATCGCATTAAACAACTCAACATAGATCATGTTACAATTACCATGAACACGGTAGACCCAGAAATCGGGGAAAAAATTTATTCTTGGGTTCACTACAACCGCAAGCGTTATAGAGGCATTGAAGGAGCAAAAATTCTGCTTGAAAAGCAGATGGAAGGATTACAAGCCCTCAAAGAAGCTGACATTTTGTGCAAAGTCAACTCGGTGATGATTCCGGGAATTAATGATGAGCACCTAACAGAAGTTAATAAGGTCATTCGCTCCAAAGGCGCATTCCTTCACAATATTATGCCGCTGATTTCTGCACCAGAACACGGCACCCACTTTGGATTAACTGGTCAGCGCGGACCCACACCAAAAGAACTTAAGACAGTGCAAGATAATTGCGCTGGTAACATGAAGATGATGCGTCATTGCCGTCAGTGTCGTGCTGATGCAGTCGGTCTATTAGGTGAAGACCGCAGCCAGGAATTTACTAAAGATAAATTCATGGAAATGACTTCAGAATATGACTTAGAAAAACGTCAAGAAGTTCATGCAGGGATTGAGAAGTTTAAAGAAGAACTGAAAGTAGCCAAAGAAAAGGCTCTCACTGCTGTAGAAACAACCAATGGCGCATCTGTACAAAGCAGTCCAATCCTAGTTGCAGTAGCAACTAAAGGTGGCGGATTGGTGAACCAACACTTTGGTCATGCCAAGGAATTCCAGATTTATGAAGTTGATGGCAATAAAGTTTCCTTTGTTGGACACCGCAAAGTTGACCATTATTGTCAAGGTGGATACGGCGAGAAAGCCACTCTAGAAAATATCATTCAGACAATAGCTGATTGCAAAGCAGTGTTGGTTTCTAAAATGGGTGACAGTCCCAAGGAAAAATTGCAAACACTCGGAATTCAGACGGTTGAATCCTATGATGTGATCGAGACGGTTGCTTTAGAATTTTACCAGCAATACCTCCAAGAACAAGGGAACTAAAAGGTCGAAAGTGAGTCAGTGCGGTGGACGGGTTCCCCGGCATAAAGGAGGCACTGCGTTGGGCGGCTCCGCCGACTTGTAGCAAGTGCCGTCAACTGGCGAACTCGTAAGAGTCAAAAGTCAAAAGTTAGAAATCAGAGGAATTTTTAACTTTTAACTTTTCACTTTTCCTTCTCCCCATTACCCAATACCTACTACCCAGTACCCAATTCCCAATCCACAATTTCTAAGATAGTAAGGGGAATAGTCATGGCTTACAAAATTACCAGCAAGTGCATTTCCTGCAAATTGTGTCTTTCTGCCTGTCCCACTGGTGCAATCAAAATAGTTGACGGTCTTCACTGGATTGACCCCAACCTCTGCACAAACTGTGATGGTACTGCTTACAGCGTCCCTCAGTGTGCGGCTGGTTGTCCCACCTGCGATGGTTGCATCAAAGAACGTGGGGATTACTGGGAGTCCTGGTTTGCTACTTATAATAAACTCGTAACAAAACTAACAAAAAAAGAAGAATATTGGGACAACTGGTTTAACTTTTATTCCCAAAAATTTTCTGAGCAAATACAGAAACATCAAACATCAGGAATAGAAGCTTAAATCAGTGAACAGTGAACAGTAAACAGTGAACAATTGATAACTGGTAACTGATAACTGATAACTGTTATGACATCCCACAACCATTTTCATAAATTTTTGATTGTCATCAAAGTAAGATTGGAAGCGATGCACAAAGATTGCATATATCTAGACAACAATGCCACCACTAAGGTAGATCCAGCAGTTCTAGAGGCGATGCTGCCCTACTTCAGCGATTATTACGGCAATCCCTCCAGTATGCACACCTTTGGTGGGCAAGTTGGAAAGGCGGTAAGACTTGCACAACAACAAGTAGCCGCCCTCCTAGGTGCCGATGAATCAGAAATTATCTTTACCAGTGGAGGAACTGAGGGAGATAACGCCGCTATTCGCGCAGCACTGTTAGCACAACCTGAAAAGCGACACATCATCACTACACAAGTCGAACACCCAGCAGTGCTGAATCTGTGCCAACAGTTGGAAACTCAAGGTTATTCTGTCACCTATCTTTCGGTGAATCGTCAAGGGCAGTTGGATTTGAATGAACTCGAAGCCTCGTTGACAGGCAATACTGCCCTGGTGACGATTATGTATGCCAATAACGAAACCGGTACGGTTTTCCCAATTGAGCAGATTGGATTGCGCGTAAAAGAAAGTGGTGCACTCTTCCATGTTGATGCGGTGCAAGCAGTGGGGAAAATCCCCATGAATATGAAGACAAGCACCATTGATATGCTGACTCTGTCTGGTCACAAAATTCATGCACCGAAAGGGATTGGTGCATTGTATGTGCGGCGCGGAGTTCGGTTCCGTCCGATGATTATCGGCGGAGGACAACAGCGCGGTAGAAGAGCAGGAACAGAAAATGTTGCAGGAGTTGTTGCTTTAGGCAAAGCAGCTGAGCTAGAATTATTGCATCTAGAAGAAGCGACAGCTAGAGAAAAACGTTTACGCGATCGCCTAGAGCAAACTCTCATCACCACAATTCCTGACTGCGAAGTCAACGGTGATCCAGCACAAAGATTGCCAAACACCACCAATATTGGTTTCAAATATATTGAAGGTGAAGCAATTCTCCTCCACCTAAACAAACACAACATTTGTGCCTCATCCGGTTCTGCTTGCAGTTCTGGCTCTTTGGAACCCTCTCATGTTCTGCGAGCAATGGGCTTACCCTACACCATCTTACATGGTTCCATTCGCTTTAGCCTTTGCCGTTACACAACAGAAGCCGAAATTGATGCAGTTCTGGCAGTCATGCCCTCAATTGTAGAACGTCTACGCGCCCTCTCACCCTTCAAGAGTGATAATGCGGGTTGGCTGCAACAACAAGAAAAAGCAGTGCTTGGTGTAGGGAGATGAGGAAGATAAGGGAGACGGTTCTCTCTCCCTACTCCCCAAATTCCTTATGACTCAATCCAAAGTTCAAAATCAACAAATCTGAAATCGGCTATGTGGGACTATACAGATAAAGTGATGGATCTCTTCTACAATCCCAAAAATCAAGGGGAATTGGAAGACTCTACAGAACCTGGAATCAAAATTGCTGTTGGAGAAGTCGGTAGCATTGCTTGCGGAGATGCTTTGAGATTGCACCTGAAAGTTGAGGAAACAACTGAAAAAATTCTTGATGCTCGTTATCAAACTTTTGGTTGTACTAGTGCGATCGCATCTTCAGAAGCTCTGGTAGACTTAATTAGAGGTTCAACTCTAGACGAAGCTCTCAAGCTCAGCAACAAAGATATTGCTAACTATCTCGGTGGATTACCACAAGCAAAGATGCATTGCTCGGTGATGGGACAAGAAGCGCTAGAAGCAGCTATTTATAATTACCGAGGCATTGCTCACGAGGTTCATGAAGACGATGATGAAGGAGCGTTAGTTTGCACCTGCTTCGGCATTAGTGATGCAAAAATCCGGCGTGTGATTCTAGAAAACAATCTCACCACCGCCGAAGAAGTCACAAATTATGTCAAAGCAGGTGGCGGATGCGGATCTTGTTTGGCAACGATTGATGATATAATTGCATCTGTGCGTAAAGAATCTGCTACCCCCGTAAGTCATTCTTTGAACAAGAATACGACTAGTCCGCAAGCCACAAAACTGCTGACACCTGTGCAAAAAATCGCACTGATTCAAAAAGTCTTAGATGAAGAAGTCAGACCTGTTCTGATCGCCGATGGCGGAGACGTAGAACTATACGACGTAGATGGTGATTCTGTAAAAGTTTTGCTCCAAGGTGCTTGTGGTTCGTGTTCTGCTAGCACAGCAACACTCAAGATTGCGATTGAATCTAGATTGCGCGATCGCGTCAGCAAAGACCTTGTCGTAGAAGCAGTTGAGCCATCGTTGCTCTAAAACCTACGCACTTTACAAAGATACCCTAGTATGCATTACCCTGAAACATCAAGTAGGATTTGACTCATATCATTATCTTCCTTCCTATCAATGCTTGAGTCCTACTAACAACGGACAGCTAAATTCACTCGCTAAGAGCACGCAAGTGAAGCTTTTTAGCTAAGAGCGCGAATTTCATTATCCAACCAACTCGCTTCAAAGGAAAAGGATATGAGCACATTATTCGACAAACTTGGTGGACAACAGGGTCTTGAGCAAGTAGTGGATGAATTCTACAAACGCGTCATGGCTGACAACACCCTCAGTAAGTTTTTCGCCAACACCAACATGGACAAGCAACGTCAAAAACAAGTGGATTTCTTCGCTAAGATTTTTGACGGTCCAGACCAATACAAGGGTCGCTCCATGGACGCAACACACACAGGTATGAATCTACAGCAACAACATTTCGATGTTATTGCAAAATACCTGAATGAGGCATTAGCTGCGCGCGGAGTGTCATCAGAGGACGCAAACGCTGCAGTTGGTCGCGTCGAAAGTTTGAAGGGCACTATTTTGAACAAGTGATGTAGCAGCTACGCCCCCGTTGGGGGGAATTCAAAATTTTGAATTTAGAACTTTGAATTTTGAATTTTAGGGTAGCGGGGGTCAAGTCTTACTTGGTGTTTCAGGACAATGCACATTACGAGTGACTTGTAAAGTGCGTAAACCCAAAAAAATTTAACGAGGATAAATGATGTTCTTGCTTTGGATAGTTTTAGGGGTAGAGC
>NZ_QMEB01000275.1:0-468 GCF_012912135.1 Brasilonema bromeliae SPC951 | reverse complement strand
GCTAAAGCCACCTGATTCGTTCTACAAGCGGTCACCGCTGTAATTTTACAGGCGTGACTCACAAAAAGCAAAGACCCACCAAACCAACCAATCAATTAGCAATCAATTGCAGGAGAAAAACTCATCATGTCCGACGAAAAAATCAGACAGATAGCATTCTACGGTAAAGGCGGTATCGGTAAATCTACCACCTCCCAAAACACCCTTGCCGCTATGGCAGAAATGGGTCAGCGCATTATGATTGTGGGTTGCGACCCCAAAGCAGACTCTACCCGTTTGATGTTGCACAGCAAAGCTCAAACCACCGTGCTTCACTTGGCTGCTGAACGGGGTGCAGTGGAAGACCTGGAAATCGAAGAAGTGATGCTCACCGGCTTCCGTGGTGTTAAGTGCGTGGAATCTGGTGGTCCTGAGCCTGGTGTAGGTTGCGCCGGTCGGGGTATCATCACCGCCATCAACTTCTTGGAA